>NZ_CDRJSZ010000005.1:0-429802 GCF_976954375.1 Niallia sp. Marseille-Q9988 | reverse complement strand
ATTTAAAGCTCTCTTTCTCACTTGAAGTCAATTGATTAAAACTTTCTCTTATCTCTGTATTCATTTCGATAACGCTTTTTAACTCATTGATATATTCCTGAGAAAAAGGTTCTGCAAGATGTCCACTCAGTAGCATGGCCGGAGATTTTAATAACTTTGTTATTACTAGTTTGTTAAAGTTTGATAAATAATACATATTGTATTTCTTCTCTTTATAAGCCTTTAAAGAAATATTTTTTAATTGTTCATTGGCGCTAACAAATTGGTTGAGATGAGCGTATGCATAGCTTAAAGATAAATTTTCAAAGTAAGATAAGTTAGGGTTACGTAATTTAATCTCATTTATTGTGTTTTCTAATTCAACATAACTATTATCTTCAATATGTTTTACAACTTTAGGTTTCCAATCTTCCTCTTTTGTTTTCACTTCAAATGTTTCTATTTCTCTTTTAAAATTATTACCTCTTTTAATAACTGTTATTGTTTTTATATCAGCTTTAGATAGAACTTCTTGTATATACATATAATTATTTATTTGAGAATTAGATAATGATTCTTCTAAATCCTTTTTTATACTGTTCATTTCTATTATAAATCCCATAATAAATAAATGTTCAGTAAATGAAGGATGTAGTGTTATTTGTAAATGATGATCATTGAATTCATAACTAATATTTGTTATGTTCAATTTTTGAAACAAGTCACTTACTCTAACAGCGTAGACATCCTTGAAAGAACTCCACTTTTCCACAAAATAATCTAATGAATTTTTATCATCTGCTTCGTAACTATTAATATAGTCCAATAAATTTGAAACATTGTTACCAAAAGAATTTTCTAAGCGATTCCTTTTCTCATAGGAGTTAGGTATACAATTTATATCAATAATATTTATTCCAAATTTCTTAAAATAACTTCTTTCAAAATTATCTATATTTGGTGAAGCATTAAGTAAATATGCAGTTCTAAAATCATTACCAATTGTAGATTGAAGACGTTTTATAATCAGCTTTAAATCATAATCTTGTACGGAATAACCAATAAACAATACAGTATGATTTATAAAAATAGATTCTATGTAGTTTTCAATTAATCGAAAATCTCTTGAATAATTCAAATAATCATCTTCTTTTAAAACAATATTCTTTTTAAGGATATCCCCATGCATTTTTATATATAATCTATTGTTAGCAGCATAAGGTAAATCTTTATCTTCTACTACCTTATTATAAAATAAATAATGTTTTTCTAAAGCTTGTTCAATTAAATCATCATAATTAGTTGTAATAATATGTTTAGGATTTAATGATAGGAGCTGATCATGTAAAATATTTGGTGAATACTTCCCAGCAAAAACACTCTCTATTAATTGATAGTATTCCAGTTTATTTCTCTCATTATAAAAGTATTGAGGAATCCTTAAATAATCTTCAGAGCTTAAAGTTCTATTAATACCCAATCTTTTAGCGAAATTATTAACTAACTCTCCCCAAGAGGGTAAGCCTGAATTTGCAGATACACCTGCTCCAATAAATACTACAAGCTGATTTTTTTCTTTGGCTTCTAAAATTGCCTCTATATCAGCATTTTTTATATTCAAAATGTTATCCTCCGAGTATATTATTTATTTCGCAAACTAGCAAAACTCCCCCTATGGAATTATCTGCGATAGAAACATTATATAATAAATATTCAAGAGATATATATTCAACACATAAAAACTCTTCTCAACTAAAAGACAGAAATACATTCGTGTAATTCTGTCTAAAAGTATTAATTAAAGTAATGATAATTAATGATTGACTTTTAATTTAATAAAATTTTCTTACCAAACTGTGGTAAAAAGTATGTTAGCGCTGGTACTTTTCATTGGCTGTAATCAATTCTAACAGACAAAATTACTTTATTTATGTTATTGTCAATTTTCAACAGTCCAAAAAGGTGAAATAAATAAAGCCCACCAAAAGGCAGGCTTGGTTAATCCACTTTATGGCGTGGAATGTTTATGGCCCTTGTGTCCTCAATCCAAAAATTGATGACACTTGTCCTTCCTCACGAAGACAACAAGGGTAGTTAAGAAAATCGGTGTTCCATTTAGCATCATCCAAATCACTCCAGAAAGTTTAGTTAATTCAAGTAAATTAGCGATATTGGTGGATAATAAACCAGCCCATAGGACTCCGGCAAACCATCCATTTCCACTTAAATGCATTGACAACGATTTGAGGAAGTGTGGTACCGCCCCACAACCAATAAATTGGCAATCATGGTATTAAATAGAGTAATATAAAACACAATTATTATCAACAAATAAATTAAAGTGCTTCTTGATGATTATTAAGCATTAATTCAATTATTTAAAAGGAATCTAAATTCATTTTTACCCACACGGAAAAAGGTATCATCCTAACAACTCACGTATCTTTTCTGCAAGTATTGATTTTCTTGCCTCATAAAACTGTTCGAAGTGTTCTATATCAAGTGAAACATCTTGCGGAATCATAGCTTGTTTATAAAATTCCACCTTTTGTTCATCGTTCATATCGTTGTAATAATCAACGAGTCGCATATCATTTTTACTACCATTACTTCTGCCTTCTAGCAAATGTAGATTAGGTAGTCGATTTCGCATTCCGTGCCATCTTTTCCAATCTGCTATACTAACAGATACTGGCTTACTTCCGATAAACCTGTTGTCGGGGTGAAGATGATCTTGTTCATATTTATAGTTCTTACTTGTCCAGTCAAGATTCAAATAATATAGAACCTCGCCAGCAACTCTGCTACCTTTTTCCGAGTTGAGTACGTCTTCAATTTTACCATCTGTAACTCTCAAGTCATTCATCTGGTCGAGCATCTCAATTGTAATTTCATAGTCAAAGCTATTGATGTTACTTTTCATCTGTTGCAGCTTGCCTGTAGTGCCGGATTGGAAATAAGTAAAGAATATTGCCCTAAGTAAATAAGCACGAACACCCTTGATGTTTTTGCCGTAATCATCAGGATTATAATAAATGTAATAAATAATTGGCAACAGTACGTTCCAGCTACTCGAGAAACGACTTACGTCAATATTCATTTCCTTCAGAAGACTTTCTGTATTTGTCAATGCTTTCTTGAATCCGTTCCAATCGTTTTTCAATTCCTCTGCAATCTTTTTGTTAATGTTGGATTTTACAACATCACCATATAGCATCAAAGCTGCTCGGATAATAAAGTCCGTATCAAAACGCGCATACGAGTCAACGAGAATTTTCCCAAACTCAGTTTTCGCACTTGGCCAGTATGCCTCTAGAATTGACATCGTTATTTCAGATTTACGCAGTGCCTTGCCACCACTATTGAACCTTACAAACATCTCAAGAGCATCGTCTTGTTTCATGTCAATAATTTCAGTATATCTTACCAGCTTTTCAACAAAAACCTTATTATACAACTTTTGTAGAATGTTTCGTGCGTAATCCTTGCTGTCTGCTGGAACATGAACAATGGCTTCTTCAATTGCTTTTTCTCTTGTAGTTTCATCTTGAAATTTCTCATAAAGGATATTTTTTATCTCAAATTGGGTTGGACTCAATCTACCAATCTTTTCACTAAACTTAATATCAAATTTCTTGCTATTATACTCTCCCTCAACCACTGATATCTTATTCTTGTTCAGCTCTATAAGTAATTTAGTTACAATCCTATCTCCAGATTTCTTTCTAGCGTAATTCGGACGTATGTATGCTTCCCCAAACAACGATAAAAACAACGATGTTAGCCTTTGCTGTCCATCCAATACCGCCGTATCAGTATCATGAATATTAATGCCTGTTAAATCGTAATTAACACTATCAGCTTGTTTTCTGCTATCAAATGTAACATCTGATAAAAAGTTACAGAAATATGTATCCCATGTTACATTGGAATCATCAACGCGCCAAAATAGAAATGTAGCAATAGGGTAATCCAACAAAATAGAATCCCACAGTTTTTCAATCTGCTCCATCCCCCATACAAATTGCCTTTGAAATGCTGGCATTACATATTTTCCGTCTTTGATGTTTTGTAAAGCCTCATATATTGATATACTATTATCTATTAATTTGCTCATTATCGCACCCCTCAGCCACAAAAACTCGATTTGTAATTTAAATCTGCATCCCGACTCCTCAACGACTAACTTTTTCATTATGCAAAAAAGTTTGTTATATCACTCTTTCCCTATCTAATTTTACACTTCTATGCAAGCAAATTCTATTTCATATAAGAATACCCTGCATTATTAAACAATCGGACCTTATAATTAAATAGAGAAAATTATTTGTCTCCTTCTGATAACCTTCTATATAATGAAGTTCTAGACACATTTGTAATTTCGCAAATTCGATTTACAGTCATATTTCCTTCCCTCTATAAATATTGATTTATCAACGGTTTGAGCCGTTGTTGGGGTGTCAAAAAAATATTTTTCGACACGATTCCTAACAGAATTTATATATTATGTGTAATTATTCCAACCTACGGGTACGCTACGCGGTCACTACTGGATAATTATAGAAAGTAGTGATAGGGAATTATGCGATGCACAATGGATCTCTGCGTAGCTTATGATGACGTACCCTCCCATGTCTCTGGGCATCTATGTGCCTACATTCCTTCGTTCGGTCTAGTCATAAGGCAGAGGCTAGCGAAGCTCCTTTAGGGACTCAAGGTCGAATGGAAAATATATTGCCAGCTTCTCCGTGTCATCCTGTTGTCTAGGTCTTATTGTCTTATTAAGGGGATGTAGGGTTTAAACAGCCTCTGCGAGACCTGGAATATCCCTCATCATTCGCTGTGCGTCAAACGCTTTGTGCTTGGTACTAATTCCATGTAATACTTTTAATAGCTTACCGCATAAAACCACGATAGATTGCTTCTTGCGTAATGGATTAACCTGACGGTTTGTGTAATACTCGTGCAGCTTTCTAAAGGCTTCATTATGGCGAATCATAGGCATCATAACTCGGAACAGGAGGGCACGTAACTTTCGTCTGCCCCGTTTAGAAATACGTTTTTGTCCTTTATGCAGACCAGAGGAATTTTCACGTAACGTTAATCCCGCGAGTTTGATAAGTTGGCGTGGATCTTCGTAGTGTGAAAAGCTTCCAATTTCGGCTAATAAGTCAACAATGGTGGTATCTCCAAGTCCTTGGACGGTTGATAGCCATTCATACTCTACAGACGTTTTTACAAGTTCAACTAAGTGCACCGTAATGTTTTCGATATCTTTCTCTAATTGATGGTAACGGCGAACGAGCGTGGCGATTTCAATGTGGGCCATCTCACGTCCTTCTGTTACCCCGATAGAGTTAGCCGCGACTTCAATAAGGCGCACTGCTTTTGGTCTTTGTGGGGATTTTAGCCCCTCGACCTTTCGATAAAGGGTTAAGACTTCATCGGGTTGTTTTTGGTGAAAATCACTCGGAAATGGAGTACATTCAAGTACAGCTAAAGCCATTTTTCCGAATGAAGGAAACACCTGAGTAAACTCTGGGAAATAGCGATCTAACCAGCGAATCATCATGTTTTTGAGAGAGCCTAACTCCTCTACCAACTTGCTTCTAAAAGTTGAGCCAACACGAAGTTCTGCTTCCATTTCCTTTAAAATACGCGGATAACTGAAACGACCGTCTTTAATAAGACGAGCAATTACTAGCGCATCTTTTCGGTCATGTTTAGTTGGAAGATTGTCGTCTAACTCCTTTGAACGTTTGACGTGCATCGGATTTGTCATTACTAAGGGGATGCCCCGTTCCTCAAGGAAATAAGCTAAATTGAGCCAGTAATGGCCAGTAGGTTCAATCCCAACAATAACCTCTGTTTTTTCATTTTCTTTCATTGCGGTCAAAATACGTTGATAGAAATAATTAAAACCGCTATTAGACTGGGAAACAGCAAAAGACTTTTGAAGCACACGACCGCGATCATCTACAAAGCAAGCGTAATGCGTACGCTTGGCAATATCGATTCCGACCACAAGTGTTTTCTCGGTGACTTGATTTATTTTCTGATTTTGTTTAAAATCCATTATGGAGTCCTCCTTGGTTACAAATTAGGGGTCATTTCGTCGACGATTTGACACCCCGCATCATACCAAGAGGGCTCTTTTTGTTCAAGTCCCCGAAAATCCTTCTAACAGGAATGCTCCTTAAAAAAATAGCGCAAGTCTAATTCCTTGCACTACTAATTATATAATCTTTTTATTTTGTTAATTCCTTATCAATTTGCTGACTCAATTGTACTAACCAAACTGATTGCATTGATTTTACAAGCTCTTCATTTAACTTTTCTAGATATTTTAACTGTTCTTCCATCTCTTGAACTTTCAAATTTTGAGCATTTAATGTCTCCACTGTGTAACTATGGTTCTGTTTAATTAATGATTGTAACTTCTTTAGCTGATTTTCTTGTTTACCAAAATGCTCTTCAACAAATAGTTTATTTGCATCGTTTTGTTTCTCTATTACTTTAGCAGTATTAGTCAACAGACTAGTAACAGAAGAATTTAACTCTTCGATGCGTTTTAAGCCTTCATAATTTAAGTCTTTTTGTAAAGTATTATTCGCATCTATTTTATCATTTAGCAGCTCTCGGAGTTGCTCTACTTGAGCAACTAATTGATCGTTATCTTTTTTACTAGAAAGTCCAAAAAAGTTCCAAAACCCCATTATTAAGTTCCTTTCTTAGCTATGCTAATAGCTTTTCTAAATGATTAATACTTTGCAACATAATCGCTGGTTTTAACTTAGCTACTTCTTTATCTACTAAATCTCCTTCAGCCTGCAAAAGCATTTCGTTAAATTGATTTTGTGTTTGGACTAATTCTTTTTCTTGCTGTTCAAGTAATTGATTTAATAATTCTTGTAACTCATCATTATATTTATTAACGGTCTGCTCAATCTTCTCAGCTAATTGTCCCAGTCCTTCTTTCAAAACCTTTTGACCGAACTTATCCATTTTTTTTGATTTTTCAGCCCCTGCTGGCAATCCTAAAATATCCAAACATTCTTTATCATCAATAGATACACGCTTAGCCAAATGTGATTTTAATTGTCCCTTAATTTGTCTCTCTGTTTGTGTCATTGCTCTGCGAAACTGTTTTGTTTGCACAGGTACACCTGAATCTTCGATTTGTGAAATCACATCTTCAAAATAATCTCGAATTTCATCTAAAGCATTCTTCTCTAGCTCGTCTGCTTGATCTTTTAACTTTGTGCTGAATAACGTTAAAATCTCATTTATATTTGCTGTATCTGCTGCTGAAGCTGTCTCTTTCTTATATGAACGATACTCTCCAACCTCACCACACCAATCCTTTAGATTTCGCCCGAAGTTTTCCAGTTTC
The DNA here is from genome assembly GCF_976954375.1 of Niallia sp. Marseille-Q9988. Classification (NCBI taxonomy): domain Bacteria; kingdom Bacillati; phylum Bacillota; class Bacilli; order Caryophanales; family Bacillaceae; genus Niallia; species Niallia sp. Marseille-Q9988. The sequence goes on along the minus strand of NZ_CDRJSZ010000005.1, from coordinate 422,430 downwards.
TCATTATTAGTCCATCTACCAGCCGTTTCAACAACAGTTCCAACAGCTCTACCTACAGATTTTGCTGCTGAAGAAATAGCACTTCCAATTCTACTAAAAAGACCCATATTTATTCCTCCGTATCTAGTAATACATCATCCACTTGATTTATAGAATGGATAATCAAAAGGGATCTTACTAATTGTCTCTCTTTATTTTCAATATCCTGTAAATCTGTACTTTCTAATTCATTTAAATTTGTTATTACTTGATTTGCTTGCGACTTTACTCTCTCTAGCTGTGCCACAAGATTTTCCTCAACCATCTCTATTAAATACGTTACTTCATCTTGAAAAAAATCCGTGAAATTACTTACCGCATGTGTCAATGAATCCTGAATAAAATGTTTAATAGCTTCTTCTTTTTTTTGGCCGGGTAACATCATTAGAATTTCCTTTAATTCAGGATTTAGTAAATTTAAATTTTTAGACACCTCATTACCAATAAATCCAATACACTGTTTTTTTATACGTCGTACTTCACGCTCAAACTTAGAAAATTGAAGTTCATATTTATTTAACAGAGAATTATTAGACGATAATATGAATTTTAATTGTGCAAAGTATTCATCAACTTCCAAACTTATTTTTTGCTCCAGCTCTTTCGAAGATGCCTGTATATCTGAACTTATTTGCGTCAGTAAAACTTGTATCGATTGAAAATCAGCCGTTGAAGAATCCGCAGTCAGAGGTTTGTTATTACCAGCCTCTTTTATCCTTTTTTCAATCCAATTATTGACTAATTCATAAGCTTTCTTAGCAACTTTCACTACTAAATTCACAGCATCAATTGGATTTGGATATGGGAACGGTCTCATTATTGTACCGCCATCCCTTTGATTGCCTCAGTTAATTCCTTCACTCTTGATGACGTTGTTTGCTTTATTAATGTAAGTAGTGTCTCTAATTCCTTTTTATCCGTTTCAATTTCTAGTAATTCTTGCTCGCGTTCAGCTTTACGTTCTTGAATTTCATGGATATTTTTTTCACTATATTCAATAATTTCTAACTGACCTTGTTTCATTTTACTAGTTAACTCTCGAATATCCTCTTTACATAGCAAATACGTTTCTCGAATATCTTGAATCAATAATACTCTGTGATTATTGATTACTTCTTTTTCAATTTGACGTTTTAAGCTATCAACACCTGTAAAATCTAATAACCTTTGTGCATGTTCTCCTACATTTTGTGGCATAATTCTAAATTTCATTAGAATAGAGGCAAGCTCAAAGTATTCATCGCTACCTTCTTCAATTGCATCGTAATTTTTAATAAGTGAATACAGATAGCCGGAGACAGGAACTAAATTGCGACTTGCTAGTTGTGGATCACCATAGGCACCTTCGTCTGTTATATATTTCAACCATTCAACTCGTTGCTCTTTCCAATTTTCCTCCGGACGATTTAAGGTATCAAGTTGCGTCGCAATAATATAAACCTTTTCGGGATTATAACGTGTATTAGCAAATACACTATAAATTGTTGCCATCTCTGGGCCTGTTAAAGAGTCAGATTTCACACATACAAGCACAGCATTAGCTCGGTTGATATAATCTCTTGTAATATCAGAACGATAAGAAACTACATCATCTAAACCCGGTGTATCAACAAAAACAACACCTTCAGGCATATCAAAATCAACTAGTCCAACTTCAACTTCTTTTACAAAATAGTGTGTAGCTGTTTTAGAAGAACTCCATTTATGTATTTCTTCTTTCAACGATTCAATGGACTCACATTGAATCGTGATTGAATCTTGATTTAACCAATCATTTTTAATATTCTCTGCATCTAACTTTGCATATTCTTCAAGGAATACTTTCGCTCTTGATTCTTTAGCACTATTCCATAGTCGTTGCCATTCATCCGAAGTATAAAAAGAAACTTTAACAAAATTATTCTCTTTTGAAGAACGGAATTTAGTTAGAGATGCTGTCTCTGGCGTAACACGAGTTGATGCAAGATTATAACCTAATAATGCATTGATTAATGTAGATTTACCTGCTTTAATAGCTCCAACTAATGCAATATGAAATTCGGCTGATTTGCAGCGCTGCAAAAGATTATCCATATCTTTAAATGTTTTGGTTGCCACTTGATCTTTTATGAGATCTGTTTGTAAAATAGCTTTTGCCTTTTCAATTTTTGATGCATACAAAGAAACAGATTCATCCCAAGTGTATTCAACCGATGGTAAAACATTTTCAATAACCTTATTTAAATCGTTTAATTTTGATGTAAATTGAGCTTGTAATTCACTATTCTTAAAAACATAGAATTCATTTAAAGTGTTACAAGATGAGCAAAGAAGATCTGTAGGTGACAAGCTTTTACCACAATTTTTACATTCCATAAAATTACTCCTTTAGGTTTAATTTCTTTTAGATAATAGTACCATATAACTACTTAAAACATAGTATATTTTGTTATAGGAACTTTATAAACTAAGCAACTTCTAGACTAAAAGTCTAATTCATATTTACCTATTAAAGTTGTAGGATTGAGGTCCCACTTAAAGTACCCCACAATTTGAATTTAACTAAAGTACTTTATGTTCCTCAGTAAAACTATAATCCTCTCTATTAGCTTGGTATACTGTAATATTTTTAAATCCTGTTCTATTTCCATTTTTAAAGCATTTCGTAATAATTGCTTCATTATGGTTCGTATTAGTTGTAGAATAAATATTCACTTTCATAAAAGTTCTGCTATATAAATTTGTTTTTTCTCGTATCATTTTTACAAATTCAGGATTAAAAAAACGATGCCCCCCAAAATCATTCCCATTTTGAATAATGACTGTTGGTAAATTTATTTTATTTAACGGAATTTGATCCTCTGTAATTTCATAAGTATCCATCAGTATGAGGTTTAGTTCATCAAAGGGCTGTTCCATATTTTTTTCAATGACATTAACATCTTTTTCTTTGTTTTCTACATCACTGTCAACTTGAATATTTGGAAAAATATGCGCTAAAAGTAGTTTATATTGAAGATATATCGGTACTCTTACCAAGGTTACTTTTCCATATCCCAGTATCTTACCAGCTATCCAATAAATCACTAACGGATAATCATTATAACCATTACCTGTATTAAATAATTTTTCAGTATTAGCTCTTTTTATCCAAAAATAAAAGAATACAGATAAAATTATTCCGCAAATAATAGAGATTATCTTTTCATTACTAGTTATACTTTTTATTGCAATGTCTATATTTGTTGTATCAATTGTAAGCAACGATAAAAAACCATACACAATTTTTTGCAGTGGATAAAATATACCTACCAATAATGGTGACAATATTAAAATACACTGAATTATAACTTTAGACACCTATTTGCTCCCTTTTATAATCTAATAGGTCATTATTTATAACGACTTAGGCTAATGGTATTACCTTCCTTTTTTCTTCTCAATAGATTCCTTTTTCCAAATATCAAAAGCTAGAGAAATTAATTTTCTTTCTTCTTCATATTCTTTTCTAGTCATAACATTTCTATATTCTACTATTTTTTTATGGAACGAACATTTAGTTACTATACGATTACATCCACATGGGCATTCTTTTTTATTTCCTTGATTACTTTTCAAACTTAATATCTCTAGCAATTTAATCACTTGTTCAATAGAAGACAACTCAAAAACTCCCATATAGTCTTGGATGATTCCTACTAATCCGTGGCTTAATTCACCAAATACAAAGCACTCCTTACCTTGAAGATACAATGTAATCGCATATAAATAGGGAACAACGCAGCTATGAATAAAACCTTCTAGAGTAGGCGTTTCTTTTATTCGTTTTTTCAGACTCATCTTGGAGCCTAAGCACAAAGATGAGTCCGGATTAGTATGATAATCCGAAGTCTTAGGAAACCTATCTTCTAATTCATAAACAGTAGGAATATCCACTGGAAAGTTTTCCGGAATAACTATTTTTATAAAAAAATCATCTTTTATCACGCCATATTGATCATCAATATCTAAAGATAATACCCCCTGTATAATATGCTCGTCCTTATTTGAGGGAGCTAAAGACATTTGAGGGTACTTTTCTAAAAACAATTCCAAATCATTTGTTTTAATATCCATCACTCCAAGGTTTTGGTGGATTTGACGGTAATACTCTTGCAAAAGCATTTTGATTCTCTTGTGAATAATTGTACTTTTCACTGAGTAAATGTTTTTCAACTTTCATAGAAAATTTGTTATTTAATATTAAACTAGCAGTTTCATAATTATTTGTTTTTAATAAGTTTTTGAAATCAATTTTCGCTTGCATTAACCAGTTCTTGAAATTACCTTCTAAATCTAATTTTGTACCTTCTGGCATGTCCCAACGGTCTGTAAAATCCTCATTAGGATTTACTGGATTTGGCACCCGCGGAATACTATTATTAATATACTCCCGCATTTTTTCAAGTATATTAATTAAAGCTTCCTCCAAATTCTGTTCACCATTATATGCCCTAGCAGCTAAAGTCGTAATAATGATTGAAATAGGCTTTCTTTCATCATCACCAAACATATTATCTCGATGTCTTTTCATTAATTGAATACATCTTTGAAGTATCGTTTTTCGAGCATATATAGGTACTGGTTTGACAGAAGCACGTTCATTAAATACCCCTCTTTGGTCCTGAATCATTCTATCCTCAAACCATTTTAAATAGCCTTCTGGATTACTGATTTGCCAGTCTAGTGAAATAATAGAATAGTTTTCAAGGCGATCATCGGTTATGTTAATTGCTAAATTAGCCACTGCCTCATTTAAAGTTGAGTCATACTGATAAGCCTCTTGAAGCTGCTGTTTATAATGCGCTTGGTTATCTGTATGTAGTGGAATACACGGTACAATATCCAAATGAAATTTAATTTCATCTTTGTATTCTAATCTCCAGCAACGATGCTTTTCATCAAGATCTTTTTCGATCCCTTTGGCAATACGATATTTCTCCAGTTCTTTTCCAACCATCTTTTTCAAATCCTCTTGTGAAAATTGATTTTTAAATTGGGGTACATTCACTTTACAACCCATATCTAAATCATATTCCTCTTGATCATTGATTGGCTTAATTGTAGTACCTAAAGCAAAAGAACCTTGTGGAAAAATGTCTACTTGTATGTCTTTAAAAGCACTATTTTCACGGTCAAACCATTCCCCTAAAGATTCATATCGTCTAATCGTTTGTTCGATAACATATTCTGGTAAATCCAATTTTTCAACCATTTCATCTAATATACTTTTATTTATTGTTTGTTCCATTTACGTTACTCCTTCCTATTACTCTATTATTAATGTATCTGCACAAGTGTAATTTCAAAAAACGTTGGTAATGTTTGAAAGTGTATAGTATAGAAAAAAATAATCCACCCCTACACTGTGACCTGTTAGGTGGATTATTCTGCTCAACGATCCACAGTTACCAAAAACCGCAGACATACTACTTGAGTTAAAGTGCTACCAACACTTCAACTCATCAATAATTATAACAATTTTCAACATATAACGCCTATGACTTGCAATAGAATATAATTTTTTAATTAGCCAATGCTTGCTTCAACTTCTCCAGCTCTTCATTACTTAAAGTAACACCTTTTCCCATCTTTTCATGGTTAGGGGACCAATCCCGAATGTCATACTTTGGCTCACGACCATTCCAGCTAATGAGATTTAATTCTTTAGTCCAACCCTTTGATGATTCGGAAAGTACGGCTATATGTTCTGTGATTTCATATTTTAATTCTGCCACTTAGATACCTCCCATCATTTCGCCATGTTCGTATAATCGGCTTTCAAGTAAATTTTAAATTCACTTACTTTAAAATCAAATTCCTTCAATAGCTTAATAATTAAATTTCTAAATCCATTACTGTTCATATGTGTTTCAACATAGATTTTCCCGTTAACTAATATTGGTTCTGCCATGCTGGATTCATCGGTTGAAAAATATTTTCGTTTCCGTCCATTCATGCGATTTAGATTTTCAAACCCCATAATTTTTTCTTCATCTACAGCCATAAGAAGTTCACAGGTTCTGATAAGCATCTCTTTCCATGTACTAACTTGAATAATATTTTGTTCATTCATACGAAATGCCCACGGTCGTTTATGAGTATAGTCTTCATAAAGAGTATATTCCACATTCGTATCAACGTAGTAATCGGCATAATTAGGGAGAACTCTTTTTTCAGATTCGTCATCCATTTCACCAATAATATGCTCTTCGTCTACCACCTCTAAATTGGAAAGGAGCTTTTCAATTTCGCTCTCTAAAGGAATAACTTGATCAATTAGCTGATTAAGCTCGTTTCTTTTAGAAATATCTCTTTCTTGAAATGCAACATTACTTTTATGATGGATTTCATTTATCGTGTCTGAAACCGTCTCTTTTAATAATTCCAAGCTTTCTGCTAGATCAATTGCTTTTTTAGGAACTTCTTCTTTTATTAAAGAAATAATATGATTTAAGTCCATAATTACACCTACTTCGCTGATAATTTATGCCGATTCATAGGTGTCAAAGATTAGTTACTCATATTTTAAACGTTATAACCTTCAGGGCTCTCTGCTGCGAGATTAGCTTGCATATCCTCTACCTTAACATTTCCACACATTAGCTCTGCCTGTCTCATAACCACTTCTAAAGCGTTCTTCACCTGTTTTGGTGGATAGTCATACTTTTTAAGTAGTCGTTTGATAATTCGCCTCATTCCAGCTTGAGCGCTTGTTCTGACATGCCAATCGATAGATATATTACGTTTAATTGCTAGAGTCAATTCATTGGCAATTTTCTTTAGTGTTTCATCATCCATTAGATCTTTCACTATTTGATCAGATGTAAGTGCATCATAGAAGGCAATTTCATCCTCATTAAGCCCAAGATCCTCTTCTTCCTCACGAGCCTTTTTCATATCTTTCGCCATACGAATTAGCTCTTCCATCACTTCTGCATTTGTAATTGCTTGATTCCTATACTTATTTAGTGCTTTTTTAAGCTTATCAGAGTACTTTTCTGACTTTACGAGATTACGCTTCTCCATCGATTTTATATTGCCCTCTAAGAGCTTCTTCAGCATCTCTACAGCTAAGTTTTTATGCTGCAGCTCTTTTACTTCTTGTAAAAACTCTTCGGACAAAATAGACACCTCTGGCCTTTTCATTCCCATCGCATCAAATACGTCAATTACTTCTTCAGAAATAATAGAGCGTTCGAGTAATTGGTTAACCCTTGCTTCAACTTCTTTTTTTGTTTTCTTCTGTGGTTGCTTTACTTCTAATTTTGCTAAACTGGCTTTTACGGCTTTAAAGTAACTTATTTCAAAGGCTACTTTCTTACCTTCATCGGTTGCTGCACACAGAGAATGAGCTTTTGCTAGCTCCGTAGCAATTTGTTTGAAATCTTTTTGTTCCTTTTCCGGTTTTCCAAGTATAAAATTCATACCACTTGTGATAGCACGAATACGTCCAGCTTGTGATGTACCCATATATGCAGAGTAATCTAACCCGTGCATCATATCACGAAGAATTTCTAGTTTTTCAACCATAACAGCAACTGCTGCTGATGTATCAATACCTGTGCTTTTCTTATCACTTTCTGTATATTGATTTAATGCTTTTTTTAGAGCTTCAAGTATACCCAGATAATCAACTACCACACCGCCAGCTTTGTCCTTGAAGACACGATTTACCCTTGCAATAGCCTGCATAAGATTGTGACCTTTCATCGGCTTATCAATATACATAGTATGCATGGACGGTACATCAAAACCAGTAAGCCACATATCACGTACAATAACAATTTTTAATTCATCGCTGTTGTCTTTCATTCTCTTTGCTAGCGTGTCTCTTCGTTGCTTGCCCCCAATATGAGGCTGAAGTTTCTCCTCATCTCCAGCACTTCCAGTCATAACAACTTTAATCTTACCTTTATTTACATCATCACTATGCCAATCCGGTCTTAGAGCTACAATCGCATCATATAGTTCCACACAAATTCTACGGCTCATACAAACTACCATTGCTTTTCCATCGATTGTTTTCGATTTTTCTTCATAGTGGTCAACGATATCTTTTGCTAGCTCTTTAATACGATTTGGTGACCCAACAATAGCTTCTAATCTAGACCACTTTGATTTATATTTTTCGCGATCATTTTCTTCATGACCTTCCGTAATTTCTTCAAATTCGTCATCAATTTTCTTTAATTCTTCATCATCGGTCTCAAGTTTTATGATTCGGTTTTCGTAATAAATCTTGACAGTCGCTTCATCTTCAACAGCTCTAGTCATATCATATATATCAATATAATTTCCAAATACAGCTGGAGTTGATTTATCCTCTAACTCAATTGGTGTACCAGTAAAACCGATGAAAGAAGCATTCGGAAGCGCATCCCTTAAATATTTTGCATAACCGAATTTCACTTCACCCGTCTTAGTGTTTGTCTTCGCTTCTAATCCATATTGGCTACGATGGGCTTCGTCCGCAATAATGATTACATTTCGGCGATCAGTTAATACTGGCATTTCTCCCTCTTCTGGTTTGAACTTTTGAATCGTTGTAAAAAATATACCTCCAGACTCCCGATCATTTAATAAATCATAAAGACCATTCAATTCTTTCGAGTTATTCTTTGCCTGTTGCTTCTTCTGTTCATCGGTTAATTTGCGAACATGGGCTTGTTTAGGAGTTTGTCTTAATACATCACGCGATTTCCAAAATGTTTGAAATAGCTGATCATCTAAGTCATTACGGTCGGTAATTACAACTATAGTTGGGTTATTGAGTTGATGGACAAGCTGGGCAGTATAAAATACCATCGAAAAACTTTTCCCTGAGCCTTGTGTATGCCAGATTACCCCAATCTTTCTGTCACCAAATTCACTGGAAGCCTGTTTTGTTTCCTTAACAGCCTTTTTCACAGCAAAGTATTGATGGTAGGCTGCTAATATTTTTGCAATAGTTTTCTTATCTCCAATCTTCTTACCATCTTGGTCTTTTTCTTCTTCTTTTGTCTCTTGAAAAAGAATAAAGTTTTGAATAATATCTAGTACACGTCTTTTCCCAAGCATTCCTTTTAGCATTACTTCATACTGGGGTACATCTAGGGATTCAATATTTACCCCATCTATGGTTCGCCAATTCATAAATCGTTCTTGATTAGCGGTGATTGTTCCTGCTTTTGCATTGATCCCATCTGATAATACACAAAATGCATTATAGTTAAATAAAGAAGGAATATCTCTTTTATAAGTTTGAATTTGTTCATATGCATTATCGATGCCAACATTCTCATCAGTGGCCGATTTTAATTCAATTACAACTAAAGGAATACCGTTAATAAACAGAATGATGTCTGGTCTGCGCTCTTCATGCTCCACAATGGTAAACTGGTTGATTGCTAAGAAGTCATTTGTTTCAGGGTGTTCAAAATCAACTATAAAAACTCTTTTTGTACGGTTAATCCCATCCTTACGAAAAGATACTTCAATCCCCTCAACTAAAAGCTGATGAAAATGTCGATTATTTTCCTCTAGAATTGGGCTATTAAAAGCAATAATCCTCCGATAAGCCTCATCGAGTGCTTCCTGTGGAAGATCACGGTTAATTTGAAATAAGGCATCTCTGACACGTTGTTCTAGAATAACCTCCCGATAATCCTTTCGCTCAGGACGTTCACCATCACTACTTATTTCAGGTGCAAATATATAGTCATAATCTAGTTCTTGCAGTATTTCAATTGCAGCTTCTTCTAATTTATCTTCTGTAAAATTTTCTAAGAGGCTCATTTGTTTCACCCTCTCCACTAACCAAAATTTAATAGAAATAATTTCTCCCATACCTTTTTACGTTTTTAAACCAAAACTTATTAATTCATTTTAGCTTGTTCTAACAAAGGTTAAGGTTTATACTTCCCATTCAACCTCCATTAAGAACAACATCATCCATTTCCAATGGTAACTGAATTTCTCCAGACATTAGTTTAGGTAATAAAGTATCACGGATCTCTTGCAACTTATCATTTTCCTTTTCGTTTAAGTATACTTTTTTTAAACAGCCATCAAGTAATTCTGTAATTTTATTTTGTAAATCCAGTGGAGGAATAATAATAGGCACCTTCCTTAACTCTGCTTGTCTTATTCCTGTTACTGTAGATCCTGTTGCTCTATTTTTAATATTTTCAATAATTCTTGTTGAATTTAAACTAAGATACAAAACTGAGGGGGAAATAATATTTGGATTAGCTCGAATACCGAAAAGCCTTTGACTAAGACAGAAATTTTCTAACTCACCTAAATATAAGTATTCTCCTAATGGTGCCTCGGAGGTCATGAGTATATCCCCTTCATTTAACGGATCTTTCATCCATTTACTATATAGATCATGGTTTATGAATTTAATATCATCTTTTTTTACTATTCGATTATTCTTTATGTTTTTTGCAGATATAGCAGGGAATCCGCTTTCTTCCCATTCTCCCCCAAGCTTCTTAGGAGTTTTTCCACGGTGATCTATGATTAAAGATGTTATCTCATCAATTGTTTTTATACTCCACCCCTCCGGGATCATACCTAAAACACTTTCAATCATTTTCCCGCCACAGGTCTTATAAGGATTGCCATTTTTATTTGGAAAATCAAAGTCCACAAACCACTTCTTAAAAATGGCTTGGGACATCTCTTCAAGTTTTTGGTTTATTTGATTGTTTGTTTTTATTTTACTTTCTATATTTTCTAAAAAATGGGAGATGTTTTTTTGTTCAATTATACTTGGTAATTTTATTGTTATATTCTTTAATTCACTAAAAGTAATTTGGGGAAAGGTACCAGACCTTCCTTCAGCTATCATTTGTAAATAATTTAATGTCTTTTCAGAAGTCAAAAAATGATATAAAAATTTCATGTCAGCATTATTGGACTTTTGCCTTAGTACCATTAATTTTGTTGATACTACATAGTCATCGGCTTCTATTTCGACAAAAGCGAATCGTTTATTTTTTGGTCTTATTTCACTAAAAAGAATATCGCCTTTAGAAATACTTTTTTTTGCTTGTCCCGGCATTTTATCTACATCAGAATATTCTTCATGCAATATCTTACCTTCTAAAACATCTGAAGTATTAAGAAAAATAAGTTTATCCTTATCAAATCTATGTTTAATTGAAATACTTTCAATTAAATCTCCTAGTTTTACCTCTTTCCAGTTATTCAATGCCATAACCAATCCTCCCCAAATCTTTTCTTATCTCATTATCTAGGTTTCTTGATTTGGCAAAAAGCTCGTTTAATTCACTAGTTAACGTCTCCATTTTATCTTCAAAAGTAATACCATCATCTTCAACCTCATCCATTCCAATATATCTTCCGGGTGTTAATACATATTCTTGTTCCCGCAAATCATTTAATGTAGCCGATTTACAGAATCCGTTAATATCATCATAGTTACCATCTAAATTTCTCCATGAATGATACGTTTCAGAAATTTTTTGAACATCCTTTTCACTTAATTCTCTATGTCTTCGGTCAACCATTTCCCCCATATTTCTTGCATCTATAAATAAAATCTCATTTTCCCGATTTCTATACTGAGGATTATTCTTTTTATTTCGATTTAGAATCCATAAACTTACTGGGATACCTGTTGAATAGAAAAGTTTTTCAGGGAGAGCAACAATAGCATCAACTAAATCAGCTTCTAGTAAATTTTTTCTAATTTCCCCCTCATTGGAAGTATTAGAACTTAAAGATCCATTCGCCAAAACAATCCCCGCAGTACCATTCGGTGCTAAGTGATATACCATATGTTGAAGCCATGCATAGTTAGCATTTCCAGCTGGTGGTGTTCCGAATTTCCAGCGAACATCATCAGTTAATTGTTCGCCACCCCAATCACTGATATTGAAAGGAGGGTTTGCTAGGATGTAATCTGCCTTTAATGTTTTATGCTGGTCGTCATGGAATGTATCAGCATGATGATCCCCTATATTTCCCTCAAGGCCGCGAATAGCTAAATTCATTTTACAAAGTTTCCATGTGGTTGAGTTTAATTCTTGGCCATAAATGGAAAGGTCGCCTATTTCTCCTTGATGTTCCTCCACAAACTTTTCACTTTGAACAAACATACCACCACTACCACAACAAGGGTCATAAATTCTTCCCTTGTACGGCTCGATCATTTCAACTAATGTTTTAACCACGCTTGTAGGCGTATAGAACTCACCGCCACCTTTGCCCTCTGCACTGGCAAATTTACCAAGAAAGTACTCATAAACCCTTCCAAGTAAGTCCTTTTCACTCTTATCATGAAGTTTAATTGTCGAAATTAAATCGATTAACTCACCTAAACGTCTTTTGTCCAGTTCAGGTCTGGCATACCTTTTATCTAATACCCCCTTCAAACTAGGGTTTTCCTTTTCAATTTCAATCATTGCATCATCAATATACTGCCCTATTTTTGAGTCCTTTGCATTGTCTTTAATAAAGCCCCATCTCGCCTCTTTTGGAACCCAAAAAATATTTTCATAGGTATATTCGTCTCGATCCTCTTCAAAACCGTCTCCTTCTTCAAGAAGCTCATTATATTTTGTTTCAAATTTATCAGATATGTATTTTAAGAATATAAGCCCTAGCACAACATGCTTATACTCACCTGAATCCATGCTCCCTCTTAATTTATCTGCTGCTTTCCATAGTGTTTCCTCGAAGCCAATGTTCGCTGTTGCCATGCTTTTGTTCCTCTTTTCTAATAGTTATTATCATCTAACACTTCAAATAGTTCACTTTCAAATTCGTCCTGTTCAGGACCTGATGAAACCCACTCTGGTAAAACTTCCAGATAATGTGCCAAAGCTTCAATTGTTTTATGCAGTATTGTTTCGTGTTGCGATTTTTCCAACAACTCGATGATTAATTTAAACGTATCAAGTTTTGGATTATCATCAACCACTTCAATTGTCTGTTTGAACCTCGATATTAGCTTTGCTTTCTCAATGCTACGTTCGATAGTATTTATTTCTTCTTTATCATAAACAGGCACTTCAACAATATCATTTACATCCCCAATCAAGAACTGTTGTTCATGATTTTTAATGACAGGCTTTAGGTCTTGTTTTAGTTTTTCCTTTTGAATCTCTAATTTTTCTACTTCTGTTAATTCCTTGATGAAATATTCCTCTTCTATACCAAAAAGCCCTGATAGGATCGGAAGATATTTTTTTGGAATGTTTTGCTTCTTTTTAATCCATAAGTTAATATTTTGTTTTTTTATTCCTAACTTCTCAGCAAGATCAATATGCTGCATATTAAATATGCTTAATATATACTCAAGTCCAATCAATGAACCACACCCTAAAATATTGTCTTGGTCAATATAATGTAATTTTAACTCTTTCAATTGTCTTAGTCAATAAACAATTATTCTTTCTTTAACTAGATTTCTTTATTAAAAAACACCTGCAAAATATATGCAGATGTTTTTAATCATTAATTTGCCCTTTGCTTTAATTTCACTAATTTTATCAAATAAGCCAGTTGCTATATCATTATCCCCCAAATCCTTCAGGCTTAATTTTAAAGGTATTTACTATCCCTTCTAAGCAATCTTCGCAGAGGTCAAATATCCACTTGTCCATGTCGAACTTGCTTCCATAACCAAAACTACAAGAGAATGATTGAAATTCCTCTGAGTTCCACGCTTTCTGATAATCTTCACCACTTAATTTCTTTGTTTTACCACATTTATTACATGTAACTGATATCAGTTCATTTTCCCTTAAATTCTTTTCAACTAGTTCATACTCTCTCATTTAATTCACCCATCCCTTAAATTTTACTTACGCTTAATAAACATTTTAAACCAATTTCTATTTTGGTTTAAGGAAAAAACAATGAGATTCACTAAAGAATAGCAATATAGCCATCACATAAAAATTATTCCTATTTATGCTTGGTTCCATAATTCATACTTTTAAAAAGGGATTATCAATAAAAAACAGCAGTCCTTTTGTTATTAATCGGACTACTGTTTTCTGCAAATTACCGTGTACTCGTACTCTATTTTACAAACTATTTTCATTTTTTAAAATTTACTATTACTCAATTTCAATCATTGGTGAAACCAAAATCGTCAAACCTATTTCTCCATCATCCCACATTTTTAGCCACGGAAAACTGCCTTCTGGTAGTTCAAATAGCCTTTCTTCCAAATGCTTAATAGGTTTTTTATCAACTTTACAACCATGAGTCGTTGTTGCAGGATGGATTCTCACCAATCTTGTCGTATCATTAAAAAAGATAAATTGCATAGAACTTTCATCCTTTCTTTTAAACAGTCTACGATAGAATTCTTTACTAACTTATAAAAGATTTTTAAAGTTCCAGATTTTTTTTGCTACGCTGGCAAGCTGCTCACTTCTGTTTTCAATTTCTTCGAATGTCCACCTCTCTTTCTGACATATCTCTTTTGTAAGGTGAATAACTGATTTTTCGTATTTCTTTTTCTTCTCATTAAAAGGATTATTACTTGCAGTAATATTCAGCTCACTTCCTAAAAGGGTCAAGTTTCCAATCCGATTAACAAATAAGGAGTATTCAGAAGCGCGCGGACCCAATTCAATCTTCCATTCATATTCAATGTCGCTCGGTCTCTTTCTAATCAACTCTCTCGGCATTATGTGTTCAATATGAACATCAGTACGAGAATTTATCATTTTCTCTTTAGTGTTATTTGTTAATTCGTTTTCAATCATTTCCAGTATATATTTCGTTTGTGAGGATCTAGTAAAGTCCCTACTTTGAAAATTAAGATAAAACTCTGTATCGCTAGGGGTTTATAAATGCTAACTTAAGAGTGTACAGAAATGATTGTTTAAGGATGTACAGTTTTGATGGTTAACTGCATAATATTCTTGAGGTGGAATATTATGCATATGCAAATTAATGTAAATTCAAGTATTGAAATTAATAGTCTTGCAGATTTGCCAAAATTTAAATTATTGATGGAGAGTCTAAAAATGAAAATCAATAAGAGTCAATTAGCTCGTGATATGGGTGTGGATCGGAGGACAGTTGAAAAATATCTACAAGGTTATGAGCCGAAAAGCAGCCGGAACCGAAGATCGAAAATTGATAAATACTATGAAGTCATAGCGTTGCTTCTTTCAGAAGAATCTAATCAGAAATTCTATTATAAACGAGTACTATGGCAATACTTGAAAGATAATCACGGCCTAGATTGTGGGCAATCATCGTTTAGAAGATACCTATCAAGTAAACCAGAGTTTCAACGATACTTTGAAACAGAGAAACGTAAAAAATTAACCAGTGAGGTTATTCGTTTTGAAACGCCACCAGCTGAACAAGCACAGTTGGATTGGAAAGAAAATATCCAATACATCACCAAAAATGGAGAAATCCTTTATGTGAACGTATGTGTACTCTTACTTGCCCATTCAAGATTTCGAACATTCAACCTATCAATCTCCAAGTCTCAGAGTATATTATTGTCTTTCCTTACGGAAAGTTTTGAGGTGTTTGGAGGAGTTCCAAAAACGATTTTGACGGACAATATGAAAACGGTTATGGACGAGCCTCGAACAGAATATCAAAAGGGAAAAGTAAATGAGCGATTTTTTCAGTTTTCAAAAGATATGGGGTTTGAAGTAAGAGCCTGTATAGCTGGGAGACCGCGGACCAAAGCAAAGGTAGAAGCTCCGATGAAATTACTCGATGAGATTCACGCTTATCAAGGAAAATTTGATTATGAGGAACTGTATAAGTTTGTTCAAACACTCTGTAATCGTATCAACAATAGTTACCATCAAGGAACAGGGAAAATCCCAATACTGGCACTAAAAAAAGAAAGAAATCTCTTATCTCCATTACCACATGAACGAATAAGAGATTCCTATAAAATTGATCGTATACTTGTGAAAGTAAATCCATCCAATATGATTACCTTCAAATCCAACCAGTATTCAGTACCACCTGGATACATCGGGAAAACGCTTAGTTTACAAATATACGATAACCATATCTTTGTCTATTATAACACGGATTTAATTGTCGAACATCCAATTCGCCCGTTGAAAATCAACTACAAGCCGGAGCATTACGTTGATACTCTAGCAAGAGGGCTACCAGATTCTACAAATATAGAAGAGCTGGCAAGGAAAAATTTAGAGGCAATTAATGAGGTGTATAAAAATGAATAGCAGTTATAACAAACTCGTACAGAATTTAGAGTATTTAAAGTTAAAACAGATGTTAGTTCATCTAGATGAAACCATTGATTTTATGACCAATAATCAACTGTCATTTACCGACACATTAGTCAAACTGACAGATTACGAGATCGACATGAAAGAAGTAAATATGGTGAGATCTATGGTTAAGGTAGGGGCCTTCCCTCATTTGAAGGAAATAAAAGACTTTGACTTTGATTTTCAACCATCGATTAATAAACAAAAAATATTGGATTATACAACGTTACGGTTTATTGAGCAAAAAGAAAACATCGTATTCTTAGGAACCAGTGGCGTAGGTAAAACTCATTTAGCAACCGCAATTGGAATCGCAGCTGCCAAAAAAAGAACGAGTACTTACTTCATCAAGTGTAATGATTTGATCCTCAATCTCAAAAAAGCAAAACTTGAAAATCGATTGGAAACCAGGCTTAAACATTATGCGAAATATAAACTCCTTATTATCGATGAAATTGGCTATTTACCCATTGACGCAGAGGATGCCAAGCTGTTTTTTCAGCTCATCGATATGAGATATGAACAGAAAAGCACGATTTTAACGACAAACGCTAGCTTTAAATCATGGGGTGATATATTTCAAGATACTAAAATAGCGAATGCCATTTTAGACCGAGTTCTACATCATGCCACAGTGGTCAATATTATTGGGGATTCCTATCGCCTAAAAGACCATTTTAATAAAGATAATTCTAAACAAGGAGAGCACTAAGATGAATACGACAGCAGCCATAAAATTCTTTCGTTCATATGGGGTAAAATGTGAAGTTAAATTGGTTGAGGAGTGGCTTAATAGCTCCTCTTCCAATCAAAAAGGTTTAAATGAAAATTTTTGTGAAGAAGATCTTTATGATTTTAATGAATGGTGTAGATGGAAAGGTACTGGGTATGAAGAAGGCATAGATGATAAAACGAGAATCGAAAGATTTATCAAGGAAATAAATGAGCTTAAAAGTGAAATAGATCGTTTAAATACAGAAAAAGCATTATTAGAAGAACAGCTAGGAATAGGAATTTTTTAATATAATAGTCCCCCAGCCGTAGTTAGGTTGGGGGAGAATATAAGTCCACTGAATCAAAAATGTACATTCTAAAATGAGCGAAAATGTACATTTGATAGTTGACATTTATAGGGGTTCGCTTATTTAAATAATCTATAATGTACTTCACTGGATTATCTTGCTTAAATGCTTCTAGTGCTAAGTGATTGTAAATCCTATCAATATCTCTCGTAGAAATACTGCAAATACTTCTTCTTAAAGTAAAAATTTCAATTGCCTCAAGAACCTTGATTAGATTTTCTTTTTGAAGATTTTCCGAAAGGCATTTCAGAAGAAGCGTATAACTCGTTGTAGCCTCGATCCGTACAATTGTATTCAATTTTAAATCCACTTCTTTAATCCCTATAATACCGTTGAACAACTTTACATATAATTCTGACTTAGCCCAAATATCTTCAATTAGATTTATTATATTTTCTGTACTGTCTATAAGTTTTTGATATCGTGGATACAGTTTAGGAATGGGGACAATACCCGGTTCAATCGAAAATAAGTAATGTCTAAAAAACCTTACCTTATCATGTCGTACTGACTCAATTTCTTCTATGTTTTCAATTATGCTATCCCATATTTCAATACATTCTTCAATCATTACTTCGTTGGTAGAAATCCTACTTAATAAGTAATTCTTAATTAAATCGACTGAAGTAAGAGAAAGTCCACGAGTATTTAAGGTTTCGAAGAGTCTAAATGCATCATAGTATGAATCAGTTACCATCAAGACCAGATCAAGAGAGTCCAGTAATCTCGCATAGATAATTTGCCATTTGAAATTACTATTTTGAAGTTTATCCTTAAAAAAATAGTAGGCTTCCACTATCTTTTCATTTTTGGCCTCATCCATAGTGACCTTTTTTTCTACCAACCGTTTAAAAACTTTATTGTCCTTTCTTCCTAAAATAAGCTTGGCTTCAGTTTCATCGATTGTTGAACTCTTTAAGAAATAGTTATTAATATACGCTGCACGATCTTTATCCATTTCTTCTGCCATATCACGAATAGCAGTCAACAATATTAAAATTGTAGTAATCCGTTGTTGCCCATCGACTACTTCAAAATAACTAAATCCTTTATAACGCTCTTGGCTAATAGTAATTACAGAACCTAAAAAATGAGTTTCCTCTCCTTCAAGCCTAATTATGTCCTCCCACAAATCATTCCACTGGTCTTTCCCCCAGTTATATGGCCTCTGATATAAAGGAATTCGGTATACCTCATTAACGCTACCAAGCAGCTTTCCTATACTTAATCTTTTAGTATCTATAGACATTAATACCCACCTCATCCTAATATACAGTCTCAATACACTTCATTTTAATCGTACACGATAAATTTTAAACATATATTATATCGTTTACGATAATTTTATTTTTTTTGATTCCATTTTTGCTATTATTTCAACAAATACTATTAGAAATTAATTATAAAGATAGTAAATGAGGGTATTCTAAATGATAAATATAAGTGAAAAATTGAGGTCAATAAGAATAGATAAAGGGCTTTCAACTAAAGAGCTTGAACTTATATCTGGCGTTAGCGTAACTACGATTTCAAGAATTGAAAGTAATACACAATCTCCTACTATAGAAACCTTATTAAAAATTACCCAAGCATTAGATATCTCTCTAACAGATCTATTTGGAGAATCAGCAAGTCTTCCTACTGATTTAATAAGTCTAATAAATACTGCTAAAAAATTGTCTCCTACCCAGAGGAAAAAAGTCACTGAAATGCTTAATTCATTTATCCATAAAAACTAATATAATTTTGATTCATATATAGACTAAGGCTATCTCAATTATCGAGATAGCCTTTCCAATTTGGACACTTATTCTGCAGGATTGAACACCTTATTTGCACACTTCTTAGGTACAATCATCCGAAATTTTTATAGATGCTTTCTTAGCTAAAAATCATTATAGTTTTTCAAAAGCTTTAAATATTTCTTTGTTGACAGGTCATCGAGAACATCTAATAATCCATTATAAAAATAACGATTTACCAAATGAACATAATGTTTATATGTAGTTTCAATATTCTCATGCCCCATCCATTCACGCAATTCAGTATCTATTATGGCATTATAAACATAAGCTTTTCCTAATAAATCATATTGTTCTAGTCTATCCAAAATAAAATATGTTGCAAAAGCATGCCTGAACATTTTTGGAGTAATTTTCTTCTCAGGACATCTTGGATCTTGGGCTACTTTTTTAAAGCTGTCTCGAAGCATCTTTGGTGTAACAATTGTACCATTCTCTGATAAAAACAACGCATTATTTGGTGGCATTTTACCGTTATTTCTTTCTTGGTATCTTACAGCACGTTTAACTCGTTCGGGCATCCATTTTCTACATATTACAGCCCACACATCGGGTGGAAACTTGATGTCCCTATCTTTTCCTTTAGATTCAAACCGAAACAAGATTTCTTTTAGATCTGATAGCTCTTCATCACGATAACGTTTTAGTCCAGCATTTAACCCTGTACCCTTATATGGTAATTGGAATAACTCTTTAGGTCTTAGTGCCGTTTTCCATAATATAAGTAAAATGAAAGCGTATACAACATCATCAAATAATTCCACAATTCTTGGAATATTTTCTCTGTGAATAAACTTATCTTCCTCACGGTCAACATGCGTGGTTGATCCATTTCCTACACGCGCTCGCTTTTCTACTTGTTTTTCCGTTTTAACCATTGCCGAGCTACCCTTGATATGAACGGTAACTTTCTTTAAATCCATTTTCCAATAATGTTTATATCCTTTTTCTGTTGCCCATTTAAAAAAGTTACTCAATATTGCTATATAATCCTCAATGGTTTTATTACTTGGTCTTCCCTTAATATCTCTATTATTTATTAAATATCCGATATAAGCGTTTATTACATCTTCATCTGTCAATTGCCAATTCGTTGCTTTGATCCCTTTATCATCTCGCCATTGAAGGAATCTTGTTAAAACTGTTGTATACTGCTTTAGAGTTTCTATGCTTCTAGACCTTTTTTGCGCTAAAGCAATTGCCCAATAACTCGGTCCTTCGATAACTCGAAAGTCGTCATCTAAGAATATTGGAACAGTATCTTTAGGATTTACATCAGTATTTTTCAAGCCATCAGTATTAAAAAGATGCATATTACCTTCCACTACCTTTTTTAACATTTAATCCAATGAGAAGTTACAATCTGTTACTAAAATGGTTCAATTTAATCTATCCAATTTCAATTGGTATAGAGTAATCATCTTATCAACCATATTTATACTATCTTTTAGTTTCATTAACTCTCCATCATATGATTTAACAAACTCTTTCTGGTCAGGATAATTAAAATCTTCCAGCTGCAAGTATTTATTTCTTAACATGCCTTTTTGCAGTAAATCCAACTCAAGATTCTTTAACATATCTTTAAGCAATGGATTTTGTCTCAAGGCACTTTTACTAAAACCACATTCTTCACATATTTGTAATCTTATTAACTTTTCTTTACTATTGTTAAGGTAATTGAGCCAATCGTCTTGTTGATAATGTAGCTTAATAAATTCCTCAAATGCCTTTACGTTGTTAGCCCCTTTTATCCGTCCCGATTCAGACATTACTCGACCCCCTGATGATGATTTCATCGAATCCTTCTTTAACAGAGACCTCTTCAAAAATCTCATCAAACCTAATAATTAAGTCTCTAGGAATAGTGGTATTAAGTCTAATCCTGCTCTCGCTTGCATTTCTTTTAATACATTCTCTCGTATCACACAAAACTCTTACACAAACAATCTTGCAATCAGCATTTAGGTTTCTTATATACTTCAAAATCATTCTCCTTATTGATTGAGTATGATTTGTTCCATCAAAGTACACTACAGAACCTGCAGTATGTGGTTTGTGATTTGAAATCCAAGAAGATTTACCACTTGCAAAGTTTCCACATAATACATAAACGATACTTGGCGGATAACTTTTACTAAATAATTTATTTAAATTCAATAAAGCATCGTAAGTTAAGTCAATAAAATCCAAATTAATAATGTTTGTTCTTTGAGTTTCTGAGTACACATCAACTATTTCTTTTTTAACAAAGGGAATCATATTGGTATTACGACCTGAATCAACTTTTAATCTTTTAATCTCTGTTTCATAGAATTCACAACGTTCTTTTAGTTCTTTTAACTCGATAAGAGTATTGGTTTCTCGTTCTATTTGTTCAGGTGTTTTTTTAGCAAGGTACATATATTTATGAAGTTCATCTAGGAGTTTCTGGAATACATTATCAGCCTGTCCACTTATGAATTCCAACTTTTCTTGGCAAATTCTTAATTCATGTTCAAGTCGTTGAGCTTCTATTTGCCACTTGGTTTGTTCATATTTTTTTATCGAAGCTAGCTTGAGCTGCGAAGAGGGCTTATTGCTTTTTATGACATCACGTACTTCAGCCCAATCGGGGTGTTTCGAGTAGATCGTTGCACGACTAACCTCAGAGATTTCAGCTACCTCTGTAATCGTTATTTTTTCCTTTCCACTTTCTCGTAAAGAAGCAATTACAGTATAAACTAATTTAAGTGCTTCATCATGCTTTAATATTTTGTTCGCCATAATTATGCCCTCCTGCCTCCGAATTCAGGAAATTTTCTCTTGCAAAATCAGGAAAACATCTTTTTACATAATCAATTCCTTTTAATTCGTACAACCTTTCAATGCAATCTCTTATAGTTTTGTTCGAAAAACGCTTCTGACTCTCACTACAATATTCATCTTTTATAAAATTCGCATGAAATTTGATAGTATCTTCAAGGTCTTCTATCGAGTTATAGGTGAATACAGACCAATTGCAATCCGTAACATTGCAATTACAAGATTCCGGCGCTAAATGAACTAATCCAGAATGAGTATTTGTACAAATTGCTCCAAAAGATGTCCGATGCAAAATGTTTAAACCGTCCTGTAGTAAAATTTGAATATACTGCTCAAGCCCCTCCCAACCGTCATCATTCAATTTGGCCTTAAATATCGTTGACTCATCAGCTAATCTTTTAATCCTATTTCCTGCTATACCACCAATACATTTTTTGTCTAAAGCCTCAAGTAACTCGCTAAGTAGCTCTTTATTTTTTTCAATAACAGCTAGTTTAATCTCTTCAGCCATCCCGGGCATTTTCACGATATATGATAGCGTCATTGCTAGACTCTTGTGGGAAAATAGTCTCCTGATAACACTGATGTTGTTCGGATTTTGATAAATTGCAAACATAGCAATTGTTTTACGAAACTGATGAGGATGGATGTGTTCTATTCTAAGTTTCTTACACCAACTTGTAAGAAATTGATTGATACTTCGAGCAAGTATCTCTTTTCCGAAATTTGAAGTAGGGCTAATCATCAGCTTATTTGATTTCCCCCATATACGTGCCTGCTCAGTTAACGCCTCTAAGCATTTAAACGCTTTATATGCTATTTCCGGTACTGGAAGGACTACAGGATCACCAGTAGATCCTTCAGAAGTTTTAGAAACTATTATTCTAATCCGAAAATCATCTTCTGAGCCTTTAACTTGCCAACAATCACCGGCTTCAAGAAGGTACATTTCACTATTTCTCATTCCTGTAACCAAAAAAAGAATGGCTACACATGAATTTCTTATCTCCGTTACAAGTTCCATAGTAAGCCCGAATTATAAAAATAGCGTACCTTTTCGGTACGCATTACAAATAGCCGTGAATTCTGATTTTTTTAATCGAATTACGGCTATTTCATTTATTTGCTACATTCTCCCTGAATTATTTTTGACCAGGGCATGTATTGATCTAATATCTCAGGGTTTTGTTGGATGCTGAGATTTGGTAGATCCGTAAAAAGTTTTTTTATATATTTATAGAAATCAACGCCGTTACTTTTGGTAGTTTCAGCGATACTCAAACAGACGGCATTCGCTTTTGCACCAGCTTCACTTACACTAAAAAGCCAATTTTTTCTTCCTATAACGTTGGGACGAATGGCCTTCTCGGCCGGATTATTATCTATTTCAATTCGCCCATCATTCAGGAATGCTTTAAGTCCATTTGCCCTGTTCAATGTGTATTCAGCTGCTTTAGCCAAAGCATTTTTTCCGTAGAATGGTGACGTTTCAACCCACTTAAAAAATTTATCTACAATTGGCTTTGAGTATTTTTGGCGTTCTTTCCTTCGTTTACTCGGAGACAAATGTTTAAATTTCCTTTCGAGTCGATATAATTCGTCGCAATAGCTCACTCCGATTTGGCCATTTTTGCTTTCTGCTTTAAGCCAGTAACGCCTAACATGCGCCCAACAATTTGCGAAGGTAACGCCTTCCAACTTATCATAGGCGGAATAACCATCGCAAATGATCGTACCAGAAAAGCCTTTAATGAAACTTTCAAGGACAGATCGAGCTCGAGATAATGCACTTTGAAAGAGAGTCATTGTTGGCCCTTGGCTTGGCACACTTCGAAACACCCAATTATAGGCATTGGCTTGGCCTGATTTGCCATCCGATCGGTTGATAATTTGTCCATATGTTTCATCGACATGCAAAACTGATTTAGACATCATCAACTCTTTCATTCGTTCGTAAACAGGTAAGAGCCAATCGTGTGCTGCACGGATAACCCAATTCGAGAGATTTTTATCATTGGTATCCAATCCATAGCGATCCCATTCTTTTACCTGACGGTAAAGAGGTAAGTATTGTACAAATTTATCGTAGATAACTTTGGCAAGTACGCTAGGACTTGCCATGCTACGCTGAATCGCTGGTTGAGGTGCTTTCCCGCGTTTAATTTGTGCTGGCTGTGATGAATCCACTTTACAGCCTTTACATTCATACGCATGTTCAACGTGCTGTACTTTCATCATTTTGGCAGGAATAAATGTTGCTTCTTCACGTACGATTGTACTGCCAATTTCAATCATTGGCTCTTGGCAACAGTCACAGATTGTATTTTCCGGATAATGGTGAATAGCTTCTACTTCAATACCATCATGCAAGGAATCATTTCGTTTTTTTGATGTAACTTTTCGTACAACAGTATAAGAAATTGTCTGTTGGCTTTGTTCTTCTGTGTGCTCAGGTTCGCTAAAATCCGGGTCATCATCAAATAATGAGCCTTGCCCATCTGGTAGGTTATATTTCGATTTTTCGGTTTTTGATCCATATAAAAGCTTAGTTAAATGGCGTACTTGATCGGTTAACGCTTCAATCTGTTTAGTTGATCGATCTAGCTTTTTCGATAAATCTTTGTTTTGTTGATTGGAATGAGCCAATTGTTCTTCGAGAAGTCGAATTAATTTCTCATATGGATTATTGTTATTGGAAGAAGCATTAACCATTTATTTCACCACTTTTCGTTCACATAAGTTATAGTTATATTATAACATTTTCAACATGAAAAAAAACTTAAAAATAGCTTTAAATCAACATTTCTAGCAGGTTTAGAATACTCCTTTTTGTGATTTTTGAATGGCCTTTGGTTGCTGAATCGATAACCCCTCAAGCAGCCACCTAACCTCCTGTTGGGAAAGTTTTCGCACCTCATTTTCGTCTTTTGGCCATTGAAGTTTGCCTTTATCCAAAC
Source organism: Niallia sp. Marseille-Q9988 (assembly GCF_976954375.1). NCBI lineage: Bacteria > Bacillati > Bacillota > Bacilli > Caryophanales > Bacillaceae > Niallia > Niallia sp. Marseille-Q9988. Next base: position 397,480 of record NZ_CDRJSZ010000005.1, on the reverse strand, counting down.
GTTTATAAAGCATGGCGAAGCCATCACCATCGAAATACAAACATTTATACCGATCCTTACTCCATCCTGAAAATAAGAAAATGGAATCACCATATGGGTCCAGTTCAAAAGAATCTTGAATCAGTGTCGCTAATCCATCAATCCCTTTACGCATGTCAGTTTTTCCACAAATGATATATATATTTTTAACACTTGTATAGTCGTGTTTCACAGATGTTTCAGCTCCCTCATAACCGTTTGAATGATGTGCTGATCCACGCCGTTGTTGAAGGAGATTTCTATGCTTGCCGTTTTGATCGTGCAAGCGTTACTGGAAGAGGCTGCTGATGACGTGGATGAATATGAAACCTTATTTTCGGAATGTAATGTAACGGGGACGATTGTTAGTTTTTGTTCTGGCATATGAAAAGCACCTCCTTAAATTGATACATTCATCGTACCAGGAGGCACTGCGTGTTTATATGCGTTGTTTGATTGGGGGCTTACGTTCCATAGCCTTTATCTTTATTTTAAATAGATCATATACAATAGTAGTGTCTATACTCTCTAATTCAATCCCAAGTTCCAAAGCTTTATTTACTATTTCACTATTTTTCATTTTCCTAATATTAGGAATATAACTTAGATTAGACTTATACCAATTTTGGTGAACCTTAATAGCATTTATAAGTTTATTTTTTGAGTCTTTGCTCAATGTAATTTGAGTAGAATCTGTGAATTTATAGTTTTGAAGATCTAATATTTTCAAATCCATTTTCAATAAACTGTAAATAGCCTCACTCCATTCAAAGGACTGACTTTTAGCTATTTCCCCACCAGCAATAGTGGGCCAAAGGATACTATAGAGTTTTAAAATTTCGGAAGACTTATTTTCAATTAAATCTATGCAATAAGGTACTAGCACCGAAAGTGTATCCATTGAAATAGGTAAATACTCACGCTTATTATCTTCAAATTCTCTAGCAAGTTTTAAATACATATCAGCATCGAATGGTTTAAAATTCAAGCGATAATTTACCGGAATCAACTTACTTATAGATAATTCTTCCCAATGTTTAACTTGTTTTGCGAATTCATAAATAACACGAGGTTCTTTCAAATCTTTATTGATAAAATCTATAAAATGTTCTTTTGTTAAGTAAAAAGTGTTAGTAAAAGACCCATTTCCATGAATATCAATAAAAAGTCTATGTTTATAAAGAAATTTCCCTAAAATTTGAAGCTGCTCTATAATTACTTTCGAGGTATTAAAAGACTTTATATTTTGTAAACAAGCATTTTGAGGCAAGGAATAAAATGCTATCATTTTGAGCAAACGGCATAGGTATTTGTTTTCATCTGAAAGTAGGTAAACACCCTCCGCAATTTCTTTGTCCCAAGAATAATAGCAATTATCTTTATAAATAGGGCTTCCTTCTTCCCTCCAATCCCATAGATTATCTTTAAACGTGCTTAGCTTACTAACCTTAAAATCTTGTACCTTATCAATTGGGATCTCTGATAGGCTATAGAAATTAGCATACATCTCATCTAAAGTATCTTCTTCATGTTGAGGATTAACAGTATCAATATCTTCTTCAGCCATAAGTTCTGCCTTATATTTTTCTGCTATTTGGTCAATGGCTATGTCATACAGACTATTCCCCATTCTAAACACCTCTCATTATCTGTGGTAATACTACAAAACCCATCCTAGCCAATTCCCATGCATTTTTTACTTGGTCCTTATTGTTCCAATATTCTAAAATTTGATTCCATGCATCATACTCATCACCGTATTGAAGTACCCAATCAGAAGAACTAAGTGACTTTTTTAATTTATCCAAATCTAGGATTCTCCGAGCAATATATGGCAGAGTCTCCGGGAAAACAATAGCTTGTTTACACAGAGCGCACTTATTGAAATACTTACATTTCTTACCTTCACCAACATAATCACCGCACCCCGGCCACGACGGGTTCATAGCGTCTTCACAAGCTAGAATATACTTTTGCGAACCTGCATCTAGTAAGTGAACTATCGTTTTTTCATTCAAGTGGTGATTAACGGCTTCTTTTTTTATAAGTTGCAATTTTTCTTGCTCTGTCTTTGCCTCATTGATAGCGTCACGTAAAGATCGAAGTGAGGTTGATTCCACTACACGAACTTTTAAATTGGTCAGGTCTTTAACAAATTGCTTTTGAATCTCCTTTATCTTTGAATTAAGTACAAGATTGGTACTTTCATCAGATATATAATGATTGATAGTACCTAGTTCATTATGACTTAGATCTTCACTAAGTTTATGTTCAGTGTCACCTAAAAGTTGTTTTATTGTTACATAACCAGATCGAACCTTGGGATGAGAAATCCCGGTTGTATCTGAAAAATATTTAAAATTGTGACGATTAACAAACCTTTTACTAATTAATGTAAGGGAAGGGTGTTCATTGAATGAAGAAATAAGATCTTTTTTAGCTTCTGATATAGTAAATTGCCATAAATGCCCCGGCCTGTAGTAAGGGCTATCCTTATATTGGGTAATTATGCTTTCAACATATTTGAGTAGCTGATAAGTGTCTAACATTTTGTTTTTATTCGAGCGACGTGTCACCTTTGAAAATTCACTGCCATTTGAACCACGGACTTTTCTTCCATGAATTATTACATAATTTTCAGGATCTATTAAATCCGGTGTTATATGTGCATCCACATCATCACTTATTGAGAGTAAACTTTCAACATTCCATCCCGTATTTATTAGGGCTAGAAGGAAAAATGGATACAAGGTATCGGTTACAAAATGCTTCGCAGCGTACACTGCCATTTTCCCCAAGGTTCCCTTCATGAATTTAATTTTACGACTACTATAAGACACAGCATTGTTAGCCATATATGCCAATGGACTTTTAGACCTTTGAATTGTAAGACTGTTTTCATTTAACAGACCCTTAGCCTTGTCAATAGGCAAATAATAAGGAAATAGTGGAAACTGTTTCTTTAATGTGCCTAAAGCTAAATTAAATTGTGATATGGCTCTTTCTCGGTCAGGTCTTTGGGATATTCGGGTCGCAAATGGATAACGTCCACGGTCAGCTAATTCCGGTCCCCTTCGTATGTATAAATCTTGTAGCAACTCAATTGTGTAACCTAGTTCTTCCATCGCTTTCTGAGCATTTGGGCTTCCACTAATAAGTTTTTTTATAATCCCTCTTTTAGATGGCTTTTTCTTAGCAGAGCTTTTCTCACTTCTCAATACACCCTCATGAAGATAATACATAAAATTTTCTATATTCCATTCATCTGTTACAAGTTCTTCATCAAGACTTAGATAGGCCTGATGAAAACTCTTTATGTCCCTTATATCCTTTATACAAGCATCAATTAGTACTTTCATTTCTCTGGGGTGATATCCCTCTATTGTACCTTCCTTTTTTCCCGGACCATTTGGCCAAGGAAAACCAACTCCTATTGATGGTTCTTTTGGATATAACTCTTGTAATCGTTGCACATTTCGTCTAATTGACGCAAACCATTTACGACTACGGCTTTCATTAGGATAGGTACTTCGTAAGTAATTAGAGAATGATTTAGCAACTATTATGTTAATGTCATTTACATTTGTAACAGAATTATTACTCAAATTTTTGTCGCTATTTAGAAACTCAATAAAAATTCTAATTCCTATAGCATTTGCATCAATAGTAGTTCTGCTACAATCTGGTACTATACATTCGTTCATACCTATTATAAGTTGCTCAATTAAAGACTTATTTTTTGGATATTTATTTACTAATTCAGATAAATCGACTGTATATACAGCCACTTTTCCTCTATCTTTTGTCTGATAGTTATTTACATATGTTACAGAAGGCAAATACTCTCTTGCAGCAGATCTTGATAGAATGGTTTCCTCAGAAACATCAAGTAAAGGAGAGCCTACACCCTGTTGTTCTTCAGCCTTTTTTTTCACCGTTTTCTTTAACTGAGCCTTTTTTGCCATCAGAACAGCTCCAATTGTTTATCCATTAACTCGCGAATAGGACTATATGTTTTTCGATGGATAGGGCAAGGTCCATACTCATGTAAAGCCAACATATGGGCTTTTGTTAAATAACCTTTGTGCTTATCAAAGCCATATTGAGGGTAAATCTCATGTAACTCCTTAATTGCTTTATCCCGTTCTACTTTAGCTAAAATAGAAGCTGCACTAATTGCAGGGATCAAATCGTCACCCTTCACAATAGCTTCAGCCGGAATATCAATATTAGGTAATCTATTCCCATCGACAAAGACTTTATTAGGCATAATATGCAACCCTTCTATGGCCCTCTTCATCCCAAGAAGAGTAGCGTTCAAAACATTAAGGGTTTCTACTTCCTCAAGAGATGCTATTTCGATACTCCAGCAAAGTGCTTTATCTTTAATTTCTTCAGCCAGCTCTTCCCGTCGTTTAGCAGACAGTTTCTTTGAGTCTCTTAACCCCTCAATAGGTTTGTCTGGATTAAGAATACACGCTGAAACCCATACTCCTGAAATTGCCGAACCTCTACCTGTTTCATCCACTCCACAGATAAACATCATTCATACTCCCCTTCTAACTGCTTATTACCAATTTTATATATCCTGAATGCTTTAAATTATATCTTCTTTAAATCTCTTAATAACTCTCATATATTTAATCATATCTATCCAGCTATAGTTTTCTATAATTACTAAAGTTGTATAGTTCAGAGTCTAAATCTTTCACTAATACAGAACTTAGTTCTATTTCTCCCCGACCTAAACATCCCACTAAATAAAAAAAATCACCTCTTCAGGTGATATATATAACTATATTCATTCTAGATAATAACCTATAGTTAGTCAAACAAATTATTGGTAACATATCTTTTAGTTAGACACTCTTTTCTAAAGTCACATAACTCTGCCTACTTCATCAATGCCTGCAATATATGTATATCCCTTGCTTCTTATTTCTATTTCATAACGATTCATCTTGACGAAATGGTCATGAAGCTTCTGTTCCTTTACGATACGCTTCTCCCATGCTTCTAGAAGCTTCTGAGCCCCTTTTCTCTCGTCCTTTCGTAATTCAAGGATAAAAGGGTCATTAACTTCCTTTATCCCTTCTAGCGTCTCTTTTATTTCTTTCATCGTTGCTAATTTCATTTTTTACACCTCGATATTTATATCGGTTTATGGATGATTTTATTTATTTTAATCTGTTCGGTATGCTTTTACTTCGCTTCCGAAAATGTTGGCCGTTATTTTTCCATTTCAGACACAAAATTTCTTCTCTCCTTATAACTATGAAAATTAGAAATTTATCTCCTACTCTTTACATAGAAAAGAGAAGTGTCTGATTTTAGCCACTTCTCTTTGAGAGCTTTTTACATATCTTCTGTTTTTTCAAATGTCAAAGGTCCAAATTTTTCACTTCTGATATCACGGATTATTAATTCTGTCACTTTATCATAGTCAATCATACCGCCGCCTGATAATGCTCCTCTAAATGTGCCGATTTTATCAAACAGTTCAACCGTATCCTCTGGAATCGTATCTAAATCATATCTTTCTTTTAAACGTTCTGGATATTCTTTTTCCAAAAAGCGTAGTCCAAAGATAGCAATATCTTGTAAATTTAAAATAGTATCTTTAATTGCTCCCGTTAAAGCAAGCTTTAATCCAACTTCTTGGTCTTCAAATTTCGGCCATAATATTCCTGGTGTATCTAATAGCTCCATTTCTTTGCCTACTTTAATCCATTGCTGTGCTTTCGTTACACCTGGTGTATTTCCTGTTTTGGCAATGTTTTTTTTCGCCAATCGATTAATCAGGGTAGATTTACCTGCATTCGGAATTCCGACAATCATTGCTCGAATTGCTCGTGGTCTAATTCCTTTTGCTTTCATGCGATCAAATTTTTCCGCCAAAACTACTTTTGCTAAAGCAGTAATTTCCTTCATTCCTACCCCTGCGTGTGAATTAATCGCAAGCGCTTGTATACCTTGCTTTTTGAAGTAGTTTATCCATTCTTTTGTACGTTCTTTATCTGCCATATCTGCTTTGTTCAATAACACAATTCTCGGTTTATGCTGGATGATTTCATCAATCATGGGATTTCGAGATGATTGAGGAATTCTCGCATCCACTAATTCAAATATAATATCTACCAGCTTTAATTTTTCCGTTACCTGTCTTCTGGCTTTCGCCATATGCCCCGGGAACCATTGTATAGTCATCTTGCACCTCTATTTCTTCCACTTACATTATTCTACTATTTTTAAATCGGAAATCGGCCAATATACAACACTTGTACTGCCAATTATTTTATCATAGCCAATTGTACCAATATGGCGGCTATCTTTGCTATTTCTGCGGTTGTCACCCATTACAAATAACTCATCCTCTGGTACGGTTGCAGTGAAATCCTCCGTTAGTAGTCCATTTAGCCCTTCCTTATTATGTTCCAAGTAGGGCTCTTCATAAGCTTGTCCATTGACATATAACACATCATCTCGATACTCAATCGTATCTCCCGGCAAGCCAATTACTCTTTTTATATAATCTTTGCCTTCTGGCGCGTGAAAAACAATAATATCAAAACGCTTTGGTTCACTTACTTTATAGTTTATTTTATTTACAATCATTCGATCTTGGTCAAGCAATGTTGACTGCATAGACTCTCCATCTACTACAATGGGAGCAAATAAAAAATATCGAATGACAAAGGCGAGTAAAACAGCGATAATTAATGCTTTACTCCATTCCCATACTTCATTTTTCTTCTTCTTTTCAGTTGCCATACCTTTCACCAATCCTTAACTGAACAATATAGGTAGTTATTTATGTATGATTGAACGCTTCACTAACATGATATATTTTAGCGGAATTTCTGGATGAAGTAAAATTGGAAAGTAAGATATAAAAAAGAACTTGTTACAAGAACAAGCTCTTTTTTGGTAACAATTATCGAATTTCTTTAATACGAGCTTTTTTACCACGTAGGTTACGTAGGTAGTAAAGTTTCGCACGGCGTACTTTACCGCGACGGATAACTTCTAGCTTCGCAATTTTAGGTGTGTGAACAGGGAATGTACGCTCAACGCCAACTCCGTAAGAAACTTTACGTACTGTAAAAGTTTCGCTGATACCACCACCACGACGCTTAATTACAACACCTTCAAATAACTGAATACGTTCACGAGTACCCTCAACAACTTTCACGTGTACACGTACAGTGTCACCAGGACGGAACGAAGGAAGATCAGAACGAAGTTGTTCTTTTGTAATTTCTTCTATTAATTTTTGCATCGTTTTCAACTCCTTCCAACAGACGCTCTTGCACTCATAATGGAGACCACTTGCAGCGGAACATCGTTATAAGACTCTTCACAGAAATCCATCTGTTTAAGTCACAAGTGTTATCTTAACATAAAACTATAATAACAGCAATATTTTTTCTAAAAATAATAGAACTTTGCTATTTTTAATATAATTGTATTATGTTAACTTGGATGATGTTGCTTTTTTAACTCCTTTACAAGCTTTTTCTGCTTCTCTGTCAGCGGATAATTATCTAGTAAATCCGGACGTCTTTCAACCGTTCTTCGGAAAGATTCCCTTTCTCTCCATTCATCTATATGAGCATGATTTCCAGATAACAGTGTATCCGGAACCTTCATACCACGAAAATCAGCTGGTCGAGTGTAATGAGGATGCTCCAACAAACCAGTGCTAAACGAATCATTTACATGGGATGCTTCTTTCCCCAGTACACCTGGCAATAGCCGTACAACACTGTCAATGACAACCATTGCGCCCAATTCACCGCCAGTTAGGACATAGTCACCAATGGAGATTTCATCTGTTACCAAATGCTCTCTGATTCTTTCATCATATCCTTCGTAATGACCACAAATGAAGATTAAATGCTCCTCTTTGGCCAGTTCTTCCGCTTTTGCTTGCGTGTATCTTTCTCCCTGAGGACACATTAGAATGACACGAGGCTTGGTTCCTTCCTTTTTTGCTGTTAATGCACCAACAGCGTCAAATATCGGCTGGGGCTTTAATACCATTCCAGCACCTCCTCCGTACGGATAATCATCAACGGTTTGATGCTTATTATCAGCGTAATCGCGAAAATTCACGACATTGTACGCAGCTTTTTCGCCTTCTTCTGCCTTCTTTAAAATAGAACTATGAAGAACCCCTTCGAACATCTCTGGAAATAATGTAAGTACATCAATCTTCATTAAGAAAACAGCCCTTCCATTGGCTCTATTACAACTAGTTTTTCTTGCACATCTACTTTCATCACTACTTCTTCGATATATGGAATCAAGATTTCATTTTTATCTTGGCCTCTCACAACCCACACATCATTCGCTCCCGGTGTTAAGATTTCCGTAATTTCTCCAAGCTCTTCCCCTTCTACGGTTACCACTTTACAACCGATAATTTCATGAAAATAATACTCATTTTCTGCAAGTTCTCCAAGAAAGCTCTCTGGCACCTTTAAAAGGCCGCCCTTCATAAATTCCACATCATTCACATTTTCATAGCCTTCAAATGTAAGCAGATTGAAGTTCTTATGTTCTCGATGGCCTTTAATTTTCAATTCAAGCGGATTCGCTTTATCTGTCTGAAAAAAATAAATCGTATTCCCAATTTTGTAGCGTTCTTCTGGAAAATCAGTACGAGAAATAACACGAATTTCTCCTCTTATCCCATGTGTATTGACAACTTTACCAACATTAAACCATTTCTCCATTGCATTCACCTCTATCGAATATCAACCACTGTTCCATCTTTTACAATAATTGACTTATTTGTATTTTCCCAAGCCTGCCCCACCTGAACATCAACAACAGCCATTACTTCTTGCTCCTTGATTTCTGTCCCTAATGGTAGTATATGTAATTGATTTAATTGAAACTCTATCGTTTTTTGTTTCTCTAATTTATTTGTAACTTCCTTTCGAAAAAAACGTTTAATTTCCGAACCAGAAGGGTGATTTTTCAATTGTTTTCTTTCTTCAAAATGAAGCTGTTGTACTTCTTTTTCTAGTTGCTCTATTTCTTGCCGATATCGTTCAGAAATGGACTTTCGCGTTTTCTCTGTTAAAACTTGTTTTACTGTTACAGACTGAAGAATCTTCATATACTTCCTCCTAACAGATGACAACCTTTGTACATACTACTAACAAGGTAACATATATTGCATTTTTCGTCTAAATACAAGTAAATTATCAATCATTTTACCAACACTACAGCTACTTCTGAAGAAATGCTAGCACTTAAGTTTAATATATCAGCCAATGTAACATGTTTATCAGCCAAAATAATTATTTATCAGCCAAATCTCCATCGATATCAGCCAAAGAAGCGCACTAATCAGCCAAACCCATATTTCTCCTAAAAAACAAAGGAAGGAGGGTTCCCCCTCCTTCCTTTTCATTTAATCTCTAATATCAACAATAATTTTCTTTTGTTGTAATGATCCTGCTGCATAAACAATCGTTCGAATGGCTCTCGCTACTCGCCCTTGCTTCCCTATTACCTTTCCTATGTCATTCTCGTTGACAGAAAGCAAGTAAGTGATACGATTATCCTCTTCTGTTACAGTTACGGCCACTTCCTCTGGAAAATCAACAAGGGGCTTAACAATCGTTTCTATAAGCTCTTTCATTGCATCAAAAATTATTTAGCGTTTTTGATATTGTGGAATTTTTCCATAATACCTTGGTTAGAGAATAGGTTACGTACTGTATCAGATGGTTTTGCACCATTTTGTAACCATTGTAGAGCTTTATCTTCGTTGATTTCCACGATAGCTGGGTTTGCTACCGGATTGTAAGTTCCTACTGTTTCAATGAAACGTCCATCACGTGGTGAACGAGAATCTGCTACTACGATACGATAAAAAGGAGATTTTTTTGCTCCCATTCTTTTTAAACGAATTTTTACTGCCATTTAATATTGCACCTCCGAATAGTTTCACACAAGATAGTATATTATCAGATACTCCAACACTTTGTAAAGTGTTTTTTCTTGTCAGTGTTAAAAATCTTTATTTACGCCCTCTAACAGTCTGTTTTCGCCCAATTTCAATGGACAAACGAAGCCAATTTTATATAAAAAACTGTCGTTAGAACGGGTTGAAAGGTAATTTTAATTTACCTTTTTTCTTGCCCTTTTGACCCATATTGGTCATTTGCTTCATCATTTTTCTCATGTCATCAAACTGTTTTAAAAGTCGATTTACTTCCGGAACGGTTCTACCGCTTCCTTTTGCAATACGCTTTCTTCTGCCAGAATTGATGATCTCTGGATGTTCTTTTTCTTGCTTAGTCATGGACTTAATGATTGCCTCTACATGTGCAATTTGCTTTTCGTCCACTTTCATATTGTTTAAGCCTTTGATTTTGTTCGCACCTGGCATCATTTTAATTAATTCGTCAAGTGGTCCCATGCTTTTCACCTGGCTTAAGGAATCAAGAAAATCGTCAAAGGTAAATGAATCTGATTTCATTTTCTTTTCTAATTCTCTCGCCTTTTCTTCATCCACGTTTATTTGCGCTTTTTCGATTAAGCTAAGCACATCACCCATTCCTAGGATTCTAGAAGCCATTCTCTCAGGATGGAATGTTTCAAGCGCGTCCATTTTTTCTCCCAAACCAACAAATTTAATTGGTGTGTTTGTAACAGAACGTATGGAAAGCGCAGCACCCCCACGTGTATCACCATCAAGCTTTGTTAAGACAACTCCCGTTAATCCTAACTGCTCGTTAAAGCTTCCGGCTACATTGACAGCATCTTGCCCTGTCATTGCATCGACAACTAGTAATATTTCTTCTGGGTTTGCAAGTTCTTTGATTTGCTTTAATTCATCCATTAGGGCTTCATCTACATGAAGACGACCTGCTGTATCAATTAATACATAATCATGATGATCTTCTTTCGCTTTTTCAATCGCTTGCTTTGCAATTTCAACAGGACTAACTTGGTCTCCTAGTGAAAAAACTGGAAAATCAAGCTGTTTTCCTAATGTTTGCAATTGCTTAATCGCAGCAGGACGATAAATATCTGCAGCTACTAATAGTGGATTACGATTATGTTTTTTACGCAGTAAATTTGCAAGCTTACCAGTGGTTGTTGTTTTCCCCGCCCCTTGAAGTCCGACCATCATAATGACAGTTGGAGGACGTTTATTCACACCAATTTTGCTTTCTTCTCCACCCATTAATTCCGTAAGCTCTTCTTTTACTACTTTAATAACTTGTTGTCCAGGAGTTAAGCTTTTTAGCACTTCCTGTCCAACTGCACGTTCACTTACTTTTTTGACAAAGTCTTTTACCACTTTAAAGTTTACGTCTGCCTCAAGAAGCGCAAGACGTACTTCACGCATCATTTCTTTTACATCCGCTTCATTTACTTTCCCTTTTCCACGGATTTTTTGCATCGTGTTCTGCAGTCGGTCAGCTAAACCTTCAAATGCCATACGTCAGCCTCCTTAATCTAATTTCTCTAGTTCCTCTACTGCCTCTCGCAACGCAGATATAGATAAGGTATCATGTTCTAGCATTTTTTTCATCTTTTCAAAAAGAACTTGACGCTCTTGAAATTTCTGAAGTAATAATAACTTATTCTCATATTCTTCTAGCATTGCTTCTGTACGTTTAATGTTGTCATACACCGCTTGACGGCTTACATTGTACTCAGCAGCAATCTCCCCAAGAGAGTAATCATCCAAATAGTAAAGAGACATATAGCTTCGTTGCTTCGGTGTTAACAACGACTGATAGAAATCAAATAAATAATTCATTCTCGTTGTTTTCTCAAGCATCGAATAATACCCCCGTGTTAAGTCAAAAGCCTTTACATCGACTATTTTACACACCAGAAAAAAAGATGTCAAGAAAATATCTTTACAAATTGAAAAGCGGAGGGTGCCCGTTTAGGGGCGTGTGGGGTGGAGCGATGATTCCTGAGATATAGGAAACACAGTGAACGGCAGTGAACTGATGTTGACTTATCGTAGGGTAGCATCGTGAAGCCCATCAGCCCCTGGGCACCCGGAGCTGGACTAATTGAAAAGCGGAAGCGCCTGGTTATCGTTGTACAAACTAGTAGGGGGGCTGACTGAGATACTTTTAAAAATGCGACAATTTAATGTTGTCTCTTCCCTAGTTTGTTTTTAATAAATACAAATGGGCTTTTATAAGGTTTCTATGTTACCTTCTCCTCTTCTTTTCCTTACGGTTCGGGCTCAAAGAACGCTCCTCTGTTACTTATAAACCAGTTTATAACCTAAACCGCTGCTTCCATAAAAAACTGCAGATAACTTTTAAAGTATACCCGCAGTTCGTATCATACCAACCTATCTCATCGTTTTTTCTTCCGCTTCATCTCTAACAATTGATCCAAATGGTTTTCGTTCTCTTCCTTTGTATTTAGCTTTTTCGTCTTTTTCGGTGGTTTTGCTTGTTTTTTATTTGTTTCTCTATTAGAATCCAGCTGTGCCTCTTTCCCTATAGATACTGGTGTCTCTCTAGGTGCTGAGCTGATCTTTTGCTTAAAGGTCTTTTGCCGTTTAACACCTTCTTTTTTTTCAAACACAGCAAGGAATTTAACTGGTAATCCTAATCTTCTAATGGCAATTTCTATCAATAGAAGCAGGAAACTAATGAACAGCAAAACTTCTGTAATCTCCTGCTTTTGTTTAACTGGATTCTTTAGCGGTCGAAATGCTTGTGATTCTTTTTCTAGCTGAGAGCCGTCAGTTATTGCCAGAAGCTCGTTTACCTTTTCTTCATTGGCTCCGGTAATTAAATATTCATCAGAATAAGGGACGGTAAAGCCTGATTGGTAAACGGTGACATTTCCATCCTCATCCGTCTGTTTGACATGAATAAAATAAAGACCTGGATCATTGTCAACATCCACCTCATATTTTCCAGGGGCAATCATTTTTGTATTTCCTTCAACCACTTCTCCTCTTTCTGAAATAATGGTTGTTTCAATCGGGAGCATCGATAATTTATCTGCTGAAACGGATAAATAGGTTCGATCCTGCTCTTTTTCGACAGATAAAGAATACGCTTCTGAATCGTACTGTGGCAAAGTATTCGCGACCACTTTTGTAAAAAAGCTGCTCCATTGGTTCCAGCGAGCCCAATCCCCGTTCCATGCACCATTTACGTCAGAAGTGAAAGCTATCGTCTTACCTAAACCGTATTGCCATTCTGCTAATATCGGATCTTCCTTTGTGCTTTCAATCGGAACGGTGCTTTCTGCTTTGGGTGTTGTTGCGATATAGGCATTCATCTGGGGAATTCCTTGACTAAACAACGAATCCCATCCATAGCCAGATTTAATATTAGGATAAAATGGATTGTCTTCAATATAGGTTCTTGTCGCCATAACAGTTTCTCTTGATAAAATGGAAGGAATAACCGTTGAATCCTGTACATCATAAAAACGCCCTGCCCCAAGCTTTGCTAATTCCTCCAACAAATTTCGGTCCGCATCTGCGCCTAAAGCTACCGTTGACATCGTAACATTTTTCTTACTGCCTTCATTAATTAGCTCTTCGTAATCATTATTCGTCGCAGATTGTCCATCGGTGAGTAAAATGATATGTTTTCTTTTTACATCTAAATCACTGATTTGATCATAAGCTTCCACTAATGACCCATATATTTCAGTTCCTCCACCAACTGGAACAGAACGAATTTTATTTACTACTTCTTCTTTATTTTTCAAAGGCTTAGGCTCCACTATCACCCATGGTTTATCATCAAAAGCAATAAACCCTAACGTATCTGTCTCTTGAAGCAATTCAACCGATCTTGCTGCCGCTTCTTTCGCTAACGAAAACTTTTGCCCATCCATACTTCCAGATCGATCTAAAACAATCATTAACGCCATTGAAGGCATTTCTTTTTTTCCTTTGATGTCCATATCTACTGGGAGAAGCTTCTCTATAGGTGTTTGAAAATATCCCCCTAGCCCGAAGCTATCTTCCCCACCTGTCATGAGAAAACCGACACCAAAGTCTTTGACACTTTTTTCGATAAGACTCATTTGATTTTCCGTAATATCTGTTGCAGCAATATTATTAAAAATAATCGACTGATAATTCAAATAGCCAGAAAGTACGGTTGGCAGCTGAATCGATGAACGTACCTCTACTTTATACCCTGCTCCTTCCATGATTTGTACGAGCGCTTTATTTGAATCATTTTGAACCAAGAGAATTTGCGGAATCGTTTTAACCATATTCACGACCTGCAGCTTGTTATTTTCAGCGTAAGCATCATTCGTCAATTCTAGTTCCGCTTTATAGGTTACTAATCCAGCCTGTTCCACTGGAAACTGGATTGGGATAACATTTGTTCCTTCTTTTATTTCAATTGACTTGGAAACAATTTTATTATTATTCTCATAAAAATGAAGCAATCCACTCTTTGCAATATTACTCTCAATCGTTACAGAAACCGACGCTTGTTCCCCTTCATATAAAGTGGAAGGCACTTCTATTTCACTAACGGCAGTATCTTCATAAGAATGCGATTGGAGCAAAACAGTATCTAATTCGATAGAGCGATTTTTTAATAACTTCGCAGCTTCGGTGAGATTCCCCATCGTCTCGTTTCCGTCCGTAAATAGAATAATTCTTCCACCACTATTATTCGGAAAAACACTACTGGCAAGATTAATGGCCCCTTCAATATTCGTATGATCTTTTCCTGTCTCCTCATTCCATTTTGGAAAACGGAGACCTTCTTTTCCCATCATTTGTTCAATGGTTGCTTTCTCTCCAAAGGAAAGAACACTATATTCATCTTTTTCGTTCTTATTTTGCACGCTTTTTTCCAGCCATTCGAGTTGCTGGTCTCCTGAATCTTGTACACTTGCACTTCGATCCATTAGAAATACAACTTGTGTTTCTTTTTGCGGCAAAACTATTTGAGGAATAGCAAGCGCAATGATTAATAGGGAAAAAATACATGTTCTTAAAAAGAGTATAACCTGACTTTCCTTTCTATTTGTCATCAGCTTCATCTGCTTCCAATATCGGTAAAGAAGAAAAGCAACAGGAAGGAATAGTAATAGAATGAATGGGTATTTAAACTCTATTTGCACGGCGATAAACCTCCCATTCCAGACATAAAATGATAAGAACAAGTAAACATAAAACATACCATAGCCAATCACTTTCCGTTTTTGTAACCTGATTTTCCTTTAGTTGGGTCTCGTTTAATATAAACGACTTTTGCGATTCAATGGTCTTCTCTCGGTCATCTAAATTCACAGAAAAATAAAGGAGCTCAGAATCATTTGTAAGCTGATAAACACCTGGTAGCTTCGGTGCCTGGAAGCCATCTTCCATCGAAAAGGAGTCTACTAATTGGTCATTTTCATTATATATATCCCAATCGGATTCTTGATTTGTTAATGAAATGGTTCTTGATTCTAAAGGCTGAAAATCTCCAACATAATTGGATTGTGAGGAAAGCCATTGATACATATTGTATAAAAGAATCGGAAAACTTGGGTGTAATGGCCAATCACTATCTTTTAAATCAAATTGAATGAATATGGCTGGCTGATTATTTACTTCCCCTTTTTGAATCAACGGCAGCTCTCCACTTTTAACAATCGGTTTCATACTTTCCATCGTTTGCTTTATAGCACTTGCGATAAAAACATCCTTCATATCTACATGTAATAATAATTCATCTTCACTTTGTTCTATCTCTGTTTGTAATTCTTCTTTTTTTCCATCCGTAAAAAAGAATACAAACGGAGCCCCAATATTTTCAGGTAGCGTAGAACCAGATAATAGGAAAATACTGTCCTGTTTCGTTAAAAATTCTGTTTTATCCTCCATTTGGATGACACGAAGACCAATCGCCTCAAACCCCTTTACCAAAAAAGGATTCATTTCCTTATCTGTATACATAGTTGTAATCTGTCTATTAAATACAGCGGTTTGCCTATTATCGATTACATAATCATCTGTAGCAGTAAGTTTGGCATTGTAATAAGATTTCTCGGGTAAATCGTTTATTGCGATTATTTTTCTTTCTTTTGGCTGTAGCTCAATCTCTTGCTGATAAAGCACTGTTTTTTCGCTTTCAACTTGAAAAGGTATTGTCTTAAGGGAATCTGATTGATTTTCCACCATAGCAATCCCTGCTACTCCATCACCATTTTTTGATACACCAAAAGATAAAATCGAAATATTATCTGGCTTTTCCTGTTCTTGATTATGTACTTCTACGTAGAAGGAATTAATACTCTGTATCCTTTCCTTCTCTACTCCGTCAGAAAAAATATGAATAGCCGTTTTTCCCTCTTTTGCTAGGCTTGCGGTTAGTTCTGTGGCACTTTGCCAGTCTTCATGGGTATAGGAAAGCTCTATGTCTTTAATCGCTGCACTTACTTTATATCGGTCTGACTCATCATGTAGAAGTATTTTAGGATGATCATTTACCTCGAGAACCGTGACAGATTGGTTTTGCTGAATACGTTCCATCATTTCTAACGCAGCAGCTTTGCTTTCTTCTAATCTATTAGAGGCATTTTCCTTTGCGGCCATCGAAGCCGATGTATCAAACATAAAAATGATTTGTTCCCCTTTAATCGCCTCTTTAGCAAAATATGGCCCTACAAGTGCTAACATCAGCAAAAGTAAGCAAATAAGCTGCAGCCAGAATAAGACGTTATTTTGCCATTTATGTAACCATGAGGATGCCTTCATTTCCTTAAGAACTTCCTCCCAAAGTAAATTGGAAGGGATGATTTGTTTAGTATATTTCTTCCGAAAAAAATATAATAGGATAAATAATCCAATTAAAAATAGCAGCAAAAAGTAGTATGGATTTGCTAAATGCATTTTTTCTCTCCTTTTGGCTCGAAATGAATAAGAATTATTGAACCAATCCAGTAAATGCTAGTTCACGTAAAATGATTGTTTGTATATCTAATTTATCGCTGATTTGACAATAACGGATTCCATGTGTGGCACAAAGAATTTCTAGCTCCTGATTATGCTGTGTTAGTCTTTTTTTATAAAGCGTTTTAATCGAATTATTAAGACTTACATCTACCATTTTTCCATTTTCACTATCAACTAACTGTATATCGCCAGAAAGATGCGGATTTATTTCCGTCTCACTTAGTAATTGAATCAGCCATACTTGTTGATTTCGACGGTTTAACCGTTTAAAACTTTCCTCAAAAAACGACAATGCTTCCAAACCGTCAGTTATCAAAACAATCATTTGTGACGGCGCTGATAAAGAACTAATTAATGATTGTGTAAAGCTTTCATTTATTGTCTGCTCCTTCATATCGACAATTTCGTAAAAGGTTCTTTTATTATGAACCGATCCTTTGCGATGAAAGGAAAGCTTTGTTGAAACAGCAGCAAAACTCAATCGATCCTCATGAGACAGTGTAATATAGGCTAAGCTTGCTGCTAGCTCTCTTGCTAACTCCCATTTAGAAGGGACTTGTTTCATCGAAGAGGTAGCATCAAGGAGTATTCTAACAGAAATCTCTTTTTCATCTTGAAATCTTTTAATATATGGCTTATTCGTGCGACCATAGACATTCCAATCAATTTGGCGGATATCATCACCAGGATGATAGATTCTATAATCAGCAAAATCCAGGGAAGTGCCATGGATATGAGAATTTCTTCTGCCATTTTGCATTCCTGTACCCTTCATCAAAACTTGCAGGCTTTTTCGATTCATTCTTGCTAATAAGGAATGATAGTTCTTCATCGACCCTTTCCTGCTTCAATACGTAATGTTTTTTCCAAAATATCTTCGATGATCTGATCTGGAGTAACCCCCGCAATCTCCCCTTCAAAATTAAGCAGAATTCGATGTCTAAGAACAGGCAGTGCCACATATCGCAAATCGGCAATAGAAACATGCAATCTTCCAGAGGCTAACGCTCTAGCTTTTGCCATCGTTACTAAAGACTGTAGCCCCCTTGGTCCACTGCCTGCCTGAATATAATTGTTTCCTAATTCTGTCACATCCTCTGAGCCTGGATGAGTAGCAGAAACAATGTTTACTGCAATGTCTAAAATATCGTCAGCCACAAGAATTTGTTTAACAAGACTTTGCAAATGAATAATATTCTCTACAGTGGCAACTTGATTCAAAGTGGTTGAGTCTGTTCCTGTAGTCCGCTTAATAATTGCTTTTAATTCCTCTTTTGAAGGATAAGTTACATGTAATTTACATAAAAACCGATCCAATTGGGCCTCAGGCAATGGATATGTTCCTTCCATATCGAGAGGATTTTGAGTTGCTAATACAAAAAATGGTGCTTCTAATCTTTTCGTTTCTCCCATAATGGTGACCGTTTTTTCTCCCATTGCTTCTAATAAAGCACTTTGCGTTTTCGGTGTTGCTCGGTTGATTTCATCAGCAAGGACAATATGCTTGAATAAAGGTCCCTCATGAAAATCAAATTGCTGTTTGCCTTTCTCATCAGGCTGTAGCACCATCGTACCAGTAATATCTGCAGGCATTAAATCTGGCGTAAACTGAATACGTGCAAAGGTAAGGTTCATTACTTCCGAAATTGTTCGAATCATCATCGTTTTTCCAAGACCAGGAAGTCCTTCTAAAAGTACATGTCCGCCTGCTAGCATACTCCAAAGTACCTCATCAGTGATTTTTTCTTGGCCGACAATAAACTTGCCAATCTCTTCTTTCACCTTTTTAAGTAAAGACTCTGCTTGGATAAAATCTTGTTCTACTGGTTCTTTTTCCATCTTTTCCCCTACTTTTCATTTGGTTTTATATCAGTAAAATAATTCTTCACAATTTTTTCCAAGTCATGTGGTAATGTATATCTTGATGTACTTTCCCTATAAGAAGCTTCATATTCTGAAAATACTTGTTCATATGGACGAACACTCCCTTTCAGAACTGGACCTTCCCCTTCTATCACCTGACCTTGCTTTCCATTCCCTAATTCACCTGAATCCACTTCGATGTTATCTTTGCCATCTACTTTTTCTGGGACAGTTAATAACTCTCTGCTTCCGCCCCCAAATCCTGCTCCAGAGCCATTTCCACCTCCAGACCCACTACCATTCCCGGAACCTGAGCCATTTCCTGAGCCTGAGCCTGAGCCTGAGCCCGATCCTGAGCCCGACCCTGTTCCTGAACCATCCCCATTCCCTGAGCCGTCACTACCATCATTTCCATTAGTAGAGCCGTGATTGTCCTTCTGCCCTTGTTGGCCATTAGCATTTGCATTTTCTGGTGAATTCTCACCATCATTACTTGATCCATCAGCAACTGTGCTAGAATTAGGTACTGTTATTCCATTTGCAAGACTTTCATTTTTAAGAAGATTTTCTACTTGAGCTAGTTCAGTCTGTACAGATTCCAATTGCTCAAGAAGCTCCTCATTATTTAATAAATCTTCCATCTGGTCTAATAGCTGCTGTAACTGTTCTTCTGTTAACTGCTTATTTCCACCAGTCAATTGATTTAGGGCATCTTTTTGTTTATCTGTTAACTGATCATATTGCTCGTTTGCTTTTTGTAATTCCTTCTTGACTAATTCTTGATTCTTCTCTGAAATGGCTTTAGAAAGAGACATAAAGCCAGCTTCATTCAGCTTTGCTTCCGCTTTTTGTCGTTCATTGCTTTTCTCTTGAAGCTTTCTTTTTTTTAGCTGTAGCTCTTTCGCTTGTTTTTCCAATTCCGCAAAGGTTTTTTCGACCGTATCCTTCTTCTCTAATTCCTTTTGAACCTGTTTAAGTTCTTTTTTTACTTGTTGATTTGTTTCTTTTTTTATTGCTTTTTCTAATTCTTTTTCCGCTTTAGCCATTGTTTTTATCTCATTCTCTTTTTCCTTCGCTGCTTCCATATTAATGGATGGGAAAAGCTGCAACAGGACACAAATAACAAGACAAGCAACTCCTGATAAAACAAATTTCGGGGAGAAATAGCTTTTCTTCCGTTTTAATACAGCTAATTGCTTCTGTTCCATTTCCGATATCGCCTGTTTTACAACTAACTGTTCTACAGCGCCCTTACTCTGTAAATAGGCATAGGCAGTCGTTGCATAATCATCTGAAACGAACTGATTATATAGTTTTACAGCCTGTTTTTCAGTTGGCCACTTTCTCCATAATCGAAACAGAAAAAGAAGGACACCAATACAAGCTGTTAGAAAAAGAATGGATGATAAAAACGGAAGCACAAAAAAATAGGCAAAAACATAGAGAAGGAGATAAACTCCTCCTAAAACCGCAAGTAAAAAACAGAACTCTTTTGCAATCAATTCTCTTGCTAGGGACTGTCTTACCGGTTTCACTAATTCCTTATATTGTTTGTGGTTTTCCATACGATTATCTACTTCCCTTTTTTCATATTGGCCCGTAATTTACGGACACTAATTGTCAGCGAAAGCGCAATGACTACACAATAACTAATGACATGTGCCGCCCATATAGGAAATTTAATTCCTGTCCATTCCTTTATTTGATCAGAAACGGTTGGTTCAAATATATCTGCTAGCACAATACCGGGATTAAACATCGCGCTAAAATAGACGGAAGGTACTTTTTTGGGTACTGAACTAGAATAGATATCTGCCATTTGAAAGAGAATGAGCGATATCACGACCGTTCCACCGACAATAAATAAGGTAACACTGTAGGTTGTAACCATGCTGACAATCGTTTTGCGAATCAGCGTCGAAAATAAAACACCAAAGCTACCAATAACTAAGATTGTAAATAAGCTAAAGAAAAATACTTGCACTAGCTGTGTCGGGGAGATACCACCATATAGAAATACAAAGCTATATATTGGTAGACTCGCAAGGATTAATAAAACCAAATATGCAACAGAAGAAAGTAATTTTCCAATAATAATCGTAAAACTGCTTTGCGTTGTCGTTAACAAAATGCTTAAGGTTTGCCTTTCCCGCTCACTACTAATTACTCCACCAGTAAGACCTGGAGTAATAAATAAAACTAAACCTAATTGAAAGAAAGCCAAAAACATGAACATCATACGACTTTCCTGCGGTTTGAAAAAACCAACTGGGCTCGATGTTCTTAGTACAAACATAAAAGCAACCATCAGCAAGGAGAGAGCAAGGAGATAAAACAGGATTCCAAGAAATGTTTTCCCTGAACGAAAGCGTAACTTTAACTCTTTATTTAATACAGGATTCATAAAATAGGTTTTCAAGAGAATTCAACCTCCTTTGTAATTTCCATAAATACATCCTCTAAATTACTTTCCATTTCGGCGAAGCTAATGATCGGAATCTCCATATTAACTGCTGTTTTTAAAAGGCTCAACTGTTCCTCATCTCCGCCTTTAAACAGGAATTGAATCGTTTTAGCATTCTCCAAGACTTCCAATTTTGTAATTCGTGGGTTTTCTTCTAAAAATGCAATCGTTTTTGGCATATCCAGTGTTTTTACACTAATCATTTTTTCACTTTGCAATTGCTGCTGAATTGCTGATACCGTCCCTTGTGCGACTAGTTTCCCTTGATCCAAAATTCCAATAACATCACACATTTCTGCTAGCTCTGGCAAGATATGTGAAGAAATAAGAATAGTTTTCCCCATATTTTTTAATTCTTTTAAAATCTCACGCATTTCAATTCTGGCTCGAGGGTCCAAGCCAGAAGCAGGTTCATCTAGAATTAGAACCGCCGGATCATGAATTAAGCTTCTAGCAAGACAAAGTCTTTGTTTCATTCCTCTCGACAAAAGATCCACATAATCCTTTCGCTTATGAGAAAGATTTACTAGCTCTAATAGCTGTGGGATTAATTTTTCTCTTTTTGCTGCCGGAATCCCATAGCTAGCGCCATAGAAATCTAAATATTCTTCTGCTTTTAGCTGATCATAAACACCAAAGAAATCAGGCATATACCCTAATTGTTTTCTTACCTCTTTCGGCTGCTTCATGATATCCGCTCCATTAATAGTTGCCGTGCCAGAGGTAGGTGCTAATAAAGTAGCAAGAATGGAAAATGTCGTCGATTTACCTGCCCCATTTTGACCAACAAACCCAAACACACATCCTTCTTCAATCTGAAGTTCTAGCGGTTCAAGCGCTGTAAACTTTCCATACTTTTTGGAAAGACCTTTAATTTCTATCATTCTTTTATCTCTCCTTTAATCTTAACAGATGGCAGCTGAATATATGGATCTCCATTCGTTGCTTTTACTACCTTCATATTGATTATTTTATTTTCATCTAAATAGGCAGAAACTTTATCTTTATCTACTTTAAAAAGACTAGTTATTTTTTCATAAGAATCTGTTTCTTTATTATAAATATTGTATGTGACACCTGGATTACCATTTGGATGAACAGTTAATGAATCAAACGATAGCGATTTTATATCATACGATTTAGGAATTTGAAGTGTATATAAATACTCGCCATCTTCTAATGAAATATCATTATTTTGGTAGTTCTCACTATAAATGGCTCCTTCGATAACGGTTAATTTTTGTTCCATATTTCCTTCATTTATCGTAAATGTTCCTGGAAAATGATTGGTTAAAATAATCGGCTCCATGATTAAATTAGTGCTATTTTTCGTTTCCTTTTCGCTAGCAATCCCAACATCCACGATATCTTCATTCGTAATCGCAACTAACACCGGCTCTCCAGTAGATATGTTTTTAAAGTAATCCGTACTTAATACCATGCTTTCCACCACTAATTCTCTAAACTCCTTTAAATCATGGCCATTATAATCGTAAATATAATAACCATTGCCATTTCCACTTGGTCTAGAAAAGTATTTATTGCTATGTGTGACTTGAACATTCTTTGTTTCACCAGATTTAATAGGACCTAGTTCGATTTTTTCATTACCTGACCAGATAAAGACTTTTGAAAAATCAAATGGATACAGATTCGTTATCGTTCCTGAAATATCTTTTTCTGTTACAGCAAAATCATGGCTAAATCCACCTTCTATTGGCATAGAGGATTTTCCATACATGGTACGGCTAGACCAATATTCTACTTCTGGAAAAATGATTTCACTATTTTTCACTTTTTCATTTTTAATAGCTTTAACTTGCAGCTCTCCATATCCTAAATAAGGAAAAGGAGTATATGTATCTTGATCAAAGGTTAAAGCAAAATCACCGGATTTATTCGATAAAAGGGTTGTTGCTTGGTAGCCAGATAAATAATTATTGCTATATTGGTAGATACCCATTTCATTTATCTGCGGATTTTTTATTTTATCTTTTGCCCCAGTAATAAACATTCCTAATGATAAAAGAATCGAAAGACTCGGAATAATCCACCAAGCATGCTCTCTTTTATCGTATTTTCTTAGTACAAAATACAATATTGGCACAATAACTAATAAATAACCTGCCAGTATTATTAATAAACGACCAGTTGTAATCGTTGAGCTTTTAAAATACTCATTTGATTCGACAAATTGATAGTAAAGATTACTTAAAGGATTCCCACTATATTGATAATTTGCCGTTATCCGTGTATTCTCTGTTTGCAATAGATTCTCCATCCAACTATTAAAGCCCTGCCAATTCAGTAAGGTAGAATCACTAAGTGAAAAAGAGGTTTGAATAATTTTCCCTTCCCCAAGATTTTTTTTCGCAACCAGTGGATGCTCATTATGTATCGTTATGGCGTCAGAACCGTCTGTTAGCGAAGACCGATAAGCAGTTATCTTTTTCTGTTCTTTCGTTTTTGTGTCAATTCCAGACAATGGAATCTCTTCCTCATTTCCAAGAGCCAATGGCATTAGTGATTCTAAATTGCCATATGCTTGCTTTCCATTTGTCGTTGCACCGGTAATTAAGATTCCTCCTTTTTCTATCCATTTCTTAATCGCCAGTTGCTGTTCTTCTGTTAATTCTGTTAAGGAGAATTGATCGACCATTAAAAAGCTTAGCGTTTCAAGGCCTAATGCTTGATCTGGTATATCTTCTTTAAGTAGATCCGTCGTAATAATGGAACTGCTTGAAAGCTTTCGCAAATTTTTAAATTTGTCATACTGATCGGTAAGAATGCCTAAAGTCTGATCTGAAATTAAGTTTAGCCTTACTTCTTTAACACCAGTAAAACTTACTTCCTCGTCTTTTTGCCAGCTATCTCGATATAATTTCATTTTATTACTAGTATAGTTAGAATCCGAAGACATCCCTGGTATTGTTACAGTATACGTTTTCTTGCTGTTTGCTGGTATATCGACAGGTACTAATGTTTGTCCACCGATATCATAACTAGGAGAATAAGGAATAAGTAAGTCACCTTTGAAATCCTTCTCTTTATTCTCAATCGTGACCTTTAGCATAAATCCTTTGCCATCCATTACTTTGCCATCCAAACCAGCTTCTGTTGTAATTTTTATGCCGGATGTACTTGCTGCATTTGCTTCTTTCACAATAAAAGTGGTGGCCAAAAATAAAATAAAGCAGATGATTAAAACTTTTTTGACTTTTCGCAAACTGTGTTTCCCCCATTTTTTATTTTTTCATTCTATTTAATAGACGATTGGTAATAGTTTTCACCCTACACCAAATTAGAAAAATTTCATAATGTAATTTTACAATATACTATACTTTTTATACATATTTTTTGTAAAATTTTTCTTCTTTTGTTATTAGACGAAGGAAATGGTCGAAAGGTTTTATATGCCAGAAACTATTTTTTAGTATTTTCGAATCAAAAACTCCTGTTTGTGAAAGTTAACAGGAGTTTTAGTATATATCCGTTATTGATTTGGTTACTTTTCGGACGAATTGATAGCAAAAGCATCCTTATAATCAAACAAAAATCTAATTTATATGTCATCTAGCCATTTTATCAGCCACTCTTGCTCTTTTTTCAGCCAAACCAAAAACTAATGAATATGAAATAAAATTAGAATACTTGCTGGAATCGCAATTAAAAGCGCGCCGATTATTTTCATGCGCATGCCTGATAAACTATTTAGAAATAGATTTTCTTCTTCTAAAGTAAGCAGATTTCCCCAGTCTGCTTCCTCCATTTTTTTAGCTGGTAAGGAGTCTCCAAGTTGAACATAGGCATGATGTTCTACAAGATGTCCTTTTATCATTAAGGCAATTCCTCCAATAAGAACAAGTAAAACAACGCATTGAATAATCATACGTTTTCCCTCCGAAAAATAAAGTAATATGCTACTTTTTATTGTTCTACTTATTCTTATTTTTATTACGCCTTTGCAAATATTTAACAATCAAAAAAACAGCCAATAAATAAATGCCGCAAAGTTTCCTTTGCGACATCTATGTAAATTCACTTTTTACTCTTCACTTTCTTCTACTAATGTTGAAAACAAGCCATATACATATCTTTCTGGATCAAAGCTTTGGAGATCATCCATTTTTTCTCCTAAACCAACAAATTTTACTGGAATATGCAACTCGTTGCGAATTGCAAGCACGATACCACCTTTAGCTGTGCCATCCAATTTAGTTAAGACAATCCCACTTACATTTGTTGTTTCTTTAAACGTTTTCGCCTGTACTAATGCATTTTGTCCAGTTGTCGCATCTAGCACGAGTAGAACTTCATGGGGAGCACCTGGAACCTCTCTCTCAATAACTCGTTTTACTTTCTCTAGCTCTTTCATTAGATTCACTTTGTTTTGCAGTCTTCCAGCTGTATCACAAAGAAGAATATCTGCTTGACGAGATTTTGCAGCCTGTACTGCATCGAACATAACTGCTGCTGGATCAGAGCCTTCAGTATGCTTAATGACGTCCACTCCGACACGATCTCCCCACACCTCTAATTGTTCAATAGCTCCAGCGCGGAAAGTATCTCCTGCAGCAAGTAAAACCTTTTTGCCTTCTTCTTTAAACTTATGGGCAAGCTTACCGATTGTCGTTGTTTTTCCTACTCCATTGACACCTACAAAAAGAATCACCGTTAAGCCGTCTGCTTGCATATTAATTGTAGAAGATTCGTCTTCTCCGTTCTGATAAATAGCAACGAGCTTTTCTGAAATAACATCCTGGACTTCTTTTGGATCTTGGATGTTTTTTCGCTTGACTTCATTTTTTAATTCATCAATTAGCTCCATAACTGTTTCAAAGCCAACATCTGCGCCAATTAATATTTCTTCCAGCTCTTCAAAGAAATCTTCGTCTACTTTACGATAACGAGAAACGAGATCATTGACTTTTTCGGAAAAATTATTTCTTGTTTTCGATAATCCCTCTTTAAACTTCTCGGTTACTGTACTCGTCTGCTGAGACATTTTTTCTTTTAACTTTTTAAAAAAACTCAATTATTATCCCTTCTTTCATTTAGGTTTTTTTTTATAAAGTTTATTGATATGCCCCGTGGTTATGTAAGTTTTCTTTCTATTAACGATTTAGGATTAAATTTCACAAGGCCAATTACTAAGCTATTCTGTAGGAGGAATTGGCCTTGGAAACTAAAAATTATTAACTAGAAGTATTAGTGTCTGCAAAAGGATTATGCATTAGCTACTAACTCATTCGTTTCACTTAAGCGTACGGAAACTAGCTTTGATACGCCAGATTCTTGCATCGTTACCCCATAAAGAACATCGGCTTCTTCCATTGTTCCTTTGCGATGGGTAATGACAATAAATTGGGTTTCATGGCTATATCGTTTTAAATAGGAACTAAATCGAAATACATTCGCTTCATCCAATGCTGCTTCGACCTCATCCAAGATACAAAAAGGAACAGGTCTCACTTTCAGAATCGAGAATAATAAAGCAATAGCAGTTAGCGCTCTTTCTCCACCAGATAACAGACTTAAGTTCTGTAGCTTTTTCCCTGGTGGCTGGGCAACTATCTCTACTCCTGTGTTTAAGAGATCTTCTGGATTTGTTAAAACTAAATCTGCACTTCCTCCACCAAATAAGCTTTGAAAGACAGTTTCAAAATGCTCTTTTATGCCTTCAAATGTTTGTTCAAAGCGATTTTTCATTTCTTCATCCATTTCATCAATTACTTGATAAAGAGTATCTTTCGCTTCTTCTAAATCTGTTTTCTGCTCCAGAAGAAACTCATATCTTTCCGAAATTCGTTCATATTCCTCGATAGCACCAAGATTGACAGTGCCGAGCTCTTCCATCGCTAATTTAATAAGCTTCACCTTTTTACGCGCTTCCTCTACTTCTAACGTTAAAGGATAATCTAACTTTGCTCCTTCATACGTTAATAAGTATTCCTCACGTAAATTAGTTAATCGTGTATCTAGTTCTACATCTACACGGTTCAATTTTACTTCTTCATCTTTTAAAGCCTGGACGATACCTCTGTGAAGTCTGCGCTGCTCCTTCGTTTCAAGCTCCAGCTCTTCTAATCGCATTTGCTTTTGCAATCTTTCCTCTCTACGCAAAGAGATTAGCTGGATAGTTTCTTGCTTTTCATGCAACTTTTGCTCTGCTGCTTCTTCTAGCGTCGCTTCTCCAGAATGCGAATTGCTCATTTCAGAAGAAAGCAAGCGAAGATCTTCACTGACAAGCTTCCATTTTTCTTCCGTTGCTTGATGTTCTTGCAAAATGGTCGCAAGCTTCTCTTTCTCATGTCTAAGCTTTTCTTTTTTTGCCGCAGACTGGATCCTTAGGTCGCTAATTGCATTTACTACCGATTCTTTGGAAACAGATTGTTTATTCTTTTGCTCTGTTAATAAGGCAATCTCTTTATCCAATTCAGTAAGTTTTTTATTCTGTTCTTCAAGCTCTTTTTGTAAATCCGTTCTTCTTTTTAGAAGAAGCTCTTGCTCTTGATTAGAATCTGCCTTATTCCGATCATATAGCGACAATTTATCATTCATGGCTCTTTCTTCAAATTCAACTTCTTTTAAATCATCTTTCCATGTTTGAATTTGGAAACGAAGATCCTCGACTTTTAATCGAGCTTCTTCCATGGTTGATTCTTCTGTTTGCAATGCCGCTTTTCCCTTTTTCAGCTGTTCCTCAAGCTTAAGAGATGTTTTGTCCATTTCAAAAATCTTTTTCTTCAGCTCTTCCAATTCACCTTTTCTGGTGATGATAGATGCTTGCTTTTGCTTGATTGCTCCCCCTGTCATGGAACCACCAGGATTAACAATTTCTCCGTCTAATGTAACAAAGCGGGAACGATACTGAAGGATTTTCGCCATTTCATTGGCACCCTTTAAGTCCTTGGTTATAACGACATTTCCAAGTAAACTGCGCATAATTTCGCGATATTGACTATCATAGTTAATCAAATCTGCCGCAATGCCAATAAACGCAGGATGACCTTGAATTAGCCTTAGTTGCGAATCGGAAAGGGATTTTCCTTTAATAACATTCATTGGTAAAAAAGTAGCTCGTCCATAACCGTTTTTCTTCAAATACGCAATTGCCTCGCGACCATTTTGTTCTGTTTCCACAACAATATGCTGCATCGAACCACCTAAAGCAATTTCCAAGCTCACACTATATTCCTTTGGCACTTGCATTAATTCTGCAACTGCTCCTCTAATGCCGTGCAAAGACTTGCCTCTTGCTTTAAGAACTTCCTTAACTCCTTGGAAAAATCCAGAATAATCGTCTTCCAATTCCTCCAACATTTCTTTTCTCGATTTTGCCTGCTGGGCAAACTGGTAGGATTGATAAAGAGACTTTTCCACTTGTTGAACTTTTGCCTCTATTCCCGCAAAATGACTTTGTTTTTCTTTCCAAGCTGTCGACCATCTCTCTAGTTCGTCAGAAAGCTCCTTAAGCTTTGCTGAAATACTTGTCTTTTTTTCCTGAATACGGACACGCTCATTTGTATAATTAACATTTTCCTCATCAAGCTGAGATGTTCTCTTTTCCTGATTCTCTAATTGCTGGTTAACCGAATTTAGTTCATTTTTAGATGCTGCTTGATTGCTTACTATGTCTATATAGTCACTTTTTAACATTTCAATTTTCTCTTCTAAATTCTCGTTAAAAAGGGCCAGATTTTTCTCGTTAACCTTTAATGTGTCTTCAATTTCCTTTGATTCTGCTTGTAATTCATAAACAAGCTTTTGTTGAGTTTCTTTTTGCGAAACGAGTGCTGCTACTCTTTCCTGTAACTCCACTTTACTTTTTTCAAGCTGATCGCGATTTTGTGTAGCATTCTTTTTTCTTTCTTTTAATACTTCTTTTCTACCTTCAAGCTTCTCTAGTTCCTCACTGACTAAAAGAAGTACTTGCTGTAGATCATCAATCGATTCATCAAGAGCTGCTACCTCGTTTTTCCCTTCCTCCATTTTTGCTTCTTTACTTTGGAGCAAAGAGGATAACTTTAACTCTTCTTGTTTATAGGCCTCTAGCTGCTTGGAGATTGCTTCAAATCGCTCATGTGCCTCTTCAATATCATGAACCATTAAGGCTACCTCAATTGATTCAAGATTTTCTCGATGATGCAAATATTCTTTTGCCATGGAGCTTTGAATTTTTAATGGCTCCACCTGACTCTCTAATTCGTGTAATATATCATTTACACGATTAAGGTTATCTTGTGTTTCAACAAGCTTCCCTTCTGCTTTTTTCTTACGTGTTTTGTATTTTAATACACCTGCTGCCTCTTCAAATATAGACCTGCGATCCTCTGCCTTACTATTTAAAATTTCCTCGACTTTCCCTTGACTAATGATAGAAAAAGCCTCTCTTCCCAGTCCAGAATCCATAAATAAATCAACAATATCTTTTAAGCGACATGATTGTTTATTAATTAAAAAGTCACTTTCTCCTGAACGATAAACACGTCTTGTTACACTTACTTCATGATAATCCAATGGAAGAAAATGATCCTCATTCTCTAACGTTAATGTTACTTCCGCAAAGTTAACTGCTTTTCGTGAGTCACTCCCTGAAAAAATAACATCCTCCATCTTACTTCCACGCAAGGATTTAGCTGACTGCTCGCCAAGAACCCAGCGAATTGCATCGGTAATATTACTTTTCCCACTTCCGTTGGGGCCAACCACTGCCGTTACACCAGGCACAAAATCGACTGAAATTCGATCTGCAAATGACTTAAATCCGATAATATCCAACCGTTTTAAGAACATACCCTCACCCCGATTCCTTCTTGTTTCTCTAGTTGCATTAATCGTCTATGCGTAATATCAAACACTTTATTTTTCACTTTCCGCCTTTAACATCAATAATGATTTTTGCGCTGCCTGCTGCTCCGCTTCTTTCTTCGAGCGTCCCATACCAGTACCAAGCTCACGATTATTTAAAAACACTTGGGAAATAAACTCCCTATTATGAGCTGGTCCCTTTTCAAGAAGTATTTTATACTCGATTGTACCAACAGCATCTCTTTGAACATATTCTTGCAGTTGACTTTTAAAATCCATCACATGAGAAAAAGCACCGTTATTAATTTTCGGAAAAATTACTTCCTCTAAAAATACTACCACTGAATCTAATCCTTGATCTAAATAAAGAGCACCAACAAACGCTTCAAATACATCAGCAAGTAACGCTGGTCTCGTTCTTCCCCCAGTCATTTCCTCGCCTTTACCTAATAGCACATAGTTGCCAAAGGAAAGTTCATTAGCAAATGAAACTAGCGATGGTTCACAAACAATTGCTGCACGCAATTTGGTTAGTTCCCCTTCACTCATCATTGGGAATTTCTTAAAGAGAAATTTAGAAACCGTCAATTCTAACACGGCATCACCAAGAAATTCTAATCTTTCATTGTCTTCATGTGGTTTTCTTCGATGCTCATTCACATATGATGAATGGGTAAAAGCCTGCTTCAATAGTTTTTCGTCTGTAAAATGAATCCCTATTTTATCTTGTAGTTCCTTCATTTTTTTTTCATTTGGTCGAACGGTTCTTTTGTCTTTTCGATTGCCTCGCATTTTGCCTCCACCTTAGCACTAAGTTTACAATTCATTTCAAGTTTAAGTAAAAAAGATAAAAAACGCAAAGAAACTTGGAAAGTTTTTTCTCTCCAAGCCTTTTCTATGACAGAAATCGGGCTACCACTAGGGAAATAACCCCGCTTCACATAAGAAAAACTATTTTATCCATTTTATCCGCTTATTAAAATACGTTTGAACAGCTAAAAACTAGTCTGTTCCATTTAACTTGAACATACCTTTATATTATAGGCATTTAGTTATTAGTATACATCAAACAAACGGAGATTGTCATCTATTCTTAGGGGTAAAAAACCCTACAGTAGTTGTTTTTTGCTGATAATCTACTATACAAAATTAAAAGCCCCGTGGTTAGCGGAGCTTTTAAACATTGACTAGCGATTACTTATGTAATTCACAGCATCACCAACTGTAGAAATCTTTTCAGCATCGTCGTCAGAAATTTCCATATCGAACTCATCTTCTAATTCCATAACAAGTTCAACTACATCAAGAGAATCAGCGCCTAAATCATCTTTGAAAGAAGCTTCTAGAGTTACCTCAGATTCTTCTACGCCAAGACGATCTACAACGATTTTTGTTACACGCTCTAATACATCTGCCATTTATTTCACCTCCCCTCAAATGCATTATAGAGTATTTTAACGAAATAATAAATGAGAACTTTTTTAACTTTCGCTGTTCCTTTTATCTGCTAGCGTTCTCCTATTATTTACGACTAGTTTTTCCCATAGTAAAGGAAAAATTACATATACATGCCACCATCAATATGCAATGTTTGGCCAGTGATATAGCTGCTGTCTTCAGAGGCTAAAAACACAACTGCATTCGCAATATCTTCAGGTCGACCAAATTGACCGAGTGGAATTTGGGTAAGCATGCTATTTTTCACTTCTTCTGTTAGCTTATCCGTCATATCTGTCGTTATAAATCCAGGTGCAACTGCATTAACGGTTATATTTCGTTGTGCAAGCTCTTTGGCAGTCGTTTTTGTAAATCCAATAACACCTGCTTTAGCTGCAACATAATTGGCTTGTCCAGGATTCCCTGTTACCCCAACAATGGAAGTAATGTTAATAATTCTTCCTTTTCTTTGCTTCATCATTGGTCTTGTTACGGCTTTTGTACAAAGGAAAACACCTTTAAGATTTGTATTAATAACATCATCCCATTCAGAATCTTTCATACGCATTAATAAATTATCCCTTGTAATCCCCGCATTATTGACTAAAATATCAATGCTGCCAAACGCTTCTAAAGCCTCTTTCATCATCGCATTCACAGAATCACCATCGGATACATCACATTGAATACTAATTGCTTTTCTGCCTAGAGCTTCAATTTCCTTAACGACTTCATTGGCACGATCGACACTTCCTGCATAGTTAACAACAATGTCTGCACCTTGCTTCGCTAACTCAATCGCAATGGATCTCCCAATTCCTCGAGATGCTCCAGTGACAACAGCAACTTTACCAGCTAATTTCACTTACATATCCCCCTTTAGTTCTTCTGCAACCTTCTTACTTGTTTCGATATCATTAACAGCATATACTTTCGCTTTGCGATCAATCTTTTTAATTAAACCTGAAAGGACTTTACCAGGACCGATTTCAATAAAAGTATCTACTCCTAAATCAAGCATTTTACGAACAGAATCCTCCCATAATACAGAAGAATACAATTGTTCTACAAGCTTTGTTTTTATTTCTTCCTGATCATGAATTGGCTCTGCCGTTACATTGGCGATAACAGGAATTTCCGCATCTTTTAATGTTAATTCATCCAATACCGCAGCAAATTTTTCCGCCGCTGGCTTCATTAAGGCTGAATGGAAAGGACCACTTACTTCTAGTGGAATTGCACGCTTTGCTCCTGCTTCCTTTGCTTTTTCTCCGGCTAATTCAACCCCTTTTGTGGAACCTGAGATTACAATTTGACCAGGACAGTTAAGGTTTGCTAGCTGTACAGAATCACCAGCATCAGAAACTTTTCTTGTCACAGCTGTCAATTGCTCTCTGTCTAAGCCCAGCACTGCTGCCATCGCACCTTCACCTGCTGGAACTGCTTCTTGCATATATTCCCCGCGCTTACGAACTGCATATACCGCATCTTCAAAAGACAGCACCCCTGCTGCCACTAACGCAGAATATTCACCTAAGCTATGTCCTGCTACATAATCAGCTTCTATATGAAACTGTTTGAAATGCTCATATATTGCCATACTCGTTGTAAGCAATGCTGGCTGTGTATTATGCGTTAGCGTAAGCTCTTCCTTTGGTCCTTCAAAAATTAATTGCGATAAATCAACGTTTAATTTTTGATTAGCTACTTTAAATAAATTTGCTGCCGGTTCAAATTGTTCAAATAAATCTTTTCCCATTCCCACTCCTTGGGAGCCTTGTCCTGGAAAAACAAAAGCAATTTTAGCCATTTATTTCTACTCTCCTTCTTCTTCCTATTCGAGACCTGTGTTTACGTTGCTTCTATATAATTTACGCTTCATGCTCCATTGCATCCTTGATCTGATTTACTACACCAGATTGCACAAACTCTCTTGTTTGTCTGATTGCACTGAAGATTGCTTGGCTGTCAGATGAACCATGTGCTTTGATTACTGGAGCATTTAAGCCAAATAAAGCAGCTCCCCCATACTCCGAATAATCCAATTTATTTTTTATTTGTTTTAAATTCGGCTTTAATACAGCTGCAGCCATTTTTGAAGTAAAACTGCTCATTAACTCTGTCTTAATCATTTTAAACATCGACATCGCTGTACCTTCTACTGTTTTTAAAATCATATTTCCTGTAAATCCGTCTGTAACAGCAACATCACATACTCCATCAAGCAAATCACGTGCTTCCATATTTCCGATGAAATGGATATTAGTATTTTGGAGAAGGTCAAAGGTTTTCTTTGTTAATTCATTGCCCTTTTTTTCTTCTGTACCAATATTCAATAAGCCAACTCTTGGTTTTGAAATTCCTCTAACCTTTTCTGAATAGATGCTTCCCATCATTGCATACTGAACTAAGTTTTCTGGTTTGGCGTCTACATTTGCACCAACATCTAATAAAAGAAATCCTTCTCCACCAATAGTCGGTAAAGTTGGAGCAAGTGCTGGTCGATCTATGCCTTCCATTCTACCGACTACAAATAATCCAGTTGCCATTAGCGCACCTGTATTACCTGCAGAGATAAATGCGTCTGCTCTATTTTCCTTTACTTCTGTTGCACCAAGAACCATACTCGCTGTTTTTTTTCTGCGTACTGCTCTTACTGGTTCGTCTGTTGCTAAAATTTGCTCTTCTGTATGTAAAATATGGATTCTTTCTTTATTGGTAAGAAAAGATTGAATCTGCTTTTCATCTCCAACAAGAAGTATTTCTAAATCTGAAAAAGCTTCAATTGCTTTTTGAGCACCAATTACTATTTCTTTTGGGGCATTGTCTCCGCCCATTGCATCGATTGCAATTTTCATCATAACGATTGCTCCTTTATTTTTTGGCACGGTACATATCAAATTCACCTTTAAAAACTAGCTCCGTGTTCACGTAACTATTAACTTCTACCGTTGTTCTTCCCGTTATACTATCTATATGACTTACTTTTGCTTTTGCAATAATTCGTTCACCTAAATTTACTGATCTTGTAAAATGAATATTGGCTTTAGCTGTAAGTGCAAGTTCATCGTTTATTACAGCAACAGCAAGAGAATTAGCTTGTGCAAAGAGATGATGTCCCCTTGCTATTCCATTCCTTGTAAAGACATGTTCTTGTTGTACCTCAAAGATAGATATAGCTGAATGATCTAATTCCATATCGATTATTTCGCCAATTACTTCTTCAATCGGCAATGCTTTCACTTCATCTTCAAGTGATTTTTTTGCCACATTTTTAATTCGCTCTCTAAGCTCTGGAATGGATAATTCTAACCGATCTAATCTTATTGTCTGTACACTAACAGAGAATTTTTCCGCTAATTCCTCGTCTGTAATAAAAGGTGTTTCTTTAATTGTCTCCACTAACAGCTGTTGCCGTTCTCGCTTGTTTCTCTTCATTTATTAACACCACCGCACTATTAAGACTAGGTACTAATAGTAGTATATAATTTATGAAGTTGGAATGCAAGCCGAAGTTTTGGTGCCAAATTGCTAGTGGAGATTTTGGAAATGCCACTCTCTCATAATCCCAAAGTATGCCCGTTGATTTCCACTTAAACCTACTGAGAGTTTGAATTAGAATTTGTAAGACTATCCCATCAAATTGCTAGTTATTTACTGGGAAATATTGTTCTGCTAATCTAATTTTCCGCCGTTTAAGACACCTGTTTCTTTCAAAGTATCTCTTAGTGCTTTATAGTCGTCATTTTGCCAAAATGCAACAGATTCAATTAAGATGGTTGCGTCATTTCTAGCTGTTTCTAGGATGCGATAATCGTGCACCATATCTCCCATTTTAAATTCTGGCAGTCCGCTTTGTTTTTTCCCAAAGAAATCGCCTGGTCCTCTTAATTCTAAGTCCTTCTCACTTAACACGAAACCGTCGCCTGTTTCGGTCATGATTTTCATTCGTTCTTTTCCAACATCTGTTTTCGGATCTGCAATTAGGACACAATAGGACTGTGCATCTCCTCGTCCAACTCTCCCTCTAAGCTGATGCAATTGCGATAATCCGAACCGTTCTGCATCATACACGAGCATAAACGTCGCATTTGGAACGTTAACACCAACCTCAACAACCGTTGTACTTACAAGAACTTGAATATCATTTTGACTAAACTGTTTCATCATTTGATCCTTTTCATCTGCATGGAGCTTTCCGTGCATCAATCCAACCTTATATCTTCCGTGGAAAAATGTGGATAGCATTGCATGAACATCTATGGCATTCTGGACATCTAGTTTCTCCGATTCCTCGATTAATGGACAAATTACATAGGCTTGTCTTCCTTGCTGAAGCTCTTTCTCCATAAACTGCAAAATTCTTGTTAACATATCATGCTTTACCCAATATGTTTCAATATTTTTGCGCCCTGCAGGCATTTCATCAATAATACTGACATCCATTTCTCCAAATACAGTAATGGCAAGAGTTCTTGGAATGGGGGTTGCTGTCATAAACAGAACGTCTGGATTTTCGCCCTTTTCTCGGAGTATTCTTCTTTGCTCCACGCCAAAACGGTGCTGCTCATCTGTGATAACTAACCCTAATGATTGAAATTCAACATCATCTTGAATTAGTGCATGTGTACCTATTAAAATATCGATCTTTCCCTCTTTTAATTGGGAAAGCAACTCTTTTCTCTTTTTTCCTTTAACAGAGCTTGTTAACAATCCGCATGTTACCCCGAAAGCAGAAAAGATTTGATGAAGAGAATCTGCATGCTGCTCTGCAAGAATTTCCGTCGGCGCCATTAATGCACCCTGATGACCAGAAAGAATAGATGCATATAAAACGATGGCAGCAACAATTGTTTTTCCCGATCCTACATCTCCTTGCAAGAGGCGGTTCATTCGCACCTCTGCTTTCATATCTGTTAAAATTTCGTTTACGACTCTTTTTTGAGCATTTGTTAACGGGAAAGGAAGAGCTTCTATAAACGTTGTTAGTTTCTCAAGAGAATAACGCTGACTTTTTCCGCCTGAATGCTCTCTTTCGTATTTTCTTAATGCACTCATTTTTAATTGGAATAAGAGAAATTCCTCGTATACAAACCTTCTTCTTGCTTGGGTTAGGTCTTCCCTTTTTTCAGGAAAATGGATAATTTGCAATGCTTCCTTCCTTGGAAGAAGCCGATATTTTGTTAGCATCGAAGCGGGAAAGTTTTCTTCGATTAGATGGGCATATTGACTTAAGGCAGACGAAATATATTTCCGTAAATTTTTGACGGTCATATTCCCCTTAACCGCATAAACTGGTTCAAATAAATGCCCTTTTTGGTTACTGCCAATTTGCAAATGATTTGCCGTTATTGTTTGGCGATGCTGATCCCATTTTCCTGTTACGGTAATCAATTCTTGGACAGCTAATTTGCTTTTCAAATAGGGTTGATTAAAGAATACGACCGTAATTAAATAATGTTCTACCAATAGTTTTATCGTTAATCTCGATTTCTTTCTTCCATAAAAAATAAGGGACGGTTCACTATGAACCTTCCCTTCCACCGTCACTTTTTCTTCATGCTTGATTTCTTCGAGGTTTTTCAGACGATAATCCTCATAGCGATAAGGAAAATATTCTAGCAAATCATTAATTGTATGAATATTCATTTCTTCTAATTGTTTTTTTGTTCCAGGTCCGACGCCCTTTATCTGTTCAACGGATTGCTGTAAAGACTCATTCACTTGTTAGCGGCAGCTGTGCTACCAAAGATTTCAGCTTCCAGTCTGCGACCAGTTGGTGTTGCTGCCAACCCTCCCCGTGCTGTTTCTTTCAGTGCTGTCGGCATTGCCTGACCAATTCGGTACATACTATCAATTACTTCATCACAAGGAATGCGGCTTTTAATACCTGCAAGCGCCATATCCGCTGCAATCATTGCATTCGCGGCACCCATTGCATTTCGCTTTACACAAGGAACTTCCACTAAACCAGCCACTGGATCACAAACTAAACCAAGCATATTCTTTAACGTAATAGCCATCGCATGTGCTGATTGTTCTGGGGTTCCCCCCGCCATTTCTACAATTGCGGCAGCAGCCATTCCAGCAGCAGAACCAACTTCTGCCTGACATCCGCCTGCTGCACCAGAAATGGATGCGTTATTTGCTACTACAAATCCAAAAGCTCCAGAAGTAAAAAGAAATGAAATCATCTGCTCTCTTGTTGGATTCAGCTTATTTTGCACGGCAAATAATGTCCCAGGCACAACACCTGCAGAACCAGCTGTTGGAGTTGCACAAATCATTCCCATGGCAGCATTTACTTCATTTGTTGCAACAGCTTTACTTACTGCGTCTAAAATAATTTCTCCAGACAGAAATTGGCCTTTTTTAATATAGTTTTGGAGCAACACAGCATCTCCACCAGTTAATCCTGAATGAGAAACCACTCCATTTAATCCTCTTTCGACCGCTTGCTCCATAACCTGAAGATTTGTTTCCATCTGGGATACAATTTCTTCTCTTGTTTTTCCAGTTACTTTCATTTCTTGTTCTATCATCATTTCGGAAATCGGTAAATTTCTAGTTGTTGCTATCTCTACCAATTCTGCTACGTTACGAAACATATT
Source organism: Niallia sp. Marseille-Q9988 (assembly GCF_976954375.1). Lineage (NCBI taxonomy): Bacteria > Bacillati > Bacillota > Bacilli > Caryophanales > Bacillaceae > Niallia > Niallia sp. Marseille-Q9988. The sequence continues at coordinate 359,343 of NZ_CDRJSZ010000005.1, read as the reverse complement.
TACCCCTCCCTCTTTATTCCACAATCGTTGTGACTTTTTCAATCGAATCCAATTGTTCAAGTTCTCTTAATATCGATTCTTCTATATTTTGGTCGACTTCAATTGTCATCAAAGCCAATTTCCCTTTTTCTTTACGGCTAACCTCCATATGACCAATATTTATTTCATATTTAGCCAATACATTTGCAACCTTTGCAATTGCTCCGAAGCGATCATTATGGACAACCAATATCGCAGGATGATGCCCAGAAAGCTTTAACTGAAAACCATTAAGCTCCGTAATTTCAATTTTTCCACCGCCAATCGAAATGCCAACTAGCTCCATTTCTCCATGTTCGTCTCCTAGGTGAATTTTAGCTGTATTCGGATGCTCTGGGATGGCTTCTTCTATATGAAATGCTACCTGTATTCCATGCTGTTCTGCAATTTCTAATGATTCTTTAATGCGTTCATCAAATGTATCAAAATCAAGAATTCCGCCAATGATAGCTACATCTGTACCATGCCCTTTATACGTTTCAGCAAATGAACCGTATAAATGAATATTTACCCATTTCGGTTCTCTTTCAAAAAGATTTCGCGCCACTCTTCCAATCCTTGCTGCGCCAGCTGTATGAGAACTGGACGGACCAATCATGACCGGACCAATGATATCAAAAACACTTTTATATTTCATGGATTTTATCTCCCCTTAAATGCCCTAAAATCATTTTCAGTAATATGCTGTTTCAATTCATTACACTATATAATATCATACTATATTAATATATGGTTCTAATTCTTATCGTTCTCTTTATTTTGATGAATGGGACGGTAAAGGCTTTATATATATTGATTGATATGAAAAGTTAATATAGCTGGGATTTGTTTGCTTTGGGGATTATAGGGAGGAATTTCTCTGTTACTTTAAGAGGCTTTTTCTTCCTTGCTCGGGCTTAGAGACCGCCTCTCTGTTATCTTAAGGTGCTTTTTCTGCACTGCTTGAGCTCTGAGACCGATTCTCTGTTACCTTTTCGTTCAACTACTCCCCTTCAAAGTAACAGATACCTTCTCAAGCGCTCTTCTTCAAACAAAATTACCAATCCATCCCGACCATTCTACCTCCAAAAATAAACAAAAAAGGGCATACCTCTCCTAAGGCACACCCTTTTTTAGCTAATGATTATTCGATTGAAAAGATGAAGGAATATAGTGGCTGTTTTCCGTCATGAACTTCTACTTCCACATCTTCATAATTTTCTTCGATAAAGGATACAAGCGTTTCAACCTCTTCTTGCGTCGCTTCTTCTCCCTTAATTACCGTTACAATTTCTGATTCGTCATCAATCATGGACTTTAAGAGTTCCATTGCAGATTCTGTTTTATCCTTGCTTTTCACAACGATTTTTCCTTCTGCTAATCCCATAAAGTCGCCTGTTTCGATTTCCAGACCGTCAATGCTTGTATCTCTTACCGCATACGTAATTTGACCTGTCTTCACATGCTCAAGCGCCGCTTTCATATTCTTCTCATTTGTTTCTAAATCGCTAGAAGGATTGAAAGCAAGCAATGCTGACATTCCTTGAGGGACGGTTTTAGAAGAAATGACCACAACATCTTGTTCCAATACTTCCGCTGCTTGTTCTGCTGCCATAATAATATTTTTATTATTTGGTAAAATAAAGACCTTTTTCGCATTTATATGGTTTACAGCATTGACAATATCTTCCGTACTTGGATTCATCGTTTGGCCGCCCTCAATTACATAGTGAGCGCCAATGCTTCTGAAAAGATCTGCGATTCCGCTTCCCATTGAAACTGTTACAATTCCATACTCTTTTTGTTCTTCTGCAGAAGGTGCTGTTGGTTCTTCTACTCCTTCAGACCCATCCACTAAACTACTATGCTGTTCGCGCATGTTTTCAATTTTCATTTTTACTAAGTTACCGTATTTTTGACCAAATGTTAATACTTCACCAGGCTGATTAGAATGTATGTGAATTTTAACAATCTCATCATCTGCGATAACTAATAAAGAATCTCCATATTTGCTTAATGCTTGTCTAAAATCTTCTTCTGAAAAAGGTTTGTTTCCTAGTTTTTCCTGTTCTAAACGAACCATAAATTCCGTACAATAGCCAAATTCAATATCCTCTGTATTGATATAGCTGTGAACATTTTTATGATGCTCTGCATTTACCAATTCGTTCATTGAAACAACATTTTGTACAGCATCAGGAAGTTTTTCACCTTTTAACTCAGCTAAGAAGCCTTCATAGACAAATACTAATCCTTGCCCACCACTGTCTACTACACCTACTTCTTTTAAAACAGGTAATAGGTCAGGTGTTCTATTTAAAGATGCTTTTGCTTCTTTCACTGTATCTTCGACGATAGCAATAATATCATCATTCGTTTCTGCAGATTGAACCGCTTTCTTCGCAGCATCTTTCGCAACTGTTAGAATGGTTCCTTCTACAGGCTTCATTACTGCCTTATATGCTGTTTCCACACCAAATTGTAAAGCATCTGCAAATTCTTGACCAGTTATCGATTCCTTTTGCTCAATATGTTTGGAAAATCCACGAAATAATTGAGAAAGAATAACCCCTGAATTTCCTCTAGCTCCCATTAATAAACCTCTTGATAATGAGGTTCCAACTTTACCGATATGTGATTGAATATTCTTTTGAACTTCCTTCGCACCAGAAGTCATCGATAAATTCATATTCGTCCCTGTATCTCCATCTGGCACTGGAAAAACATTTAACGCATCTACATATTTAGCATTAGAGGATAAATGGTTTGCACCTTGGATTACCATTTCGGCAAAACGCTTTCCTTCTAAAACTGTAATTGACACTGTGTTTCCTCCTCTACTACGGGTTCGTCACACGAACTCCCTGAACGTAAATATTAACCGAGTCAACGGCAAGTCCAACTGTCTTATTGAGTGTGTATTTTACTTTTGATTGAACATTGTGCGCAACCTCGGAGATTTTCGTTCCGTAACTTACAATGATATACATATCAATATGTACTTCTTCTTCCACTTTTCGAACGATTACACCACGTGTAAAGTTTTCTTTTCGCAAAATATCTGTTAGACCGTCTTTAATTTGACTCTTTGACGCCATTCCAACAATACCATAGCAGTCTATTGCTGCCCCACCTGCGATTGTAGCGATCACTTCTGTAGATATATCAATCTGTCCGAAATTCGTTTTTAGTTCAATGGACATGAGTTTTCCCCCTTTGGAATTGCTCCTTGACTACTGACATTTTACTATAACCACTACTTTTTTGAAAGCTATAGTTAAAAAGCTTATTAATATTATATAACAAAACAATACTTCTATTAAAGCATTGGCATAAATTCAGAAAAAAGTTACTAATTTTACTATTCCCATAAAGACTTGGAATAAACAACTTAGTTTTGATGTCAAGGAAATTTTCTTGAAAGCTTTTAATCCAACTATTGCATTCATTTAAGTTGTATGATAAATTATTAAGGTATCTGTAACGAGGATTATTTAGCAGACTATAAGTAAATTGCTATCTATGACTTTTCAAACTCATTTTAATGAGTTTCTGTAATAAGGAGGGAAATATACATGCCACGTAAATGTGTTATCACTGGAAGAAAAACAACTACAGGTAATGCTCGTTCCCATGCTATGAACGCTAACAAACGTACTTGGGGAGCTAACCTTCAAAAGGTTCGTATTTTAGTAGACGGTAAGCCTAAACGTGTTTGGGTATCTGCTAGAGCATTAAGATCTGGTAAAGTAGAACGCGTTTAATCAGATCGCAATAAAAAAGGACATGTCACATGTCCTTTTTTATTTTGTCTTTCTAACTCTAACCAACTCTAAAAGCTAAACCATATAAGTACAGTAAGTTTTCGATATTCTCCGCCCTATTCACGAAAGGTTGTCTTTACAAAAAAATCCGCAGAATTTTTTGTTAGTCCTTCTTAAAGGTTCCTAACATTGCTCGGACAAGTCCCCCTAAAAATTTCGGCAATTTAATGGTATAAAATCTCATGAATACTGTCCCTCCTTAATCAATAAACATCCCTAGCACTTACATATCCTATTCAGATAAAACAAATTGGTACCATGATTAGTCAAATTTTAATCACAACTTCTTATTACCATTAATATGCCTTCATCAAAGGAAAAAGTACCAGTTTCTCGAATTAGTTCATTACTTATACATAATGTGCTGCTAGCAGGAAGGTTTCTCCTTACTAAAGGGTATTTAAAACCTTCTAAAGTTAGACCTACAATCTTTGTGCTATAAGGGAAAAATGAAATATACTTATACTCACTCATTCTGTCAATAGTATAGGCGCCCGCTTGGACAACCGCTACACTATTTTGTTTATCGATTATCTCCACTTTTATATTTTGATTGTCGATAGCACCTCTAAGTAATAGCTGGAGATTAGCTATTGTATGATCAAGTCTCCCACCCGTTGAACCGAATAGTCTAATAACAGTTGCTCCTTCTTTAATCGCCCATAGAAGTGCAAGCTCCATATCTGTTTCATCTTTTTCTGGTTTGAAGCGTTTAATAATCCCTGTTTTTTCTTCCATCTTGTGTAACTCTTCTTGTGAAATAGAATCAAAATCACCGAAAGCGGCATATATGGGGATAGATTTTTCCATCAAATACATAACGCCTCTATCGACTCCAATCCAACAAACATCTTTCGGGAATTTTTCTAAATCAGGAATATACTGCTTAGGACCACCGGCCATAATATGGACAATCATTGTTCTCCTCCTTTATTTTTCTTTCTATCTATTTCTATACAAAAATGCAGACTCTTTTATATAACCCTTTGTTTACTTTGCTTGTATGGCCAAACTGCCAATCAAACAATTCCTACAAATAGCTATAGAAAGAATCTGCTTTATCATGGACATAGAAAGTCCAGTTACCCTAGTATCTAGGTTTTCTATCTTTAATTTCTTGAAGGAAATCTTTATAATGCTCATAACGATATGCTGGAATTTCGTTGTTTTCCACAGCTTCTTTGACAGCGCATTTAGGTTCTGAAAGATGGAGGCAGCCTCTAAATTTACAGTCTTCGCTTACTTTTTCTATTTCAGGAAAACAATAATTTAAGTCTTCTGCTTCTATTTCAAGAAATTCAAGTGAGCTAAAGCCTGGTGTATCTGCGATAAGTCCATCACCAATGGAAATAAGCTCTACATGTCTTGTTGTATGCTTTCCTCTACCTAAACTTGAAGAGATTTCATTTGTCTTTAAGTCTAAATCTGGTCTAATTACATTTAATAAGGAAGACTTTCCTACACCTGATTGTCCGGCAAACACGGATATTTTATCTTTTAAATAGGGCAATAGCTGTTCTATCCCTGCTTCGGTTTCAGAAGAGGTTAAAATGACAGGATATCCAACAGCTTCGTATTGTGCTGCAAATTCCTTCATTTTTGCTACTTCATCGCTGCTTGCTAAATCCATTTTCGTTACACAGATTAGCGGATCAATTCTGTTGTATTCGATTAGCACAAGAAAACGATCTAATAATACTGTGCTAAACTCAGGCTCTACGCTTGAGAATACAAGAATCGCCTGATCTACATTTGCAATTGGCGGTCTTACCAGTTCATTTTTTCTATCTTTCACTTCTAATATATAACCATCTGTCTCGTTCTCCGCCTGAAAAACTACTTCGTCCCCTACTAAAGGGGTCACCTTATTTTTTCGGAAAACTCCTCTTCCTCGGCATTGTATTAATTGCCCTTCACTTAATACATAATAAAATCCACTTAATGCTTTAATGATTTTGCCTTTAGGCATACATATAACGCTCCTTACTACTTTTAGCCTCTTAAACCATTTTTATATATGTCTAAAAAGAAGCATTCCCTTTTACCAACATTTCAAACCAAGCTCAACTTATCCATTAGTCTGGGTAGGGAACTTCTTCATCAAGGATAACAACACTATCAATTTGCACACGATAGTACCCTTTTTGCCCTTCTGGAATCTGAAGATAGATTGTTTTTTTCGTATTTTCAGTGATCGTAAACGTTTCAGCAGGTTCTGTCATGCTATTATTAAAATCACCTATATAAATTCTTACTGTTTGTTCAACTGGCTTTCCATCAGGTGTCATTTCAGTTGGTTCATAAGGGATCGAAATTTCTTTCATTACTTCTTTCGGCTGTACTTCTTTCTTTCCTTTAGACAAGACAACGGAAATTTCCGCCCCTTTTTTCAAGTTCGTTCTAGGCTCTGGTGATTGTGAAATGACCAATCCTTTTTCTACTGAATCACTATATTCTTCAGTAAACGTTACCTTTAATCCAACATCGTCAACGTAATCATTTACTTCTTTTTTCGTATAATCTGTTAAATCTTTTATGCTAATTAGCTCTGCACCTTTACTGATAGTAAACTCGATGGATGTCTCCCCTGGAACTACTTCCTCATTTGGTTCAATACTTTGAGCTAAGATTGTTCCTGATGGTTCGTTCTCATCAAATTCTTCTACACTATCGACATCTTTAAACCCTTCTAATAGTTTAACAACATCTTCATAATTTCTACCGACATAATCACTTAAGACCACTGTCTCTTTTCCTAAGCTTTCGTAAACGGTAATTTCTGTCCCTTCTCTCCGGGCACTACCAGCACTTGGACTTGTTTTAATGACATGTCCTTTTTCGATATCCTCACTATTTAAGGTGATGGTGTCAGACACGACAAACCCTTTTTGTTCGAGCTCTGTCTTTGCTTCATCTACTTCTAGATTAGTTACATCTGGAACTTCAATATCTTCTGGTTCAAGCAAGTCTGGCAAGACAAATATCACTAAACCCATTAGTAATACTAATACAATAAATGTCGAAACAATAATTGCAGCTATTTTCTTACCTTTTTTCTTGTCTTTTTTCTTGGCTTTTTTCCCTTTCTTTTCTAGCTTCTTCGGCTTTTCTTCTACTTGCTGCTTCCCAGGTTCTTCTTTATCATATTTATGAACAATCGTTTCATCAAAATTTTTATACAAACCATCATTGGTAATGACAGGGATTGCTTTTGTTGCTTCATCATCAATTGGAATCGCAAACTTAGGTTCATCCATTCTTTCCAGATCAAGTGCAGTGCGCAAATCATCAGACATTTCTTCTGTACTATTATATCGATAAAAAGGATCCTTCGCGGTAGCTTTTAGCACGATATTTTCTACACTTTGTGGAATTCCTTCATTCCATCTTCTAACACTAGGTGTTTCAGACTGCAAATGCTTTAAGGCAATCGAAACCGCAGATTCTCCTGAAAAAGGAAGTCTTCCTGTTAATAATTCAAACATCACAATCCCAAGGGAATAGATATCAGACTTTTTATTCGCCATCCCGCCACGCGCCTGCTCTGGTGATAAATAATGAACAGAACCTAGCACAGAATTTGTTTGGGTAATACTTGTTGCACTTAATGCCATGGCAATTCCAAAATCGGTTACTTTTACATTCTCATCTTTATCTATTAAAATATTATGAGGTTTAATATCCCGATGAATAATATGGTTCTGATGGGCATGTGCGATTGCCGATGTAATTTGTTGCATAATTGCGATAACTGTCTTTACAGAAAGCGGTGAATTTTTATGTATATATTGTTTTAATGTATCGCCTTCCACATACTCCATTACAATATAATAGATGTCTCCTTCTTCCCCAACATCATAAATACTAACGATATTTGGATGAGCTAAGCTTGTTGCTGATTGTGCTTCCCGGTGAAATCGTTTAATGAATTCTTCATCATTGACATAATCAAGTCTTAGCATTTTGACTGCTACATCTCGATCAAGAATCATATCATGCGCAAGATAGACGTTTGCCATTCCACCTCCGCCAATCATATCTAATACCTTATAGCGACCACTTATTCTTTTCCCAATCATCATTGCTTGTCACCTGCTTGATGATCATCCTGATGCTCTAATATAATGACAGTGATATTATCTTCCCCACCATTTATATTAGCTGTTTCAATTAAAGTAGAAGCTTTTTCTTCAAGCGAATACTCTTTTTCAAGGACTTCTTTCATTTGTTGATCTGTTACTTTATTTGATAATCCATCGGAACAAATAAAAATAATGTCCCCTTCTTCAAATATAATCGTCATCACATCAATATCTAACTGGGCATCTGTTCCTAGTGCTCGTAATACGACATTTTTTCGCGGATGATGTTCAGCATCCTCTTTGGAAATTTGGCCCATACGAACTAATTCATTTACTAAGGAATGATCTTCTGTTATTTGCTTAAAGCCATCTTCATTATATAGATAGCATCTGCTGTCCCCCACATGTGCAATCGTCGAAAAATTCTCTGTACTGATGACACCAATAATGGTTGTTCCCATGCCTTCACATTCTGGATGGGTCGAAGCATAGTCGAAAACATATTGATTGACCTTTAATATATTGGATTTCAACCAGTTTTCTGCTTCATCTGCAGTTTGAATTTCTTCTACCATTGCCCAAAGCTCTGTCAATTTTTCAACAGTGAGAGAGCTTGCAACATCACCTGCACGGTGTCCGCCCATGCCATCTGCTACGATGGCAAGGCGTTGACCGCTTTTATTTCTAATAATTGCTCCACTATCCTCATTATGTTGTCTAACTTTCCCCTTATCAGTCATAAAAATTTGACTCAAAGGTGATCACCTCGTCTCTTCTTTTCTCTCCTTCGCACGAAGCTGTCCACATGCAGCATCGATATCTGAACCTTGCTCACGGCGAATTGTTACATTTACACCATGTTTCTTTAACGTTTTTTCAAATAAAAAGATTTGATCTTTCGGTGTTCTTACATAATCTCTTTCTGGTACATAGTTTACAGGAATTAAGTTAACATGGCACTTTATTCCTTTTACAAGCTCAGCTAGCTCTTCTGCATGCTCCACTTGATCATTTACATTGCCAAACAGACCATACTCAAAGCTTACTCGTCTTCCTGTTTTATCCACATAATAACGAATTGCTTCAATTAAATCAGGTAGTTTATAAGCGCGGTTGATCGGCATTAGTCTGCTTCTTAGCTCTGTATTTGGAGCATGTAGAGAAACAGCAAAGTTTATTTGCATATTTTGGGCTGCAAATTCATAAATTTTCGGGATAATACCACTAGTTGAAACAGTGATATGTCTTGCCCCAATATTTAACGCTTGTTCATGATTAATAATTTTTAGGAAACTTAACATACTAGCAAAGTTATCAAATGGTTCGCCAATTCCCATAATAACAACTGAACTTACACGCTCACCTAATTCATCTAATGCCTGTTGTACTTTTACGACTTGAGCAACGATTTCTCCTGCTTCTAAATTTCTTTTTAATCCACCTAATGTAGAAGCACAGAATGTACATCCGATTCTGCAGCCTACTTGTGTTGTTACACATACAGAATTGCCATATTCATGGCGCATTAAAACGGTTTCGATGGAATACCCATCATGTAATTCAAATAAAAACTTAATGGTTCCATCATTAGATGTTTGCTGAATAAGCGTGTTTAATGTTGTAATCGTAAAATTTTCTTGCAGCATTAGCCGTAGATTTTTTGATAAGTTAGACATATCTTCAAAAGAGGTTACTCTCTTTTTATATAGCCATTCAAAAATTTGGTCAGCACGAAATGCCTTTTCATTATGTTCTGTTAGCCAATCCTTTAATGCTTGTAATTCCATTGAGTAAATCGAGGGAATAGTTGGTTCTGCCTTTTGTCTTCTTCTTGATGATGTTTTTACTTGTTCCATCATTGCACCTTCTTTCTTAATGCTGCAATATAAAAGCCATCGGAGCCAAAATACTGCGGTAAAATCTGTAATTCGTTTCCATCTGTATATTGTTTAATGTCGGCCGGTAATCGTTCCCCTAAAGTTAAATCTCTTTCAAAATGGGAATTGTCCGCCAAAAATTTTTCTACCACTTCTTCATTCTCTGCTTTATCAATCGTACATGTACTATATACTAATAATCCACCTTTTTTTAAGAGGGAAGAGACAGAAGCTAATAAATCCAATTGAATTTTTTGCAAACGATCAACATCTGCTTCTGTTTTTGTATACTTCATATCCGGTTTTCTTCTCATTACGCCAAAACCTGAACATGGTGCATCAAGAAGAATACGGTCAAAGCTTTCTTTCTCAAGGCTGCTATCTAGCTTTCTTGAATCCATTGCCTTTGTTTCAATCGTTGATAAATCCAAACGTTCTGCATTTTGCTTAATAAGCTTTACTTTATGCTCATGAAGATCAATGGAAAGAACTTTTCCTTCCTTATTCATCTTCTCCGCAATATGTGTCGATTTACCACCAGGAGCGGCGCAAGCATCCAATACAGAATACGGCTTGTCTACATCTAGTGCATAAGCAACAATCATAGAGCTTTCATCTTGAATTGTTAACATTCCTTTTTCAAAAGCAGTTGAATGGGCTACATTTCCTTTTAATACCTTAATCCCTTCTGGAATTACCCCACTAGCTTCAACTTGGAATCCTTCTTCTGTTAAAAGGGATATGCATTCTGAGACAGAGATTTTTGTAGTATTTACCCTAGCTGTTTGCATTGGTGCTGTTAAATTAATTTCACACATCTTCTTCGCTTCTTCTAGCCCTAGCTGCTCCACCCATCTTTTTACAAGCCAGCGGGGATGACTTGTTTCAATAGCAAGTCGCTCTATTTCATCTTGAATTCCGCTAAAAGCTGGCAAGCCCTGTCTAAGGATATTCCGTAAAACAGCATTTACTAGGCCGCTAATTCCTTTATGACCCCTTTTTTTCGCAATTTCTACCGCTTCATTGATTGCAGCATGATCTGGAATGCGATCCAAATATATTATTTGATACAGTGTCATCTGTAAAAGAATATGCACCCAAGCTTCCATTTTCTTTCCTTTATTAATAAAAGGATGAAGATAAAATTCAAGCGTCATTTTTCGTTGAAGTGTCCCATATACGATTTCCGTTAGCAAACCAATATCCTTTGAGGGAATCTCATTTTTTTTAATCGTTGTATTTAATAATAGATTACTGTACGCTTGATTTTTTTGAATACTCTCCAAAATATCCAACGCTGCTTCCCGAACATTTTTTCTAGTTTTCTTCATTTGTTACTCCTAATACTTCATTTACTTGCATCTTGCTGCCAGCGCCGCGTAAAAATTGACCAATATCCATTTTCTTCTTCCCTGCTGGTTGCACTTCTGTTAATTGAATATAGGTGTCATTGCCCGTTGCTATAACTGGACCTTGATCTGTGATTTCTACAATTGTTCCAGGAGCCGCTTCTTCCGTTTTCGCTACTTTCTTTCCTGCCCATACTTTCATCACTTTCCCTTGATATAGGGTAAAGGCTACTGGCCATGGATTTAATCCACGAATTTTATTATAAACTTCTTCTCCAGAAGTCGACCAATCGATTTTCTCATCTGAACGTTTCAAATTCGGTGCAAACGTTGCCTCCTCGTCCTTTTGAGGAATAGGAGTAATTTCTCCTGCTAACAGTTTAGGCAAAGTTTCAGCTAATAAATCACTTCCAACAACACTTAATTTATCATGAAGTGTCCCTACTGTATCTTCTTCTTCAATTTTCACTTCTGCAACGGAGATAATGTCACCAGCATCTAACTTCTCTGCCATATACATAATGGTAATACCGGTTTTTTCTTTTCCTTGTAAAATACTATAGTGAATTGGTGCTCCTCCTCTTAATTCAGGAAGCAAGGATGCATGAACATTTACACAACCGTATTTTGGTGCATCTAATAGCTCTTTTGGCAAAATTTGTCCAAACGCAGCAGTCACGATTATATCTGGATTTAGGGAAATAATTGTCTTTAACTCTTCTGATTGACGAATTTTTTCTGGTTGATATACAGGGATATTATGCTTTAGCGCTTCTATCTTTACTGGTGGCGGTGTTAGCACTTTTTTTCTGCCAACAGGACGATCAGGCTGGGTAACAACAGCAATCACATCATACTTTTCTTCTAATAATCTTTGTAATACAGGAACAGAGAAGTCTGGAGTTCCCATAAATACTACTTTAGTCATTTGCTTCCACTCCTTCTAGCTCATCTTCCTCTAGATAGCGAATTACTTTAGAAGTAAATAATACTCCATCTAAGTGATCCATTTCATGCAAAATCGCCCGTGCTAAATATTCTTCTGCTTCTATTATATATTTTTTTCCTTTTCTATTTTGAGCCTCTACTTTAATTGAAAACGGACGATCAACATCCCCGAATAATCCGGGAAAGCTTAAGCAGCCTTCTGGTCCGACTTGAGAGCCGTCTACTTCTAATAAAATAGGATTAATTAATTCCAGTGTACCCATTTCATCATCAATATCTACTACGGCAATGCGTTTTGATATCCCGATTTGCGGTGCAGCAAGGCCGACACCATCAAATTCAATCATTGTATCATACATATCGTTTAGTAGCTTTGCTAATTTCTTATCAAATACTGTAACTTCCTCACATGGTGTTTCTAACACCGGATCTGGGAACATTACAATTTGTTTTACTGCCACATTATTTCCTCCAAACATTGAGCGCAATTTCAGTTTAAATAATTTTTAACCTCAGACTATTATCAAATTTATTGTTCCTTTTATCTAAATAAAGTTCTTACAAACAGCCTATGCAAAAATTCATTCCTTTTTGTATTTTATCAAACCCTGCTACTAAATAGCTATGTATTCCTTTTGGAAATTAATAAGTTCCTTCCTATTTTGGGCTAACAAAATAAAAACCCATGTCAGAAAAACTCAGGATAACTTTAACCATCCATCATTTTCGCTGTCATGAGCCTTGAACATTTTAACATATTACCATGCAAAAAGAAAGGAGCGGTTCCCCGCTACGTCCATTATAATTGCTAGTAAAACATTTACCCCTTTATCGCCAATCTTTCTGGGAAAAACAGATTATTAAGCTCTTTAATTTTCGCTAAATCGCATTTTGGAACGCGCTCATATGTTAGAATACCGTTAATTTCTTGTTCGACATCTGTAAGTTGTGTATAGCAATAGCCCCATAGTCCTTTTGATTGGAAAATTGCTTCCATAATCTTGCGGTATTCTGTTATATAATCCTCTGCGTTCTCTACGGAAGTATAGCCCCAGCCGCTTTGATCACCCATTTTAAAAGCAATTCCTCCGAATTCTGTTAACAAGATTGGTTCTCCTTTATGAGCGTGATTTGCTGCATACACATCCCATTTACTATGAGCATGGGTAAGTAAATTTTCAACCGTTGAAATAGACTCCTTGAAATATTGATATTTCTCCTTCTCCTCTGCATTACCATGGGCGTAATTATGAATCGCACAAATGTCTGTATCGGTTGCTTCCCAGCCATCATTGGAGATTACAAGGCGTGTGCCATCAATGGCATGGAGCATATGATACATAGTTGTTGAAAAGTGCTGCTGTGTTTTATCAGAATGAATATCTGGAATACCCCAGCTTTCATTAAGTGGCACCCATGTGATAATAGACGGATGATTATAATCTCTCTCCACAATTTCCATCCATTCCTTCATTAATCTTGTTGCAGCTGTTTTTGTATAAATAGGTGCTGATGCGCATTCTCCCCATACTAGAAAACCTAATGTATCTGCATAATGCAAGAAAAGAGGATCTTCTGTTTTTTGATGCTTTCTACAGCCATTAAACCCCATTTCTTTAGCGAACTCGATATCTTTTTTAAAGTCTTCTGCTTTTGGAGCTGTTAAAAGTCCCTCTGGCCAATACCCTTGATCAAGAACCAGTTTTTGATAATAGGGTTTATTATTTAAATAGACCATGCCCTTTTCAGTATGAACTTTACGATAGCCAAAATAGGATTCCACCCGATCTAAAACTGTTCCACTTTCATCACAAAGTTCAAGAGAAACATCAAATAAATTTGGATGCTCTGGTGACCATGTGTAGCCATCATCATGAAAATTGGTACGAAAAATTTTATTTTGGATAATGTCTACTGCCCGTTTTTCGGTAATATTGTTCATTTTAATGCGATCTTCTGCAATCAAAGTATTCTTAAACATCATTTTGTAGTTTATATAATAAGTAGCTTTCGAAATATCTGTTTCTTCATTTAAAGCAAAATCCATCCATACGACGCCGCTATCAAGATCAGATGTAAATCGAACTTTTTCAATATGTTCATTATTTACTTGTTCTACCCAAACCGTTTGCCAAATTCCTGTCGAATTCGTATACCAAATTGCCCGGGGCTCCTCTTCCCAGAATTGTTTGCCCCGCGGAATCGTTTCATCTTTTAAAGGATCATAGACCTTAACAGTAATAATTTGATTTTCTTCTGCTAAATAATTGGAAATATCAAATGAAAACGAAGTATGCCCGCCTTCATGCTCTCCCACGAATTGTCCGTTCACATAGACCTTGCTATAATAGTCTACCGCCCCAAAATGCAAGATTGTTTTCTTAGCAGAATCATTAGAAATAACTACTTCTTTTTTATACCAAACATATTCATGGACAGCTCTTTCTCCAATCCCACTTAATAAAGATTGGTAGACAAACGGAACTTGTATTTCTTTTTCAAATGTTTCTTTATTAAAATACTGCTTTTTTTCTCCAATATTGTCATCATCAAACTGAAATTGCCATGTTCCATTTAAGTTAATCCACTCATCACGCACAAACTGAGGGCGCGGGTACTCTTGTCTCGTCATCTTATACACTCCTATGATTATAATCTTCGAGTATTTACTTGTCTTACTCTCTCAACAGAAACTTTTGGTTTTCTATCGATTGTAAGCAAGCCATTTACTTCTTGTTGGACATCTGTTAGTTGTGTATAACAATATCCACATACATATTCTAAATCCTGAACTGCATGATGGATATCTTCAAAACGTTTAAAAAACGCTTCTTCATCCTTCACTTGATTCCCATATCCCCAGCCTTCCTCTGTTTGAAAAGCAATTCCGCCAAATTCAGAAATAAGGATTGGCTGACCTTTATATGGGTAGTTCTTTGCAAAGGCATAGAAACCTTTATTAAACTGGATGGAATTCGACATTAATTTTTCTTTATCTTCATATCTACTTGCAAGAAGCGCTCCAAATTCTTCATAGTCATGCAATGTGATAATATCGGAAACAGTATGTTCCCAGCCGTCATTTGTGATTACAGGACGATTGCCATCATATGCTTTTGTTAAATGATAGATACTTTCTGTAAAAGCTTGTTGCTGTCTGTCATGATGGATATTACCAATACCCCATGATTCATTAAATGGAACCCATGTGATTACACTTGGATGGTTGTAATTTTGCTTTACAATTTCTAACCATTCATTGGTGAAATTCCGAACAGCTTTGTCACTAAACCCATACGTTGAACCAACCTCTAACCAGACAAGAAGACCTTTTTTATCCGCTAAATATAAAAATCTGCTGTCCTCTACTTTTTGGTGCTTCCGTACTCCGTTATAACCCAATTCTAATACTTTATCGATATCTTCTTCTAAAGCGGAAACACTTGGTGGAGTTAAATCCGATTCTTCCCAATAGCCTTGGTCTAAAATTAAGCGTTGATATAGCTCTCTATTATTCAGAAGGATTCTATTTCCTTCAATAGAGATCTTACGCATTCCAAAATAGGATTGAACTTCATCCAGTAATACATCTTGCTGGTACAATTTAAGAGTCAAATCATATAGATTAGGATTTTCTGGACTCCACACCTTCATTGTCCATGGATCCAGTCTTTCTAAAACACTTCCTTTAAGTATTGCTACATTATCAACTATATTTGCCGTTAATTCATTGATTACTTTGCCATTAAATTGGATTGTTGCTACTACTTTATATCCTTCTGCTGTAAGCGGGATGTCTTTTGTTTCTACTTCTATCGCTACTTTTTGCTCATCAAATAATGGTGTAATTTTAGCATGGTTTAAGTGAGCTTCATTTACATACTCCAACCAAACCGGTTTCCATATTCCCGTTGTTTGAACATACCAGCAGCCAAAATTTTCATCATGCCAGCGTTGTTTTCCTCTCGGTTGTGCACAATCCTTTGAATCTTTGACTTTAACAGTCAGTTTATTCTCGCCAGTTGTCACATAGTTAGCTATATCTACAGAAAAACCATGGTAACCTCCTTGATGAATTGTTACGAGATGACCATTTACATAGATAAACGCCTCATAATCTACTCCTTCAAAATGGACAATCGGATGCTTTTGTATATCATCGATTGTAATCGTTCTTTCATACCAAACCGTTTCGTGATGTTCTTGCTGATTAATCCCACTTGCTTTCGTTTCATAGGTGAACGGCACATTTATGGTTGTGCTCTTTGGAAAAGATGCATACCACTTCTCCTTCTCCCCTACTTTTTTATCATCAAAAGCAAATTTCCATTCTCCGTCTAGTGAAACCCATTCCGCTCTGTGGAATTGAGGATTTGGATGCCATTCATTCATTAATTTATACCTCCAACTTGTTCATTTCTTGTCCTATTTATTTTTCGTATAGATTTATTTTTTGCTAAAACTAAGATACCCGCCGACATACATAAAACTAGACTTATAATATCCATGATCGTATAAGATAGTGCCCCACATACGAATAGCCAAACTGCGACCTTTACATGGACTTGATCATCTATCATATATTTTTTTGCACAAACTAAATTAATTAACCCGAGACCGATTAACAAGGCACCAAACATCCCTATAAATATATAGATACTTCCTACATACGATTCCATTGCTTTCATATAAGCGAACTTAGAATCCTCTACAAGCTTTGCACCTTCTACCTTTTTTAATGTCCCATATAGCAAGATCGTAAAGAGACCATCAACAATTTGCCAAACACCCACAATTCTCACTAAATTTCTTTCTAACTTTCTATTCATTATCCTTTCACCCCTGCAGATAACGACATAGATTCCAAGAAATACTTTTGTGCGAATAGATATAAAATAAAGGTTGGAATAATCGCAAACAATGCACCTGCCATTAATAAAGTCGGTTGTGCTTGATACATTCCTTGCAATAATTGTAGACCTGGTGTAATTGGCATCTTTTCTATATCATTAAATACAATGGACGGCCATAAGAAGTCGTTCCATGATCCCGTAAAGGAGAATAAGGCAACAACCAAAAGTACTGGTTTTACCAATGGCAATATTACTTTTCCTAAAATTTGAAAATCATTTGCACCATCCATACGGGCAGCCTCATCAAATTCGAGGGGAATATTATTCATAAACTGTCTAACTAGGAAGATATTAAATACTCCAGCAGCTCCAGGAACAATCATCGCAATCGGTGAATTCACCCATCCAAGGACATCGATAATTTTATAAAGAGGAATAAGATTTACTACTCCTGGAAACATCATCGTTGCCATTAAAAAAGCAAACAAACCGTTTTTACCCCTAAAATCCAATCTGCTAAATGCGAACGCAGATAATGTAACAACAATTAAAACTAAGATGGTATGTGATACAGAAATAACAACTGAATTTGTAAACCAACGTACCAATGGTGTACTTGTATTATCAACTAATAATGTTGTGTAATTTGTAAGTACCCATTCAATCGGTAAAAATTTAAAGCCCACTGTTTGTAGTTCTATTTCTGATTTAAAGGAGGTTACAACTCCCCATAATAAAGGAATAATCCAAATCACAGCCATGACAAGCAAAAAGGCAAAAGCAATTATTTTCGGTAGTGGATTGGTTCTTTTACTACTCATACTCTTCCTCCTCTAATTAATTCTTTCTCTCTCTTAAGAAAAAGAATTGCAATGATGCAACAACCATTATGCAAAGTCCAAGAATAACAGCCATTGCAGACGAGATTCCAGCAATCGATTGACCTGAACCAAAGGCATTTTGCTGAATATCCATTAATAACACTCTCGTTGAGTCTGTTGGGCCACCACCAGTTAACATTAATGGCTGACCATAGACATTAAATTGGGCAATGGTTGTGATAACAACCGTATAAAGAATTTGCCCTTTCATACTTGGAAGGGTGATTTTAATAAATTTCTGGAAAGAAGAAGCGCCATCAATGTCTGCTGCTTCATAGTAATCTTTCGGAATGCCATTCAGTGCCGCTTGGTAAATGATCATATTCCCACCAATCGTCCACCAAACCGTTACTACTACTAGTGCAATCCATGCAAACGGCTGTGTACCAGTCCAAACTGTTTCAAGATTAAATATATTATTAATTGGACCATACGTTACGTTAAACATAAGTCCCCAAATGATAATGACAGCAGAAATTGCGAATAATGATGGTAGATAGAATAAAGACTGAAAAACTTTCCACAGAGTCGGTTTTGTATTCAATGCCGCTGCAAGAAAGAGAGGTACAAGAATACAAAATGGGACGGTAAATAGAACAAATAAAAAGGTGTTTTTCAAACCACTATGAAGTTGTTCATAAAAGACGGAATCAGATTGAAGTAATAGTTCTTTATAATTATCCAATCCAACAAAGGTTGGGGAACTAATCAAATCCCATTCTGTAAAAGAGATATAAATTCCAAAAAAGATTGGAATCAGAAAAAACACTCCAAAAATAATCAAATGAGGTGCTAAAAATATCCATGGCGCAAAGGAGGTATTCCTAGTTTTTTTCATTTTCATTTGATTCACATATTTCGTAGTGGGAACAGTTTCCATACACCCTACTTCCTTTCCTCTTGCTTTTATTAAAGTAAGATTCGTAGATTCTATACAATTAAAACTTATAGTCTAAATGCACTTATTTTCTTACTAGCAACTTTGATTTCTGTATGTAGGCTGTTTACTATTCTAGATAGATTGGGCCGTTTTGTTGATATTAGCTGCAGCTGAATACACTTCGCTTTTTGCGGGCAAGGTTTTAGTCACCGCGAGCATAACTAGTCATGTTTCCACGTATCTCGCTCGTTTAACCCGGTAGCACCTTTCGTGTATTCAGTCTGCTTAAGATTGGCTATTCTTCCTTTTCCTGCATGTTTTCAATTATCTAAAAACCCCTAAAATCCCAACTCAAAAAGTAAACACTTTCATTTTTATTCGAAAATCAATTATTCGAATTATCTTTTTCTACCTTTGCAGATATTTCTTTTTCCATATCCTCTAATGCTTTGTCCGTTTCTGTTTTGGAGAATACAACATCGCCCGCTTTCGAATCAAGCAATTCAGAAACATAACCATTGTATTTGTAGTCAAATATTTTTAATGTTGCTTGTTGTTCTGGTGTTGCTAAAAAGAATGATTGTGGCATTGCTTTATATTCTTCATTTTCTAATAGAGAAAGCGTTGCTGGGTTTTGACCGGATTTTGCCCATTCCATTGAATTATCACGAACCCAATCTAGAAACTCAACGACACCTTTTGCTTTTTCTTCGCTACGAGAATCATCTTTAAACATGACAAATTGGTGAGAGGAAGACCAGTTCACTGCTTTAGATAAGTCATCTGATAATTGTGGAGCATTTGTTAATCCCCAATTTATCTTTGACTCTTTAATTTGGTTTTGCATCCAAATTCCTTCTGGTAGAAAAACAACTTTTCCAGTTAAGAACATTTGCGTAGGATCTTCTCCATCCTTTGTCGTATAGCCAGCCTTCACATAATCTCTCCACAAATTAAAAGTATCTTTCGCTGCTTGGTTAACTAAAGTTGGTTGAATGCCGTCTTCTGTTAGCTCACCGCTATTTTGTGCATATAGTGACAAGAAATTAGGCTTCAGCCATGTTACCCCTAGTGCTCTGATTTTATCCTTTTGCGCTTGCTCACCAACTTGTTTAATCTCATCAAATGTTACAATATTATCATCCAATGCTGTCGGTAAATACTTATCCACTAAATCTTTATTGTAATAAAGTCCGAAAGTATGAATATCTAATGGAATACTATAACGCTCTGAATCTAGTTCTCCAATCTTCCAAGCCTCCGCAACATAATTGTCTGCCTTAATTTCTGGAAAATCGGCGAGCAAATCATTATAAGAAGTTAACATGCCATTATCTTTAAACTGTTTAATTCGTTCTGCATGGACGATTGTTAAATCTGGAATATTCTTTTTGGAGTTTACAATTGTCGGAATCTTTGTATACATGTCCGTTTCTTTTAATGAAACGTTTTTAATTTTGTATTCAGGATTCGTCTTATTATATTCATTTACCATTGCCTGCATGTTTTTCCCGTCAGGCCCTGTGTATGGATTCCAAAACGTAATTTCGTTTTTGGAACTGCTACTAGCTTCCGAATCTCCACAGCCTGCTAAAATACCAATTGAAAGCCCAATTACCCCAAGATACTTCCAAAGCTTACTCTTTGCCCCCACAATAATTCCTCCTTTTTATTTAACTCATTACTCAACTAAATTCTTTAACTAAAAAGTTAAAGTTTATCTTTTAAACCTTTTTACATTACTAATTTAACAACTTAAGAAAGCGTTGTCAATGCTATTTTATCAATATTTAAAGTTTTTTCTATTGCAGTTAAACACTACGAATGATAAAATAAATAAACAAGCTATTGTTTAACTAAATAGTTAAAGGAGGTCCCCATGCAAATACAAATTTCAAAGGATTATTTTCATATTTACCAAGCACTTGCTAGCGAAACAAGAATTGAGATTATTGAAATCCTTGCTAAAAACAATATGAATATATCTGATTTAGCAAAACAATTAGGCATAAGCGCCGCTATCGTTACCCGTCATATTCAAAAGCTAGAAGAAGCAGGAATCGTTAAATCGGAAAGAACCCCGGGAAAATCAGGACTGCAGAAAATAGTCTATTTAGCGATAGACAATATTGAAATTCATTTTCCAAGAAAAATATTTAAAGAATATCAACTCCACCAGACAGATTTAAAAATTGGTCATTATACTGATTTTTCCGCTATGCCTACTTGCGGAATTGCAACAGAAAAAGAAATCATCGGGAAAGCGGATGATCCTAAATATTTTATGGATAGCCAAAGAGTGGATGCACAGCTATTATGGTTATCCCAAGGTTATGTAGAGTACAAAATCCCAAATTTACTAGGACCAAATGAAATTCCAGAAATGGTAGAAATCAGTCTAGAGCTTGCATCTGAGTTTCCGATTTCCAATAATGTATGGCCAAGTGATATAACGTTTTACTTAAATAACGTGGAGATTGGCACCTACACTGTGCCTGGAAATTTTTCTGATGTGAGAGGTCGCTATACGCCAAAATGGTGGAATGATAAATTTAGTCAGTACGGCCTTTTAAAAACAATCAGGGTAAATAAAATGGATACAGGTATTGATGGGGAGCCGTTTTCTAGTGTCACGATTAATGATTTACAATTAGAGAACTCCCCCTTTCTCACTTTGAAAATTGCGGTTAAAGAAGATTCAGAAAGAGTTGGTGGGATGACTTTATTTGGGGAACATTTTGGAAACCATAAGCAAAATATACAGATTGGGATATATTATTTGGAGAAGGAAAATTAATATAGCAAAATTAATATAGCAAAATAAAAAGAAATGACCGTTTCCATTCTGTCATTTCTTTTTATTTTCATTTTCACGTTGAAGGTTAATAGCAACAGTAGCATCGTTTGTAGCAGTCATCACTACATCAAAATAAACGGATTAACATCAATAGAAATTTGCAGTCCATTTGTACTTATTTCTGTCTGGTAATGATCTAAAATCGACTTTAGAACTTCTTCCAGATTTGGTTCTTGTTTATATTTTATCAAACATTGATAGCGGTATTTATTTTTTATTCTTGCGATTGGTGAAGCGACTGGTCCTAAAATAACCGTTTGCGGTGATAATCTATTTCTGACGATCTGCGTGATTTTCTCCGCAACCCCTACTACCTTCATCAGCTCTTCATGACTAATCGTAATCATCGTAAGAAAATAGTATGGTGGATAGGCATGCTGTCTACGAATCATCATCTCCGTTTCATAAAAACGGTCATAATCCTGTTCACTCGCAAGTTCAATACTATAATGCTCTGGTGTATAGGTTTGAAAAATAACTTCCCCTTGTAACTCATGTCTGCCTGCTCTTCCGCTTACTTGTGTCAGTAATTGAAAGGTCTTCTCCGATGAGCGGAAATCTGGCAGATGAAGCATTGTATCAGCTGATAGTACGCCAACTAGCGTAATTCTTGGGAAATCTAGTCCTTTGGCAATCATTTGCGTGCCTAATAGAATATCTGCTTCTCCATCTTGGAATTTTTGCAGCAGCTTTTCATGGGCTCCCTTTCGACTAGTTGTGTCCACATCCATCCGAATAACTCTTGCTTCAGGCAAAATTTTCGCCAGCTCTTCCTCTACCTTTTGTGTTCCTGTTCCAAAATACCGAATATGCTCACTGCTACATTCTGGACAAGTGGTAGGCGTATATGTTTCATAGCCACAATAATGACACTTCATCTTATTTTGAAAACGATGGTAGGTTAAGCTAATATCACAATTCGGACATTTAACAACATACCCACAGTCACGGCACATGACAAAGGACGAATGCCCTCGCTTATTTAAAAATAAGACTGTTTGCTCTTTCTTTTCAAGGCGATCTTTCAGCTTATCTAGCAATGCTTCGGAAAACATGGAGCGATTGCCGGTTCGAAGTTCTTCCCGCATATCAATAATTTCTACATTAGGAAGGGATTGGTTATTCATTCGATTAGGAAGGGATAGTAAAGTATATACGCCTTTTTGGGCTCGTGCAAAGCTTTCTAAAGAAGGAGTTGCACTACCTAAAATAATCGAACAACCATGCTTTTTCCCTCTTTCGATGGCAACTTCCTTTGCATGGTAACGTGGATTCTCCTCTTGCTTATAGGTCATTTCATGCTCTTCATCAATAATGATAATGCCAAGATTCGTAAATGGAGCAAAGATGGCGGACCTAGCTCCTACGACAACTTTCACTTCGTTTCTTTGAATTTTTCGCCACTCATCATACTTTTCTCCCACTGACAATCCACTATGCAAAACCGCAACAAGTTCACCAAATCGCCCTTTAAAACGGTTAACCATTTGGGGAGTTAGGGCGATTTCAGGGACAAGCACAATCGCTTCCTCTCCCTTTGCCAATACTTTTTCAATGGATTGCAAATAAACTTCTGTTTTCCCGCTACCGGTTACACCATATAAGAGAAACACTTCATGGCGCTCCTCTTTGACCGCCTGATGGATCGGTGCAACAACTTTCGCCTGATCATCTGTTAAAGGCAAGGCATATGTTCTTTCAAACTCACGCTCTAGATAAGGATCTCGATATACTTCTTTATCCATTTCACCGAGAAGACCTTTTTCGACTAGCCCTTTTATAGCAGCTGTAGAAATCTTTAATTTCGTTAAGAGCTGTTTTTGTTCAATTGGTTCTGGATGCTCACTAAAAAACGCAAGTAATTCTTTTTGTTTTTTTGCGTTTTTATTCAGCGATTCTTCGTAATCGGTTAAATCTTCTCTCTTTACCAAAGGATAAATATGCTTTACCTTTTTCTTTTGACCTCTTGATTGAACCTCGTAGGAAACTTCTATTGTTCCTTTTTTCACTTCCTTTTGCAGAGCAGAAAGAGATACATTCTTTAGAGCTTCCTCCCACACTACTTCTTCCATATTGCGAAAAAGAGCAGCTACCCCTTCTGCCATGTCTTGTTCTTTTCCCGTTACCCTTTTTACCTTGCGCTCATATTTAGCCTTTAAAGCCGGCGGTAGCATCGCTTGAAAAGCAGAAATTTTATAGCAAAGGGTAGAATGAGACAACCAATCAGCAAGGGATAAAAGCTCTTTATTTAAAACAGGTACTAAGTCCATCGGCTCGATTATCTTTTTAAGTGATTTAAAACTAGACGTTTCCTCCAAGCTTTCCACAAATCCTTGAACCTTTCTAGGACCGAATGGAACAATAACTCGCATGCCTGGTTGAATAACCTCCTCCAGTTCTTCTGGAATGAGATAATCATAGGGTCTGTCCGTTTGTTTTGCCGGAACATCGACAATTACTTTCGCTACAGTCATTTCTGAACAGCTTCCTTCATCAAGACCGCTTGTTCCAAGATTTTTTCCGCTACTTCATCTTTAGAAAGAAGGGGAAGTTCGATGGAAGTCCCATCTTTCTTATACATTGTTACTAAATTTGTATCTGTTCCAAAGCCAGAATCCTGCCTATTTACATTATTAGCAACAATCATATCCGCATTTTTCCGCTTTAATTTATCCATTGCATACGCAGCCATATTTTGCGTTTCTGCTGCAAAGCCAATCAGAATTTGTTGATTTTTTCGCGACCCAAGTTCTGACAAAATATCCTTCGTCCGTGTAAATTCGATTGTTTCTGGACCGCTTTGCTTTTTCACTTTATGATCATATACTACCGTTGGCTTATAATCACTAACTGCTGCAGTTTTAATGATAATGTCAGACTTCTCGCTATAGCTTATCACCGCATTATACATCTCTTCAGCACTTTCCACAGAAATTACCTGTGCACCCTTTGGTGGGGCAAGATTTGTTGGTCCGGATACTAAAATAACATTTGCCCCATATGCAATTGCCTTTTTTGCAATACTATATCCCATTTTTCCAGATGAATGATTGGAAATAAAACGAACAGGATCAATTTTTTCTCGCGTCGGTCCAGCAGTTACGAGAACGGTTGTACCACTAAGGATGTTTTTCTTCCCAGAGAAATAATCCTCCATATGCTGAATAATCATTTCTGGTTCTTCCAATCTTCCCTTCCCAACATACCCGCATGCTAAATAACCTTCACCCGGGTTAATAAATCGATACCCATAGTCATGAAGCGTATTAATGTTTTTGATAACTGCGGGGTGATCATACATATGAACATTCATGGCAGGAGCAATCCAAACATCACTTGTCGCTGCAAGCAAGGTGGTTGTAATCATATTATCAGCAATGCCGTTTGCTATTTTTCCTATCACATTCGCTGTTGCCGGTGCGACTAAAATCAAATCAGCCCAATCTGCCAAATCAATGTGGGCAATCACTTTCGGATCTTTTTCATCAAATGTGTCCGTATATACTTCGTTTTTAGAAAGTGCTTTAAAGGTTAAAGGATTCACAAATTCCATGGCCGCTTCCGACATGATAACCTTCACATCCGCGCCCTTTTGCGTTAATTTACTTGTTAAAGCACATGCCTTATAAACCGCAATTCCTCCCGTAACACAAAGAAGAATCTTCTTTCCATTCAACATTATGCGCTTCCTTCCTTTCTTTCTGTTCTAAGAGTTTATGATAAATAATATTGTTTTATTTGTATTCCGTGGGGACAGCACGATTCACTGGGACGAGCGCCGAGCCGCTTCGCCAAATCTTAAATCGGAAACCAACCTGCTTAGTTAGAATTTAAACATTTATGGGAACACCATTATGTAGTCTTTCATTACTTCTATTATTGTTAAGCATATAATTAAATAACCATTATGTCCATGAAAAAAGACTTAGTAAATGGAATTGCTCCTTTTACCTAAGCCTTTTAGTTTGTACTATATTTTTCAAAAAAATTTAATTATTCCTCGCTTGAACCACTTGGAGTATTTACACGGTAAGTTAGCTGATCTTTATTAATCTCTTCTAATGCTTTTCCTACATTTTTATGAGAAACATATTTTGCTAATTGTGGTCTCGCATTTGTTTGTAGCTTTCTTGCTCTCTTTGCAGCAACAGATACTAATGAATATTTAGAATCGATTTTTGTCATTAATTTATCAATGGATGGATATAACATTATTTAGCCTCCAGCATTTTCTTGTATTTTGGTTCTACTCTTTCTCTGCGACAATGTTCAGCAACAATGATTGCTTTAATTTTTTCACAAGCATTCTCTACTGTATCATTTTCTACGACATAATCATATAAGTGCATCATTTCAATTTCTTCTCTTGCCACATTCATACGGTTGTTAATAATCTCTTCTGACTCTGTACCTCTTGTCACAATACGATTCTTCAACTCTGATAGGCTTGGCGGGCTTAAAAAGATAAATAAGCCGTCAGGAAACTTCTCACGAACCTGCTTTGCACCTTCTACCTCAATTTCTAAAAAGACGTCTTTCCCTTTTAATGTTGTTTCTCGTACGTAATCAACTGGTGTACCGTAGTAATTTCCTACAAATTCTGCATATTCTAGTAATTTCCCTTGTTCGATTAAGCCCTCAAATTCTTCTCTCGATTTAAAGAAATAATCTACACCATCTACTTCACCAGCGCGCGGAGCTCTAGTTGTCATGGAAATAGAATATTCAAAGGATGTATTTTGTTGTGAGAATATTTCCTTTCTCACTGTTCCTTTCCCTACACCAGAAGGTCCAGACAAAACGATTAAAAGTCCCTTTTCTACCAAATCTTTCTCCTACCCTTCGTCTATAATCTCATCACGATCATTTAATCGATGTGCAACCGTTTCTGGCTGAACTGCTGAAAGAACAACATGATCGCTATCCATTACGATAACCGCTCTCGTTCTTCTGCCATATGTAGCATCTATTAATGATCCTCTATCCCTAGCATCTTGGATAATGCGTTTAATGGGGGCAGATTCTGGACTGACAATAGAGATAATTCTATTTGCAGAAACTATGTTTCCAAAACCAATATTAATTAACTTAATGGACATTTGCCTACTCCAATCCTATTATTTTTAGTTTTAACTAGGAAGATTTATTCTAAACCCTATTTATTCAATGTTTTGGATTTGTTCTTTCATTTTTTCCAAACAGCTTTTCACCTCGACAACAATTGCTCCAATTGATGATGAATTAGCTTTAGAACCTATCGTATTGATTTCTCTGTTCATTTCCTGCAACAAGAAATCAAGCTTTCTTCCAATCGGGCTTTCTTCTTCCATAATTTGATAAAACTGTCTAATATGACTATGTAATCTAACTAATTCCTCATTAATATCTGCTTTATCTGCAAAAATTGCCACTTCTGTAATGAGTCTTGCTTCCTCTATCGGTTCCGGCAAATAGCTTTCTAGACGTGCTTTCAGCTTTTCCCGGTATTGTGTAATCACTTCAGGAGCTAATGACTGTAATTGTTCAACCCAAGTCTCTGTTTGCTTCAGGTTGTTTTCTAAGTCTTTGGATAACTCTAATCCTTCTATTGTTCGCATATTATTTAACTGGACAACCGCTTCTTCAACTGTAGTAAGTAATACTTCTGATAGTTCTTCCATGTCAAGTTCCCGTTCTACTATCTGAAAACACTCTTCTTGATTTAAGAGATCTCGTAGGGAGATAGGCTCTTCAATGGAATATTTGTCTTTTAATTGATGAAGTAATTGGTAATATTGATCAAGCAATGGCCAATCGACGATCATTTCTTGGCCCCTTTTCTCTTCATCTTCTAAGCTTACAAATACTTCTACTCTACCTCTATGTATATAGTTTGAAATAATTTTCTTTATTTGTTCTTCCAAATATAGAAATTGCTTTGGCATCCGAATAATCTGATCGCTAAACCTGTGATTGACCGATTTCATTTCAATGTGAAGTGTTGAATGATGATATTGTTTTGTTGCTCTTCCAAATCCAGTCATACTTTTTATCATGCTAACACATCCGTTTTCTTAAAATGTGCGAATTAATGTTGCTCATGCTTTTCCCGCAAAGTTTCGCTACTAACCCGCAGCCTGAATACACTTCGCTTTCCGTGGGGCGAGCGGTGAGCCTCCTCAGCTTCTCCTCCGGGGTCTCACCTGTCTCGCTAATCCCCGTGGTGTCTCCGTGTATTCAGGCTGCTTTATTATTCTTTAATAATTTCTCATCATACTTGCATAGCGTCGAATATTTTAGAAAAAACAGCATTAAAAACCACATTAAATAAATAAAAGGTAATAGAGTGGTCTCTACTACCTTTTGGATTATAACATATTTTATTTTGATTTACTTAATAAAAATGATCCTGCGAGTAAAAAAGTTGGTACGGAAGCGAATCCGATGATCATTGGCCAATCTTTCATTGCTATTGGCAGTGTATGGAAGATTTCTTGTAGGAATGGTACGTAAATGACAACTAGTGCAAGTACAAGGGATGAAATAACGGCCCATACAAGATACATATTGCCAAATGGGTTTCTTGAAAAAATTGATTTTTCACTGCGGCAGTCAAAAACATGTATTAACTGAGCAAGGACTAATGTGATAAATGCCACTGTTTGGGCGTATTCTAGATTTTCTGGATTATTATCATAGGCAAACATAAACGCTAAAATTGTGGAAATCCCGATTAAAAATCCTCTTGAAATTACCTTCCAGCCGAGCCCTCTTGAAAATACACCTTCATTCGGACTTCGCGGACCTCTTTTCATGACATTGTCTTCTGGTCTATCCAAGCCTAAGGCCATTGCTGGCAATCCATCTGTTACTAAATTCACCCATAGAATTTGGATTGGTACAAGTGGTAAAGGTAGAGCTAATAACATCGCAAACAGCATAACCAGTATTTCCCCAACATTTGAAGCTAGTAAATAACGGATAAATTTACGAATATTTTCATAGATATTTCTACCTTCTACGATCGCTGCTTTAATGCTTGCAAAATTGTCATCCATTAATACTAAAGAGGATGCTTCCTTCGCTACATCTGTACCTGTAATTCCCATTGCAATACCGATGTCCGCCTTCTTGATTGCTGGAGCATCATTCACTCCATCACCAGTCATAGCTACGACATGTCCTCTATTTTGGAAAGCTTGAACAATCTTCAGTTTATGTTCTGGAGAAACGCGAGCGAATACAGCAACATCTTCTACAATATCCTCTAATTCTTGTAAACTTAAATCTGTTAGCTCTTTTCCTTCCATTACCTTGGAACGGTTATTGGCAATGCCAAGCTGCTTAGCAATCGCTTTTGCCGTAATAACATGGTCTCCGGTAATCATAACTGTCTTAATTCCAGCTTCTTTACATTCTTTAACAGCTTTTTTTACTTCTGGTCTTGGCGGGTCAATAATGCCTTGGAGCCCGATAAAAATTAAATCCTTTTCCGCTTCTCTTTCGTGCATAATAATCGTATTTGGAGATATTTCCTTATATCCAATAGCAATCGTACGAAGCGCTTGGGAAGCTAATCCGTTAATCGCTTCCTGCACTACTTTCTTCTGCTCACTTCCTAATACAGTGGAACGATTTTCAAAAAGAATCGATTTACTTTGACCAATCAACACATCTGGTGCTCCTTTTGTTACGACAAACTGTCTTCCAGATGGGTCCTTTACGATCACACTCATCATTTTTCTTGTCGAATCAAAAGGAAATTCATTCACTATCGTAAATTGATTTAATAATTGAGAGCGCGAAAATCCTGCCTTCATACCAGCAACTAGTATAGCGCCTTCTGTCGGATCACCGTTTAAAACATATTCTCCGTCTTTTTGCAGTATCTCTGCATGATTACAAAGCATTCCAAATGTTAAAAGCTGTTGTAACGCCTTATCTTTAGCAGGATCGACTAATTTTTCATCTGCATAGTATTTTCCTTGTGGTTCGTATCCTGTTCCATCTACTGTATACGTTTTGCCACCAATCCATGTTCTTGTAACCGTCATTTTATTTTGCGTTAATGTACCGGTTTTGTCTGAACAGATTACAGAAGCACATCCCAGCGTTTCTACTGCAGGCAACTTACGGACAATTGCATTTTTTCGGATCATTTTCTGAACGCCAAGAGATAAAGCAATTGTAACAATCGCCGGTAGCCCTTCTGGTATTGCAGCAACTGCTAAGGATACACCTGCTAGAACCATTGTGTATAAATCATGTCCTTGAAGTACACCAATTACTACAACTAATACTGTTAATAGCAAGGCCGTTACAATGAGAATCTTCCCTAGCTGCTCTAATCTTCTTTGCAGTGGGGTTGTCACAGAATCTGCATTTTGCAGCAAGTCTGCGATTTGTCCCATCGCCGTCTTCATTCCCGTACCGATTACGACACCAACACCACTTCCACGCGAAACCATCGTACCCATAAAGCCCATATTCTCCATATCACCGAGCGCTAAATTATTATTCTTAATGGCTGATACGATTTTAGGAACAGGTACAGATTCACCTGTTAACGCTGATTCTTCGACCTCTAAACTTCTTGATTCTATTATTCTTACATCTGCACCGATTCTGTCCCCGCTTGCAAATTTAATGACATCCCCAGGAACTAATTCCTTTGATAAAATATTTATCCATTCCCCGTTGCGAAGGGCATGAACATGGGGCTGTGATAACTCCTTTAAAGCAGACAAGGATTTCTCTGCACGAATTTCTTGAAAAAATCCAAGAAAACTATTGAGAATGATGATTGCAATAATGGCAATCGCATCAATATATTCACCCAATAAACCTGAAACAAGCGTAGCAGCTAAAAGAACAAGTACCATAAAATCCTTAAATTGACTGAAGAAAATAAGCAATAGTGATTGCTTTTCTCCTTCCTCTAATTCATTAAATCCAAAATTCTTTCGTCGCTTTTCCGCCTCTTCATCCGTTAATCCAGCCGAAAAATCAGTATTCAATGTTTGTTCTACTTCTTTTTCGTTCATTTCATGATAGTTCATCCGGCCATCTCACTTCCCCCTTTTTCATTCACCGTTCGCGAATAGCACTTTTGCGAAATAATTACGTAGTAGTTCTGAACAAAGGTTAGCAATTCTAACTAACATACATAGTTGTCCCAACACCACTCTATGGAAATCATATTCAGGCTTGGCCGAAAAAATGCTATCAAGGTTAGATTTTTATTTCGCTTTAAAATTAAAAATAATTTTTTGGCCATTTCTTCTTATCATAAGATGCTAATTTTTTCTTTATTAAGGCTACCAAATCCTTGTATTTCTTTGTAATTAAAGATAGAGTAAAGAGGGAAATTATTATAAATGAGGTTGTTAGTTATGTCATTTGATGGTTTATTTACAAGAGCAATGTCCCTGGAATTAAAAGAGCTGTTACTAGGAGGCAGAATTAATAAAGTTCAGCAGCCTTTTACAAATGAAATTATTTTATCTGTTCGTGCAAATGGAAAAAATCAAAAGTTGCTTTTATCTGCACATCCGAGCTATGCACGAGTTCAAATTACCGAGGAAACATATGAAAATCCGAAAGAGCCACCAATGTTTTGTATGCTTTTACGCAAGCATTTAGAAGGTTACTTTATAGAAGACATTTATCAGATAGACAATGAACGAATCATTGTTTTTGAGATTAGAGGAAGAAATGAAATTGGCGATACTTCCTATAAAAAACTGATGATTGAAATAATGGGACGACACAGCAATATTATTTTGATCGATCGCGACAAAAATACGATTTTAGATAGCATTAAACATATTTCCTATGCTGTTAATAGCCATAGAGCCATACTACCTGGCTATGAGTATAAGGCTCCACCAAAACAAGAAAAACAAGATCCTTATACAGCTACAGAGGAAGATGTTTTAAGAGCAATTGATTTTAATAGCGGAAAGTTGGACAAGCAGCTTGTACAGCAGTTCGCTGGATTCTCCCCTTTAGTTGCCAAAGAAATTTTCTATCATGCTGGCCTTGCGAACCGCGATACACTGCCAAAGGCTTTTCTTGCTATAATGGATCCAATAAAAAAAGGCAGCTATGCTCCTTCTATTATGGATACTCCCGAAAAAGAATATTTTTACTTTCTGCCAATAGAGCATGTGAAAGGTGAAATTAAAGCTTTCCCTACTTTAAGCAAAATGCTTGATCGATATTATTTCGGAAAAGCAGAACGGGATCGAGTAAAGCAACAAAGCAATGATTTAGAACGTTTCATTGTGAATGAACGGGATAAAAATAGCAAAAAGATTAAAAAGCTAGAACGTTCATTAATGGAAGCAGAGAACGCAGAGGAATATCAATTGCTTGGCGAACTCTTAACAGCAAATTTATATGCAGTTAAAAAAGGCATGTCAGAGGTAGAAGTTCTAAATTACTACGAAGAAGATGGGGTAATGATTAAGATTCCCCTTAATCCAAGACTATCTCCTTCTGAAAATGCGCAAAAATATTTTACGAAATATCAAAAGGCGAAAAACTCTATTGACATTATTAAGGAACAAATTCAACTAGCAGAACAAGAATACGAGTATTTTGAAACATTATACCAGCAAATTCTTGCTGCCTCACCGAAGGATATTCAAGAAATTCGTGAAGAGCTAGTAGAAGAAGGATACTTAAGAGAAAGGCAAAAAAAACAAACGAAAAAACAACAAAATGTAAAGCCAGTACTAGATTATTATTTATCTGATGATCAAACAGAGATTATCGTTGGCAAAAACAATAAACAAAATGATTATTTAACCAATCGTGTAGCTGCCAGGGATGAGATTTGGCTGCATACGAAGGATATCCCTGGATCCCATGTCGTTATCCGGAGCAAGGAACCTTCGGAGGAAACAATTCTACAAGCTGCCAAATTAGCCGCTTATTTCAGTAAAGCTCGCCAATCAAGTTCTGTTCCAGTGGATTATACCCTAGTCCGTCATGTGAAAAAGCCAAGTGGCGCAAAACCCGGTTTTGTAATCTATGATAATCAACAAACAGTTTATGTAACCCCAGATGAGGAAACTGTGATTCGGTTGAAAGCGAAATAAAAAACAAATCGCGAGAGGCAATGCTGCCTCTCGCGATTTGTTTTATTGGTTACACTGGTTTTAGTTTATGCATAAGGAAAATTCAGCTTGAAGGGTTGGCTTTTTGAGACTCTCATGCCTTTGATGAAGACCAGTTTTGTGTCTCCTCCTCTTCTTTTTTGTTTTCATCCACCTTATGAACACCATTTACCAACTAGTTATTTTCATTTATAGACTTTTATCCAAGCCCCAAAAAAACGACACTTTAGTTAACTAAAATGTCGTTATAAACATTATCCACTTACCACTTCTCTGGATTTTCCTTCCAAGCATTCAAGCTCGCTAAATCTCTTTCTTCAATATAGCCATTTTTCTGTGCTACTTCTAATAAGCTCGTATAATCTGTTAATGAGTATGCTGTAATTTCAGCCTCAGCAAGCAATTCTTTCCCCTTTGGCAATTCGTATGTAAAAATCGCAACAACCCCAAGTACATCACTGCCTGCTTCTCTTAAACTATTAACTGCTGTAATGACACTTCCCCCTGTTGAGATAAGATCTTCCACCACTACTACTTTTTGCCCTTTATCTACCTTGCCTTCAATCTGATTCCCTTTTCCGTGGGCTTTTGCTTTGGAACGTACATAGGCCATCGGCAAATCAAGAAGGTCACTTACCCAAGCTGCATGAGGAATACCTGCTGTTGCTGTCCCTGCCACAACTTCTGTTTCTGGAAATTTATCTTTGATTAAACTAGCTAATCCTGTTGCGATATTTTTACGCACCTTCGGATAGGACAAGGTTAAGCGATTATCACAATAGATTGGCGACTTTAATCCTGAAGACCAAGTAAACGGATCATTTGGCTGTAAAAAAACTGCTTTAATATCTAGTAATTGTTCGGCAATTTCATGTTTCATAACGTGATGCCCTCCCACTCGGATTTAAATAATGAATAGCTTTCATATGGATTTGCTGCTCTTGTAATCGAGCGACCAACAACAATTGCTGATACCCCATTTTCTCTCGCAATCTTAGGCGTTGCTACCCGAACTTGATCCTGTACTTCATCTGTTTTTAAACGAATGCCAGGCGTTACAGTTAAAAAGGTATCCCCTAATCTTTCACGAATTGCGAAAGCTTCTAAAGTGGAGCACACGACTCCATCCAGTCCAGCCTCTTTTGTTATCGTTGCATAGTGTAATACCGATTCATGTAAAGGAACTTGAATTAATTGCTCTTTTTGCATGCTCGCTTCAGAAGTACTTGTTAACTGAGTCACACCAATACATTTCGCTCGTTTCATGCCAGATGGTGTACCTGCTTCAAGCCCCTCCACTGCACGAGCCATCATGTCGATTCCACCAGCTGCATGAACATTCACTAAATCAACGCCTAAGCTAGCAATATTTTTCATCGCACTTCCAACTGTATTTGGAATATCATGTAGCTTTAAGTCTAGGAAAATTTGGTGATTTTGTTCCTTTAATTCCTGAATGATGCTTGGTCCTTCTTTATAAAATAGTTCCATACCTACTTTTAAAAACAACGATTCTCCGTTAAATCCTTTTAAAAAAGAATGTACCTCGTCCTTACTTGCAAAATCAAGCGCGATGATAAGCGAATTGTTCATGCTTTCCCCAGCTCCTTCCCGTTACTTCTGAAATATGTTCAAATCCGTATTTGTCTAATAGCTCAGGTAATTCATCTATTATTTTCGGGCAAATAAATGGATCTACGAAGTTTGCTGTACCAACTGCTACTGCACTTGCGCCTGCATAGAAAAACTCTAATACATCTTCAGCAGTGGATACTCCCCCCATTCCGATAATCGGTAGGTTTACTGCTTGACTTACTTCATAAATCATTCGGATTGCTACAGGCTTTACTGCAGGACCAGATAATCCTCCCGTTTTGTTGGCTAGGATTGGCTTGCCTGTTTTTAAATCAAGACGCATGCCAACAAGGGTGTTAATCATGGTAATCCCATCTGCTCCTCCAGCTTCTACCGCTTTTGCCATCTCGACAATATTCGTTACATTTGGTGAGAGCTTTACATATACAGGAACTTCTGACACTTCCTTCACCTTTTTCGTTAATTCCTTAGCAACTTCTGGAATTGTTCCAAAAGCAATGCCTCCTGTTTTTACATTCGGACAAGAAATGTTTAATTCTAGTGCCTTAACATTCGATGCTTTTGATATCTCTTTTGCAACAGCAACATAGTCCTCTTCCACCGATCCAGCAACATTTGCAATAATTGGTACATCGAATTGGCTAAGCCAAGGTAATTCTTCGCCAACCACTTTTTTTAGTCCAGGGTTTTGAAGACCAATGGCATTTAGCATCCCAGAAGTAGTCTCAGCTACTCTTGGTGTTGGGTTACCAAAGCGTGGTTCTACCGTAGTTGCTTTTATCATGATGGCACCGAGCTTGCTTAAATCATATAAGTTACTGTATTCCCGTCCAAATCCAAAACAGCCAGAAGCAGGCATGATTGGGTTTTTAAGCTCTAATCCAGGAAGCTTTACTTGAAGTCGGTTCATAGGACAACCTCCCCTGTTCTAAATACTGGTCCATCTGTACATACCTTTTTATAGCTGAATCCTGTCGGATCATCTGCTGTGTGACATACACATGCAAAGCATGCACCAATCCCACATCCCATTCTTTCTTCTAGAGAAATAAACACCTTTTTAGTAGGAAATGTTTTTTCTAGATTTTTAAGCATTGGCGTTGGTCCACAGGAGTACAATACGTCAAACTCCAGATTTTCTTGAAAAATAACGTCTGTGACAAAGCCTTGTGTACCATGACTACCATCTACTGTAGCGATATACGTATCCCCAAATGAGGCAAACTTTTCTTCATAAAATGCAACGGATTCTGTTTGAAAGCCTAATACAGCAACAACCTTTACCCCTTTTGCAACTAGTCGATTTGCTAATTCATATAAAGGTGGCACACCAATTCCTCCGCCTACTAATAAGGCTGTTTGCCCTGACTTGCTTGCTTCAACGGGGAATCCATTTCCTAATGGACCAAGAATATCAACTGCTTCCCCAGCTGTTTTTTGGGCAAGAAGCTTTGTGCCCGCTCCTTCAGCGCGGTAAATCATCGTAAATGTTTTACTTTCCTGATCAATCCGGCAAATACTAATGGGACGTCTTAATAAAGGTGTAGCATTATCACTTACTTTTATATGAACAAATTGACCTGGCTCGTTCATTTCAGAGACAAGCTCACCTGTTAAGGTGAGCTCCATAATATTTTCAGCTATTTCTTTCTGTTCGACTACTGTACAGATTTCGTTTTTGATCATACTAACACTGCCTCCGGTTGCGTTTTGCTTGGCTCCATTGCATCTGTAGAGAATGTCATCGATTCTACTACTCGAAGGATAGCCTCTGCTGTATCTAATGAAGTTAAGCATGGAATGCCATTTTCAACGGATTCACGTCTAATTCGGAATCCATCTCTTGCTGGCTGGCTTCCTTTGGAGAAAGTATTAATGACAAATTGTGCTTCCCCATTGCGGATTACATCTATTAATGTATGTCCTTCTCCACCGATTTTACCGACTACTTTTACTGGAATGTTATTGCTTTCAAGGTACTCTGCTGTTCCACTTGTTGCCATCAAGCTATAGCCGATATTCGTAAATCTTTTTGCAAGCTGTAAAGCCTCTTCCTTATCTTTATCCCCAATTGTCAAAAGAACCGTTCCAAATGTTTTTATCTTCATTCCT
The DNA here is from genome assembly GCF_976954375.1 of Niallia sp. Marseille-Q9988. Classification (NCBI taxonomy): domain Bacteria; kingdom Bacillati; phylum Bacillota; class Bacilli; order Caryophanales; family Bacillaceae; genus Niallia; species Niallia sp. Marseille-Q9988. The sequence continues at coordinate 322,964 of NZ_CDRJSZ010000005.1, read as the reverse complement.
GAAGCAATTAAACCTTTATACAGTGCTTTTTCTAGAGTAATGTCTTTCCCCATTACTTCTCCCGTTGATTTCATCTCAGGGCCTAATGTGATATCGACTCTACGTAATTTTGCAAAAGAGAATACTGGGACCTTCACATACACACCAGACTTCTCTGCTACTAAGCCCGATTGATATCCCTGCTCTTTTAAGGAAGTACCCAAAATTACTTTTGTAGCGATTTTCGCCATTGGCACATTCGTAATTTTGCTTAAGAAAGGTACTGTTCTACTAGAGCGTGGATTTACCTCTAGTACGAATACTTCACCTTTGGAAACAACATATTGGATATTTAGTAAACCTACGATTTTTAAACCTTTTGCAAGTCTCGTTGTATAATCTACTAACGTTTGCTTAATTTCAGCAGACAAGCTTTGTGGTGGATAGACAGCGATCGAATCGCCTGAGTGTACTCCTGCACGTTCGATATGCTCCATAATTCCTGGAATGACAACATCAGTTCCATCACAGATTGCATCCACTTCAATTTCTTTCCCTGTTAAATAACGGTCAATTAAGATTGGTTGACCTGGACTTGCCTTAACCGCGTTTTCCATATATGGAATCAGCTCTTCTTCTTTATATACGATTTGCATTGCTCTTCCACCAAGTACGTAAGATGGTCTTACAAGTACTGGGTAGCCAATTGATTTTGCTACAACAATTGCATCTTCAACTGTTAATGCTGTTTTTCCGTCTGGCTGTGGAATTCCTAATTCTTGCAGACTTTGTTCAAACTTATCACGGTCCTCTGCGCGATCTAAGTCTTCAAGTGATGTTCCTAAAATTTTGACCCCACGCTCTGCTAGTGGGCCTGCTAGGTTAATGGCTGTTTGCCCCCCAAACTGAACCACTACTCCTTCAGGTTTCTCTAAATCGATGATATGCATTACATCTTCAATCGTCAGTGGTTCAAAGTAAAGTTTATCTGAAATACTAAAGTCTGTTGAAACCGTCTCTGGATTGTTATTAATGATAATTGCTTCATATCCAGCTTCTTTAATCGCCCATACAGAATGAACGGTTGCATAGTCAAACTCTATTCCTTGGCCAATGCGAATTGGTCCAGATCCAAGCACAACAATGCTTTTCTTCTCTGTTACAATCGATTCATTTTCCTCTTCATATGTTCCATAATAGTAAGGTGTTTCAGATTCAAACTCAGCCGCACAAGTATCAACCATTTTATAAACGGGCACAATGCCTTTTTCTTTTCTCCAGTTATATACTTCAAGCTCTGTTGTATTCCAAAGCTTTGCAAGTTGAATATCAGCAAATCCCTTTTCTTTCGCTTCTTTTACATATTCCTCATCAAATGGATGATTGATTAACTCTTTTTCGAACTTTATGATGCCTTCCAGTTTGAAAAGGAAGAATAGGTCAATCTTGCTCCACTCATGAATCGTTTCAATACTCACGCCACGATTAAGTGCTTCTGCTATATAAAATAATCTTTCGTCTCCGGCAACTCTTATTCGCTTTTCGAGTAATTCGTCGCTTGTTTCATCTGCTGCATTTAAGGAGAAATGATATACTTTTGCTTCAAGAGAGCGAATCGCTTTTAGTAAAGATTCTTCAAAAGTACGACCAATTGCCATTACTTCTCCCGTTGCTTTCATTTGTGTTCCTAAGTTACGTTTTGCTGATTCAAACTTATCGAAAGGAAAGCGTGGAATCTTACTTACTACATAATCAAGTGCTGGTTCAAAGCTTGCATAAGTTTTTCCTGTAACAGGATTCATCATCTCATCTAATGTTAAACCTACTGCGATTTTTGCCGCTAGCTTTGCAATCGGATAGCCAGTTGCTTTACTTGCAAGGGCAGATGAGCGACTCACTCTTGGGTTAACTTCAATAATATAATATTGGAAGCTATCTGGGTCTAATGCTAGCTGTACGTTACAGCCACCTTCAATTTTTAGTGCACGGATAATTTTTAAAGATGTATTTCTTAATAATTGATATTCACGGTCACTTAACGTCTGACTTGGTGCGACAACGATACTGTCACCTGTATGAATCCCAACTGGATCGATATTTTCCATGTTACATACTACAATCGCGTTATCATTGCTATCACGCATTACTTCATATTCGATTTCTTTAAAGCCTGCGATACTTTTCTCTAATAAACATTGCGTTACTGGGCTATTTTTCAAACCACTTGTTACAATTTCTTCTAACTCCTGATCATTATGGCAAATACCGCCGCCTGTTCCACCTAGTGTGAAAGCAGGACGAACGATTACTGGATATCCGATTCTCTCTACAAATGCTCTTGCTTCCTCCATATTATGGATGATATCACTATCTGGAACAGGTTCTCCTAATTCATTCATCAAGTTACGGAAAAGATCTCTATCTTCCGCTTGCTGAATCGCGGAGAGCTTCGTTCCAAGTACTTCTACTCCGCATTCTTCTAACACGCCTGCCTCTGATAGCTCGACTGCAAGATTTAAGCCAGTTTGCCCTCCTAATGTTGGCAAGATAGCATCTGGTCTTTCTTTGCGAATAATTCTGCTGACAAATTCAAGTGTTAATGGTTCAATGTACACTTTATCGGCCATTTCTGTATCTGTCATAATCGTTGCAGGGTTAGAATTTACAAGAATAACACGATAGCCTTCTTCCTTTAAAGCGATACATGCTTGCGCTCCTGCATAGTCAAATTCTGCTGCCTGCCCAATGATGATTGGTCCTGATCCGATTACTAATATACTTTTAATACTTTTAAGCTTTGACATATGCGGCACCTTCCTGTTTGTGAGATTGTATCATTTCCATAAAACGATCGAATAAATAGTTAGCATCCTCTGGTCCTGGTGAAGCTTCTGGATGGTATTGCACGGTAAATGCTGGGTATTCTTTATGCTGCAAGCCTTCGATTGTTCCATCATTTAAAGCAATATGTGTAACTTCTAAGTTTGTGTGATTAATAGATTCTTCTTCTACTGTATAGCCATGGTTTTGAGAAGTCAGACAAACCTTCCCTGTTAATAAATCCTTTACTGGGTGGTTTGATCCTCTATGACCAAACTTCATTTTCTCTGTGTTTGCCCCACTTGCAAGTGCGAACAATTGATGACCTAAGCAGATTCCAAACAGCGGCACTTGCCCAATAATTCCTTTAATTGCTTCAATAGACTCGGGCACATCCTTTGGATCCCCAGGTCCGTTCGATAGCATCACGCCATCTGGACTTAAATTTAGAATATCTTCTGCCGTTGTATTATATGGAACGACGATTACATCACAATCTCGTTTATTTAATTCTCGTAAAATTCCATGCTTCATTCCATAGTCTACTAACACAACGCGACTTCCACGGCCAGGACTTGGATAAGGTTTTCTTGTAGAAACTTGCTTTACTTGATCTGTACTTAACGTAATCCCTTTTAATTTTGCAATTACTTCCTCTGCATTTTCCTCGATGCTGCAAATCGCACCCTTTAAAGTTCCATATTGGCGGATAATGCGCGTTAATTTTCTTGTATCAATTCCCGCTATTCCTGGGATATTCTTTTGTTTGAAATATTTGTCTAATGAAAGCTCGTTACGCCAGTTTGAAGGAAAATCACACACTTCTTTTACAATAAATCCATGAATGGCTGGCGTTATCGATTCAAAATCATCTCGATTGATGCCATAATTTCCTACTAACGGATACGTAAGTGTGACAATTTGTCCACAGTAGGATGGATCGGATAGAATTTCCTGATAGCCTGTCATTCCTGTGTTAAATACTACTTCACCAAATTTTTCTGTATCGGCACCGAAGCCTTTTCCGATAAATACCGTGCCATCTTCTAGAATTAATTGTTTTTTCATGCGTGTACACTTTCCTTTCTCCAAGCAATCTTCCCACCAACAATTGTTGCAGCCGGCCAGCCCTGACATTCCCAACCAGCAAACGGGGTATTTCTTCCTTTTGATAAAAATGTTTCTGGGTCAATTTTATTTGTTTCTTCTAAATCAAGAATGACGATATCTGCAGTTTTTCCTGCTTCTAAAGTTCCAGCATCCAATTTAAAGCTTTGAGCTGGTTTTATTGTTAGATAATCTATTAATTGTTGTAATGTCATCACCCCTGTTTTTACAAAGTTCGTATAAAGAAGAGGAAATGCTGTTTCTAAACCGACAATTCCAAATGGTGCAAGCTGCATCGACTGCGCCTTTTCTTCTGCTGTATGCGGTGCATGGTCTGTTGCAATAAAATCAATTGTTCCATCTAACAATCCTTCAAGTAAGCTTTTTCGATCCTCTGTTCCTCTTAAAGGAGGATTCATTTTATAATTCGTATCAAGAGAAGGAATATCTGTATCTGCTAATAGTAAGTGATGTGGCGACACCTCTGCTGTAACTCTAATTCCAGCTTTTTTTGCATCTCTTACAACGCGCACTGATTCTTTTGTACTGATATGGCATACATGATAATGACAGCCTGTCGCTTCTGCTAAAAGAACGTCTCTTGCTATTTGGACTGATTCACAAACACTTGGAATTCCATTTAAACCTTTCGCCTTTGAAAATTCTCCTTCGTGCACACAGCCTTTATTGATAAGGCTATTATCTTCACAGTGAGCGACAATTGCCATATCTAATGCAGCCGCTTGCTTCATCGCCTCGAGCATTTGACCTGCTTCTTGGATTCCAACACCATCATCTGTAAAAGCAAATGCTCCTAATTCTTTTAGTGCTTTAAAATCAGTAAGTTCAGTCCCTAATTGTCTAATTGTAATGGATGCATACGGTAAGACATTTACATTTGCCGTATTTCGAATTCTTTCATTTAAATTATGTAAATTTTCAACTGTGTCAGGAACAGGTCTTGTGTTTGGCATATTGGCAATCGTTGTAAATCCACCTCGTGCTGCTGCCATCGTCCCTGTTGCAATCGTTTCTTTCTTTTCGCCGCCTGGCTCTCTTAAATGAACATGTAGGTCAATAAATCCTGGCGCCACAACTTTTCCAGCAGCATCAATCACTTCATCTGCATTTGAAGTTATTTCCTTTGCAATCGTCTTAATTGCTCCATTTTCAATCAAGATGTCCTTCTGTTCTAATTCCCCTGTAGTATTAAGCAACTGGCCATTTTTGATAAGTATTGACATGTTCATTTCTCCCTCCGATATTTTCTAATGATCTTTTTAGCACACTCATGCGAATAAACACACCATTTTCCATTTGCTTAAAAATTCTCGAGCGTTCGCATTCAACCAATTCATCAGCAATTTCTACATCTCTGTTTACAGGTGCAGGGTGCATGATGATGCTTCCTGGCTTCATTTTTCTTTCTCTTTCTACTGTTAATCCATATAGTCTGTGGTAGCTTTCTTTGTCAAAAGCAGCTCTTTCATCTCCATGTCTTTCATGTTGGACACGTAGCAGCATGACAACATCGGATGTTTCAATCGCTGTATCAATATCTTCATAATTTGCATCTTGTAGGACTGTTTCATCAAACCATTCTCTTGGTCCAGAGAAAACGACATCTGCCCCCAGTCGTGTTAGGGCATCTGCATTTGATCTTGCTACTCGGCTGTGGCTGATATCACCAATAATACTTACTTTTAAGCCATTGAAGCGTTGGAATTCCTGCTGTATCGTCAGAAGGTCTAGTAGAGATTGTGTAGGATGATGACCACAGCCATCTCCTGCATTAATGACTGGTATGTTTACCTTCCCTACTAATTCATCAAAGTAATGATCCTTTTCATGTCTTATAACAATAGCATTTACTCCTACTGATTCCAGCGTTCGAACAGTATCATATAATGTTTCTCCTTTAACAACACTTGAGGTTGTCGTTTCAAATGGGATTACCTCAAGTCCTAACTTTCTCTCCGCTACTTCAAAGCTGCATTTTGTTCTTGTGCTAGCTTCGAAAAAAAGGTTTGCCACAAAGCTTTGATTTGCCGGTCTCCAAGTTTCTCCATTAGCAAATCTTTGTGCATCTCTTAAGATTTCTTTAATCTCTGTAACGGTTAACTCAGTCGTAGTTAATAAGTTTTCCATGATACTACCTCCCGTTATTTGCTGCTTTTAACTTAGCCCGCAGGCTAAAATACACTTCGCTTTCCGTGGGGCGAGCGGTGTCTACGTGTATTTTAGACTGCTCAGTAATTCTCTAATCCCCTAAAAAAAACCACCCTAACAACTCGTTAGGGCGGCAAAAATCATGATTTTCCATAGATTTAGGCAAAGTGAACCTAGCACATACAATCTATGCATCATTTTTGACACCCTTATAAGTCTCTCTGTACTTGTTTAAAAGGTGTTATTATTTAGTTTCGTCTACTGCGATTGGTTCTTCGAATAAATCGTCCTTTGCTTTTTCTCTACCTGGCAATACTAAATTTAAGATAATGCCTAGGATTGCGGCAAAAGCCATTCCTTCTAGTTTAAAATTTTCTCCCATATGAATGGAGAAGCCTCCAATTCCTGTTACAAGGATAACGGATGCAATCACTAAATTGCGATTTTTATTAAAATCAATCTTTGCTTCTACAATAATTCTTAATCCAGAGGAAGCGATAATTCCGAATAGAAGGATGGAAACTCCCCCCATTACCGGCGTGGGGATGGATTGAATTAATGCTGCGATTTTTCCAATAAATCCAAACCCTATTGCAAGTACTGCAGCTCCTGCTAATACATAAACGCTGTATACTCTTGTGATTGCTAATACTCCAATATTTTCGCCATATGTTGTTTTTGCAGGACCTCCCATTAAAGCGGAAAGAATAGTTGCTGTTCCATCTCCCAAAATACTTCTATGCAATCCAGGATCTTTAATATAATCTTTACCAACAACTTTACTTAACACTAGCTGATGACCGATATGCTCTGTTAATGTAACAATTGCGACCGGTACAAAAATAGTTAGTAGCGCAAGATTAATTGTTACAGGATAATCTACAAACGGGAAGATAAAATCTGGCATTGCAAACCATTTTGCATCTAGCACTTCTTGGAAGTTAACAACACCTACTAGCAAGGCATATACGTAACCTACAACGATTCCTGCTAAGATTGGGATAAAGCTAAATACTCCCTTGCCAAACATGGTGAAAAGTATTGTTGCTAGTAAGGTTACTAGCGCAACAGAGATATAAAGCAAACTATATTCTTGATTCTCACTGCCATTATTTACATACATTGCTTGCCCTACTGCTGTGGAAGCTAATGCTAGCCCGATAACCATGATTACTGGTCCAACAACAATCGGCGGTAGGATATTCATAATCCAACGATAACCAGCTTTTTTGATGATTAAGGAAACGATGCCGTATACAATCCCGGCTATAAATGTTCCAATCATGGCTGCCCCTATACCTCCACCAGGCATTGTCTTTGCTGCAATTACCGGTGCGATAAAGGCGAAGGATGATCCTAAGTAGGCCGGAACCTTAAATTGCGTAATGATTAAGAATGCGAGTGTACCTACACCACTTGAGACTAAAGCAACCGCAGGGCTCATTTCTATTAAGAATGGTACTAACACTGTTGCACCAAACATAGCGAATAAATGCTGTAAGCTTAACGTTACCCACTGAAGGGCACTTGGTTTATCTTTAATTCCTAATAAGGGTTTTGATTCGTTCATTGCTGTCTCCTCTTTCTGTTTAAAAAAATTACTTGTATAATTGCTATTAATATCCCCTATTACATAAATAAAACCCCTTTTCAGCGCAGCTGAAAAGGGGTTTTATACAGGCTTAAAGAAACCTGACGAAAAAAACTCCCCTTCTCAGCCTCACAGGACTGCTATTAAAAGGGCTCTATTTAATTTTCAAAAATATTCACTTCATCATATCCATCCACTTCAGTAAGTTCTACCACAATTTTCTCCGAGCTGGAGGTAGGAATGTTTTTCCCGACATAATCTGCTCTTATTGGCAGTTCTCTATGTCCTCTGTCTACTAGGACCGCAAGCTGTATGGATGCTGGTCTTCCCATATCCATTAGTGCATCCATGCCGGCACGAACAGTTCTTCCTGTATACAAGACATCATCTACTAGGATGACCTTTAATCCTTGTATATCTTTCGGGATATCTGAGCCTTTTACTAATGGCTCCTCATTTTTCGTCTTTTTTGATAAATCATCTCGGTATAAAGTAATATCCAATTCACCAACTTCAATTGGCTTTCCTTCAATTTGAGCAATTTTCTCTGCAAGGCGATTTGCGATGTATATACCTCTTGTTCTTATTCCAACAAGAATACAATTCTCAATCCCTTTATTTTTCTCGATGATTTCATGAGCAATTCTTGTTAATGCTCGTCTTATTGCTTGATCGTCTAGTACAAGTGCCTTTTGTGACATCTCGCTCACCATCCATGCTGTGATTCAATCATATTTTCTAAAAAAAAAATCCTCTCACCCTTTTGGATGAGAGGATAGACGTATACCAATATAGCTATTGCTTAAAATAGCTAGGATCCGTTTCCTTCTCAACCTCACGGGATTGATTTAAAGGACTTATTCAACTAACGTTATCTTAATATAAAATTAAAAGCGTGTCAACGATTATTTCGTAATGTATCTAGAATATTCTCATAGTCTTTAGGAAGTGGTGCTTCAAACTCTAAATATTCCCCTGTGCGCGGATGTTCAAATCCTAGAATTCCTGCATGCAGTGCCTGACCGCCGATATCCAATGTTTTTCTTGGGCCATATTTAGGATCTCCTACAAGTGGATAGCCAATATACTTCATATGCACGCGGATTTGATGGGTGCGTCCTGTCTCTAATTGGCATTCGATAAACGTGTATCCATCCATTCTTTCTAACACATGGAAATGAGTAACAGCATGCTTGCCCTTATCTATAACCGTCATACTTTGTCTATCTTTCGTATCACGGCCAATCGGGGCCTCAACCGTTCCATAATCATGGGGGATAGAACCATGTACCAATGCTTTATATTTTCTCGTTACTGTTTTTGCTACTAATTGATTAACAAGACTCTCATGTGCAGCATCATTTTTTGCAACCATTAATAGTCCAGATGTATCTTTATCGATTCGATGAACAATTCCTGGTCTCATCACGCCATTTATACCGGAAAGATCTTTACAATGAGCCATCAAGCCATTTACTAATGTACCTGTCACATGTCCAGGAGCTGGGTGCACAACCATTCCTTTTGGTTTATTCACTACGATGACATCACTATCTTCATAATAAATATCTAAATCCATTTCCTCTGCTTCTACATCTAGTTCGATTGCTTCTGGTACTTCAATTGTAACTAAATCATTTAAAACACCTTTATACTTTGTTTTAACCGTTTGCCCATTAACTGTAACATGACCGTCTTTTATCCACGCTTGAACCTGTGTTCTCGACCAATCACTGTTAATCATTGAAACGATTTTGTCGATCCGTTCATTTACTTGCTCACTTTGAATGATATGTTCCTTTTTTTCCATGTTTCTTCTCCTTCTTTGCGTCTCTATCCTCCTTCAGCATAACTAGGATTAATAAAATAACGCCAATTACTAAAGATGAGTCTGCAATATTAAATATTGGGAAATCATAATTAAAGATATACGTATTGATAAAGTCTACTACATATTGATGGCGCGCGCGGTCAATAAAATTGCCGATTGCCCCCCCTAAAATAAGACCAAGAGAAACACCATAAAGAATTTTCCCTTTCGTACCTGTCTGAATTAAATAAATCAATCCAATTACAACGATAACAGTGATAATATAGAAGAACACCATTTGATTCTCAAGCATTCCCCAAGCTGCACCACTATTACGATGGGATGTCAGATAGAAAAAATCTTTTATTACTTCGATACTTTCTCCTAGTTCCATATTTTTTACAACTAACCATTTCGTCCATTGATCAAGAATAATAATTATAGCTGCAATTATGTAATAAAACACTAAAGTTTCCTCCAATTCTCGAGTCTCCTTTAGCATTTTAGCATAAACCAGTTGAAAACGATAGCTTGGTTCATTATTTTAAATGGCTGTTTTCGTAAAGTACCCCTTTTTGAATAAAAGCTATTCTCTTAATGAATGGACTTTCTATAATAGGATTGAATGCTATTTATATCCTCTTTCGTTCGAATCGTTGGAATCATTTCCAGCAAATCAACAGGAAGTAACTCTCCTGACATTTCGCACATTCCGAAATTGCCATTTTCTAGTTTTTGCATGGTTTCTTCTACATCTTTTAATTCCTCTTCAATATATTTATTAATTTTCGAGTCTCTTTTAACCCTTAATGTCGTTGCTAATTCGATTTGTGTTATACGGAGTTCTGTATAAAGCTTTTCAATAGTTGAATTCAATTCCATTACCTCCGTTTCTTTAATTATCTTTAGCATTTCCATTGAAGAATACATAAACCGATTAAAGATTTAACAGCCATAACAACTATTAACGGAGGTGGAAGTATTTCTCTTTCTTACCTATGTATAAAAAACTCCACCAGCATCAAGATAATAGACAGACATAACTTTCTCACTATGTAATTATATATTCTTCTTTTCCTTTCCCAATAAAAGGCTTTTACAAAACTTTTTTCCTTGCATTTTTTCTTTGTTTTAAATTATCTTTTAAACACACAAAAAAACCGACAAACTATTGAAAGTTTATCGGTTTTTAAAATTTATCTCTTAATAATTTTCTTCTACTACATGTGCACATCTTTCACATAATGTTGGATGAGCTTCGACTGTGCCAATGTCTGTTGTAACAGTCCAGCATCTTTCACATGTTTCACCGTCTGCTTTTGCTACAACTATTGCAGCATTTTCTAGCTTTAGTGCCTCTTCTGGTGCATTATCATATTTCCCAGCAATTTCAAAACCTGATACGATAAATAATTGCTGTAAGTTTTCTTGAATAGAATTTAGTAGTGTATCTACTTCTTCATTCACATACAGTGTTACTTTCGCAGCAAGGGATTTACCGATGACTTTTTGGTTACGTGCTTCTTCTAATGCTTTAAGCACATCGTCACGTACAGCCAAGAATTTATTCCACTTTTCTTCTACTGCATCACTATTTTCATACACAGTAGATTCAGGGAAATCAGTCAACTGGACACTTTCTTCCTTTACAGAAGAAATATGATCCCAAACTTCGTCAGCAGTATGTGGTAAGATTGGCGCAACTAACTTTGTTAAGCTGATTAAACTTTCATAAAGAACTGTTTGAATAGCTCTTCTTTCTTTGTTATTTGTTGCTTCAATATAAAGGACATCTTTTGAGAAATCAAGATAGAATGCACTTAAATCCAATGTACAGAAATTATTAATATTATGATAAATAGTAGAGAATTCATATTTATCATAGGATTCTGTCACCGTTTTAATGAGCTTATTTAGCTTGATCATCATAAATTGATCCACTTCACGTAATTCCTCATAAGAAAGAGCATCTGTTTCTGGGTTAAAATCAGCAAGGTTTCCTAATAAGAAACGGAAAGTATTTCTGATTTTACGATATCCTTCTGTTACTTGTTTTAAAATAGCATCAGATACACGTACATCTGCTTGGAAGTCTACAGATGCTACCCATAAGCGTAAAATATCTGCACCTAATTGGTTCATTACTTTTGCAGGTATCATGACATTCCCTAATGATTTACTCATTTTGCGTCCTTCTCCATCTAATACGAATCCATGGCTTAAAACAGCCTTATAAGGCGCCTTTCCAGTTACTGCAACACTTGTAGATAGGGAAGAGTTAAACCAACCACGATATTGGTCAGAACCTTCTAGATATAAATCAGCAGGACGTTGCAGATCCTCTCTTTCTAACAATACAGCTTGATGAGAAGAACCAGAATCAAACCAAACATCCATAATATCTGTTTCTTTCGTAAATTCCCCATTTGGGCTGCCTGGATGTGTAAATCCTTCAGGCAATAATTCCTTAGCTGACTTTTCAAACCAAATATTGGAACCATTTTCTCTAAATAAATTCGAGATATGCTCAATTGTTTCATCAGTAATAATACTGTCACCATTTTCTGCATAGAATACAGGAATTGGCACACCCCAAGCACGTTGTCGAGAAATACACCAGTCCCCGCGATCACGAACCATATTATACAATCTAGTTTCGCCCCATGCAGGTACCCATTGTGTTTCTTTAATTGCATCTAATAGATCATTTCTAAAGTCTTTAATAGAAGCAAACCATTGTGCTGTCGCTCGGAAAATAACTGGTTTTTTCGTTCTCCAGTCATGTGGATAAGAGTGTGTGATAAATTGAAGCTTTAATAATGCGCCAACTTCTTCAAGCTTTTCTGTAATTGGCTTATTTGCTTTATCATAGAATAACCCTTCAAATCCAGGTGCCTCTTCTGTCATAACCCCTTTATCATCGACAGGACAAAGAACTTCTAATCCATATTTTTGACCAACTAGGAAGTCATCTTCCCCGTGTCCTGGTGCTGTATGAACACATCCAGTACCAGCATCTGTTGTTACATGCTCCCCTAGCATTACTAAAGAATCACGTCCATAAATTGGATGAGCTGCTAAAATGTTCTCGAGCTCTGCACCTTTTACTTCTTGAACAACATTCGCCTCTTCCCAACCAATCTCTGTTTTAACGCTTTCTAATAAATCTTGTGCAACAAGATACTTGCTTCCTTTTTCCTCGACGACTACATACGTCAAAGTAGGATGAACAGAAATACCTAAGTTTGCAGGAATAGTCCAAGGTGTAGTTGTCCAAATAACAATTTGTACATCACTTGCCAATACTCCTTTTCCATCCTTCACTTTGAATCCAACATATATGGATGGAGACTTTTTGTCTTTATATTCAATTTCTGCTTCTGCAAGAGCTGATTCACTTGTTGGAGACCAATAAACTGGTTTTTTGCCTTTATAGATATAGCCTTTTTTCGCCATTTCTCCAAACACTTTTATTTGTTGTGCTTCATAGGCAGGCTTTAGCGTTATATATGGGTTCTCCCAATCACCACGAACACCTAAGCGCTTAAACTGTTCTCTTTGACTGTCAATTTGTTCTAAAGCATATTCTTCACATAACTTACGGAATTCTGCAACGGTCATTTCTTTACGTTTAACGCCTTTATTCGTTAAAGCTTGTTCAATAGGAAGTCCATGTGTATCCCAACCAGGCACATATGGTGCTTGAAAGCCTGTCATGGATTTATAACGAACAATAAAGTCTTTTAAAATTTTATTCAGCGCATGTCCAATATGTATATCACCGTTTGCATATGGTGGGCCATCATGAAGAACAAACATTGGACGTCCTTTTGTACGGTCTTGAACTTTTTCGTAAATATTCATTTCTTTCCATTTCGCTTGCATATCAGGCTCGCGATTTGGTAAATTCCCTCTCATCGGAAAGGCTGTTTTTGGCATCAGCAACGTATCTTTATATTCCATTTTCTTCCTCCAACATTATTATCTTTTTTTCATCATGTATGCAAGCAATATATTCCGTATTCTATTATAGACATTTCTGCTTTTTTAGAATCAGTATACACAGCAAAAAACCTTCTCATCCCCATGAAAGGGACGAGAAGGTTTTTAAAGGTTCCCGCGGTACCACCCTTATAGATAAAAAGAACTCTTATCCACTTAGACATTTTTTAACGGCAATGAACCGCCTTTTCTTACTTCTATTTCAGAAAAGGACTCAAGGGTGATTTTCAACTTCCAACTTATATCAGGCTTACACCGCCCCTGATTCGCTACTTTAAGTTTCACGGAAATCTACTATCCCTATCAACGCTACATGAATATCTATTTGTGAAAAATTATATTTCATCAATCCATCATTCGTCAAGACTTGGGAATTATTTTGTTGAATTTAATTCAGATGCATCTAATTCATATTCTAATAAATGATCCCAATCATCATTATTAAGCATATCTAATTGTGCTTCAATTAGCATTTTGAATCGAGTACGGAATACTTTTGATTGCTTTTTCAATTCTTCAATTTCAAGAGCAATCTTTCTAGCTTTCGATAGCGATTCATTGACAATGCGATCAGCATTTTTTTCTGCTTCTTTAATAATTAGTTTTGCCTCTTTTTGTGCATTTCGCTTAACTTCTTCGGCAGCTTCTTGTGCTACTACAATGGATTTATTTAACGTTTCTTCAATGTTATTATAGTGGCCGATACGGTCCGTTAACTCATTTAATCTTTCTTCTAGTTCTTTTTTCTCACGGATAATATTTTCATAATCTTTAATTACCTGGTCAAGAAATTCATTTACTTCATCTTCATCATAACCACGGAAGCCTTTGGCAAATTCCTTGTTATGAATATCTAACGGCGTTAATGGCATAAAGCCACCTCCCAAACTTCGATTTCTTTATGTATCATCCTAATTTCGACAGTATTACCGGATTTCCTGCATTATTTTTAAAAAATAAGAAGAAACGTGAAAAATAATGCTACTAAAAAATATTGTAACATATATAGACAATAAAAAAACTATGTTTTTTGTTTGCAGGAAAAATTATGGGACCTTATCTTCCTTCTTATTATCTATTTCAATTTACCTACCACTACCCTCCATTTATCTTTTTTCGTTTTTCCTTCAATGGATTTAATGGTAGCTCGTCCTTCTCCCCGAACAGAAAACACATCTCCTTCTTCACATATAAATGCAACATTTTCTATTAAAGTAAAATTCACTTTTACAAGTCCTTGTGCAATGTAAGTCTTTGCTTTTTCTCTTGAAAAATTATAGATTGCTGCAATTAGTGTGTCGAGGCGAAGGGAGGAAACAGTCGTCGTCATTTCTGTCCAATGTTCTTCTTTGAAAATTATTTTATCTAATGAAACTTCTGTTAGACTTATCTTCGCTTTCCCAATCGATTCAAGCTGAAGCCTTACATAATCCTCGACTTCTCCTGCAACAATGAATTGAATTTCCTCATCTACAACCAAAATATCACCGAATTTATTACGATTTAACCCAAGCGACATTAAGCTACCTAAAATATGGGGATGCTCAATAGTGACAAATTTCTTTGGATAATTCACTTCTAATAAAGTCAAGTTAAAATCCTTTATGTCTGCCTCGTAATATTCAGGGTATAGAAGTGCCCGTTTTCTTTCTGCCTGATCATGTCCTCCAAAAAATTGAAACTTTACCTCATGATGCTCACCAATAATCATACCGAGGACTTTTTGTTCTCTTGGATCTAAAAAATCGGTTAATTTCGGGGCATAGGTATTCTCGACATAGCTTCGCCAATTTTCTACTTGATCGATAAAGTCTCTTTCTTCAGGACGAAAATGTTGATAGATTGACATGTTTTTAGCTCCTTTTTTGCATAGAAAAAGGGCTATATTAGCCCTCTTAAATACTTATATAAACCACATTCCTAATTGCTGAATTCCCATTCCAGCAAGGTTTAAAACAAAGATAGCAACAATCGGTGAAATATCTAGCATACCAATTGGCGGAATAACTCTCCGGAAAACTTCTAAGTAGGGCTCACAGACTTTTGCAAGAAAAACACCAATAGATGTTTCGCGTGCACTTGGAATCCAAGACATTAGAATGTAAATAATTAAAGCATAGGAGTAATACTGTAATAATTTTGCTAAAACTAAAATAATAAATGTCATTCGTTGTTACCACCTCGTATTTTCGTATTCTGCATCCTGCAGGATTTGCGATATATTTCCTGATACTTCCACATTATCTGGCGTACATAAAAATATATCTGTACCAATTTTTTGAATATCTCCACCAATCGCATAAACAGTCCCACTAAGGAAATCTACTATTCGTTTACCTTGGTCCTTTTCAATCCGCTGTAGATTTACAACGACAGCCCGACGGTTTTTCAACTGATCTGCAATATCCTGTGCTTCTGCATATACCCGTGGCTCCACCAAAAATACTTTTGATGATTTTTGGATACTTTGTAGACTTACTACATTTTGGTTATTAGTTTTCGGCTGTTGAACATGTTGATTTTGCTGATTATGATAATTTTGCTGAACAGGCTGTTTATAATGTCTAGCAGGCTCGCTTGGCTCGTCTTGATAGTTAGCTTGCTCTTCTTCGTAATCTTCATCTTCTAAAAAAAAGAACGTTTTTATTTTCGATTTTATACTCATTTCACTTGCCTCCTATTTCTCGCTTCCTACTAAAGCAGTTCCAATTCTTATCATCGTTGCTCCCTCTTCGATCGCAATGGAATAATCATTCGACATGCCCATAGAAAGCTCTGTGCATGGAGCATATGGTAATTGTAATCCTTTTACATCTTCTTGAATGCTTTTTAATTTTTGAAAGCATTGACGAAGTAATAATTTATCTTCTGTAAATGGTGCCATTGTCATTAATCCAACTACTTGAACATTTGGATAGTTGGATAATTGTTTCACAAAATCAATTACTTCTTCTGGTTCCATTCCATGCTTCGATTCTTCTTTCGAAACATTAACCTGTACAAAACACTTTATGGTACGATTCGCTCTTTTATGTATTTCTTTTGCCAAAGATAGTCGATCCAAAGAGTGAATATAGTCTACATAATCTATAATACCTTTTACTTTTCTAGTCTGCAATGATCCAATAAAATGCCAAATTGGCTTGTCCTGAAGAACTTCATACTTTGCCAGTAAGCCTTCTTCACGATTTTCACCTAGATGAACAATTCCAGCATCTAACGCTTCTTGTGCTCGCTCTATTGTAACATACTTTGTCACAGCAATAAGTGTTATCTCTTCTGGATTCCGATTTACTTTTTCACACGCATGCGCAATTTCCTGCTTTATAACACTAAGATTATCTTTCACTAACATTTTCGTTTCCTTCTTCCTCTCTCCATCCAATATAACTCATCATTCTTCCTGTTTTCCCCTTATCCCTTCTATGAGAGAAAAAATAAGCGTCATCTTCATAGGTACAATAATTAGTTAGATGAATATTGCTTTCCAGCACTCCTGCTTCTAATAAAATCTGCTTATTTGCTTCTTGTAAATTCAGTCTGTATTGCCCCGGAGAAACAGTCGTATATGACTTCGCTTGAGAATGTATCACCATATCTATTTCATTGATGACTCGGTCATCCACTATATAATGACGATCTGTAATGGAAGGACCAATAACAGTAAGCACCTCATCAACAGGTATACCGTGTGAAGCAAATACATTGATCATTTCCCTAGCAATGCCTTTAACCGTCCCTTGCCAGCCTGCATGTGCAATCCCAATTGCCTTTGTAACGGGATGAATAAAATATAACGGAACACAATCTGCAAAACATAGAGTTAATAATATATTTTTTTCTAAAGTAAAAAAACCATCTGTATCCTTTAACGCACTTTCATAATCTTTAGCACCCATACCTAAATGATCATTTGTCACTTTGGCAATATGGACTTTATGCGTTTGTTCTGCACCAACCCATCGTTCCAAAGGAAACATTAACTTTCGCGCTACCTCATCGCGGTTAGCTATAACCGTTTCCTTCTGATCATTCACATGAAACGCCATATTTAAACTAGCATAATCGCCTTTACTTTTCCCATCATTTTTTGTTGTGAAACCAGCTAATAAATTTGGGAACTGCTGCTCCCATAAATCAAGATTGAAAAACTGTTTATTTTGTAAAGTAAAAGGTTCCATTATCTAACCCCATCTTTTTGTTTTAGTTTACCATATGGACCTATAATTGGTCACAGAAAAACATGATTTTCTTTGGAAATAAGATTGCATTTTATAAAATGGGGGTTATTTTTTCTAATCCGAGAATCTTCTAAATTAACTATGCTAATTGGTGGCGTCTTATTTCGTTACCTAATGGATAGCAAAGTCACTATTAGTTAAACTAGCACTCAAAACTCGCATGATCCATTTCTATAATTATTTATGCATTTTATTAAAAATAGCATTTTTCCAATAGAAAAGGTTAGACAATCATTAAAGTATCATACTTTAAGAAGTCTAACCCGCTATTCCTATTTTAGCTTTGAATATTTTTATTCATTTGTTTGATAGCAGCTTTTTCCAATCTTGAGACTTGCGCTTGTGAGATGCCGATTTCATCTGCAACTTCCATTTGTGTTTTGCCTTGGAAAAATCGCTTTCGCAAAATCATTTTTTCTCGATCATTTAATCGGCGCATTCCTTCTTTTAATGCCAATTCTTCCACCCATTGTATGTCCTTATTTTTTTCGTCACTTAATTGGTCCATTACATAAATTGGATCTCCACCATCATTATATATTGGTTCAAAAAGAGACACTGGATCTTGAATAGCATCTAACGCAAAAACAATATCCTCATGGGGAATGTCTAACTCTTTGGCAATTTCCTCAGCTGTCGGTTCTTTTGATGTTTTATTCATCAACCTTTCTCTGACCTGTAGTGCCTTATAAGCAACGTCTCTCAGAGATCTGGAAACCCTAATTGGATTATTATCGCGGAGATACCTGCGAATTTCACCAATAATCATCGGGACAGCATAGGTGGAAAACTTTACGTTTTGACTTAAATCAAAATTATCGATAGATTTCATTAGACCAATACAACCCACTTGAAATAAGTCATCCACGAATTCTCCTCGATTATTAAATCGTTGAATCACACTTAATACGAGGCGGAGATTTCCATTTACGAGACTTTCTCTTGCGGATATATCTCCCTCATGCATTTGCTTGAAGAGCAATCTCATTTCTTCGTTTTTTAACACTGGAAGCTTTGATGTATCAACACCGCAAATTTCTACTTTATTTCGAGTCAATCTATTTCCCTCCTCACAGGAGCTGCTGTACAAAAAACAGTATCTCCCCGAGAAGGAAAAATATGCATGAGAAGAATTTTTGTTAAATTTCCAATTTACGCTAATTTCAGTTGAAATTATGTGGGACAAGGATTTCTAAACGGAAAAATTTTAAACCATTTTATTAAATTCTTTTTGAAGTCTCTTAATAATTCTCTTTTCTAATCTGGAAATATACGATTGAGAAATGCCTAGCATGTCTGCTACATCTTTTTGGGTTTTTTCTTCTCCTGTTCCTAAACCAAACCGTAATTCCATGATTTGTTTTTCTCTTTTAGAAAGTTGATGTAATGCTTTTACCAAGAGCTTTTTATCCACACTTGCATCTAAATCCTTCGTAATAATATCATCTTCTGTTCCCATCACATCTGATAGAAGTAGTTCATTTCCATCCCAATCAATATTCAACGGCTCATCAAATGAAACTTCTGAGCGAATTTTATTATTTCTCCGCAAATACATCAATATTTCGTTTTCAATACATCTGGAGGCATATGTGGCAAGTTTAATTTTTTTCTCTGGATTAAATGTATTAACCGCCTTAATTAATCCAATGGTGCCAATACTAATTAGGTCTTCAATATTAATACCCGTGTTTTCGAACTTCCTCGCAATATAAACAACAAGACGCAAATTTCTCTCAATAAGCATCGAGCGAGCTGCTTGATCCCCTTTTGGAAGTTTTTCCAAAAGCATTTCTTCTTCTTCTTTCGTTAACGGAGGAGGCAGTGCTTCACTTCCACCAATATAAAATACTTCGTCTGTTTTCAATCCAATTTTAATTAAAAATTTGTACCAATAATAAGATAAGCGAAGCTTCCATTTCTTCATGTGCATTTCCTCCTTCTAAACGATGTTTTTCGTGAGTATAGTATATTAACTAACCTTTTCCTCCACTGATTTTTTCCCTAATAGCATTTTCGGATGAACAATACAATCAAATGCATCCTCAGCAGAGAGAACTTGGTTTGTAAACGAAATCAATCCTTTTTCAACAATAGTTACTTCCTGCTCTTTTTTCAACAGCAAAACATCTGGTTTCACTGCTATAATTAGTTGGTGATCCTTGCCGACTACTTTATATGGAATAATGCGCATCTTACTTTCCCACTCTGGAGCAATTGGCTCACTTCCATAAATAACCTGTTCTGGCTGCTCTGATAAACGAATTAATTCTGCCGGCATATCATTTCCGATATTCTTCAAGGAAACAAACATAACCGGAAGACGAGAGATTGGATCATATACTTGATTTCCGCTATCCACCAATCCCTTTACCGAAAACTCTTTTCCACCAATTTGAAAAATCACATCAATTATTTGCTCATATTGAATCTTTGTAACTTCAATCCCTTCCACATTTCTGCGTGAAAAGTACCAGGCAACAGGAAAGCCAAGAAGGACAAATAGCCAACTAATAGGATCACCAAATCCTTTTACACTTGCAAGAAGGACGGAAGAAGACAGTTGAAAATCAAACTGTATAAAATAATGGGCGCCTATCAATGTTCCTCCAATTAAAAAGGTAGCTAAGTAAAAAATCATCAACGCTTGAAGATAGGTGCGAAATCGCTTATATCCAAAAGCAGTTGCTACCATGATGATCGAAAATAGTAGCTTTGATACAGGATGACTTGTATAGGGACTAAGCGATGTGATGGATAACAAAATAATTAGGGAACCAATGAATCCTCCAAGCAAAATTCTCCAATGAATGATTTTTTTCTTTAAAAGAATTCCAGTTAAATATAGTAATAAACTGTCAAATAGAAAATTTAATAGCCATATTACATCTAGATAAATGGCCAAACATGTAACTCCTCCTCTCCTTCATCGAAGCTTTGTAAATGACTGACCTTATCCTTATTCATCTGCATTATAACTAGAAAGCAATCAAGATCCTCACAGTTCTTGCAAATGAAAAAGGGATCATCGCCAAAGCCACAAAAGAAGTAAATCTTCTCTCTATTAATCTGTTACGAAAAAGTATAACGTACTTGTTCTTGAAATTCTGTCACTTTCTGTAATCAAAAAATCAGAAATTTCCTCTATTTCTAACGGTTTTTGTCACTATATCTCCTAACTGAATATTTTTTAGTTCTAGCGAAATATTATCAGTTTTTTTAATAATTCTAAGCAATATTAAATGGAAAATGAGAAAAAGGGATAATGGATGAATGCAATTAAAAAGGGGATTTTTATAGCTAGCTTAAAAAATCTAGCCTGCAAAATAAAAAACCTCTCCATTATTGTAAAAATAACAGAAAGGTTTTTGCTACAGAAGTAATTATCTTCTGCGGTTTCTATTTCTTAAGAAGGTTGGGATATCTAAAGTATCCTCTGTTTGTTGTACGTTTGTACTTCTCGGTTGTTCTTTTTGAACATTTGGTTCTTCTCTTTTAGGTTCTCTAGTATTAGCTTGATTGCTGTTTTGGCTTGCATTATTGGCATTTGGCTTTAACCCTCCAAATCCAGGTCTGCCTTGCTGTGGTTGAGATAAGTCTTGGTTGAAGCCTGTAGCAATTACAGTAACAACTATTTCATCTTTTAAATTATCATTGATAACAGAACCAAAAATCATATTTACATCTTGATCTGAAGCTGATGCAACAATATCTGCTGCCTCTTGTACTTCATACAAGCTTAAATTCGATCCGCCAGTGATATTCATTAATACCCCTTGTGCTCCGTCAATAGAAGTCTCAAGAAGTGGAGAAGAAATTGCTTTTTTCGCTGCTTCAGCTGCACGATTTTCTCCAGAAGCAACCCCTATACCCATAAGAGCTGAACCTTTGTTTACCATAATAGTTTTTACATCAGCGAAGTCTAAGTTAATTAGACCTGGTGTTGCAATTAAGTCAGAAATACCTTGTACACCTTGACGCAATACATTATCTGCTTCTCTAAACGCTTCAAGCATTGGAGTTGATTTATCTACAATTTCAAGTAAGCGGTCATTTGGAATTACAATTAACGTATCCACTGCGTCTTTTAGTGACGTAATACCACTTGCAGCGTGGGTAGATCTTTTTCTTCCTTCAAAAGTGAATGGTCTTGTTACCACTCCGACTGTTAAAGCACCTAAGTCATGAGCGATTTGAGCGATAACTGGTGCAGCACCTGTACCAGTTCCTCCACCCATTCCAGCCGTTACAAAGACCATATCTGCTCCCTTTAAAGCCTCTTCAATTTGTTCTTTGCTTTCCTCAGCAGCCTTCTTTCCTACTTCAGGATTGGCACCTGCACCAAGGCCTCTCGTCAACTTGCCGCCAATTTGCATTTTTATTTCTGCTTTCGATAAATTTAATGCTTGTGCATCTGTATTCACAGCAATAAACTCTACCCCTTGAACACCATGTTCAATCATTCGGTTAACAGCGTTATTACCACCGCCACCTACTCCTATTACCTTTATTACAGCTAGTGAATCTATATTTGTATCAAATTCCAACATGACAAATCCTCCTAATTCGTCGATATTCAGCAGTATCGAACTGTCCGCATCTCAAGTCTTGGTGATATGGAGTAACATACCATTTAAAAATATACCTAGACTGACCCTAAACGACTCTCAGCCTTCTCGAAGTTCTTTTTATTAAAACATGTCCATCCTATTAAAGCCATTCATTAATCGAAGAAATAACCCATAAATTTCTTAAACTTTGAAGGTTCCTTCTCAACTTGTTTTTTCTCATATGCTGGTTTTTGGGTTGCTTGTTTTTGAACTTTTTCCCTATTTTCAGCAGGAACGGTGACAGGATTATGGATATTTCCACCTTGAAGTTTACTATTTTTATAGGAGAATTTAATTAACCCAACAGCAGTAGTATATTGTGGCTCTCTTACTCCAATATAATCAGGAATAGCAATTCTAACACGGCTTTGGAAAACATCTTGTGCCAATTCTAAAATTCCTTTTGTACTAGCAACCCCACCAGTTAATACGAATCCTCCTGGAAGATCGTATACACTGTGTCTCACTAGTTCGTGACCAACCAGTTCAAAGATTTCTTCTAATCTAGCTTCTATGATATCAGAAATCTCTAATTGATTAAATTGTTGATGCTGATCGCTTCCTATAATAGGAACACTAAATACCTCCTCTTCAGAAGCATGATCATAAAAGGCATATCCATACTTTATCTTGATTTTTTCTGCATCTTCTGTCGTAGTACGAAGACCAATCGATAAATCTTTTGTGATGTGGTCTCCTCCTATAGGAATTACACTAGTTGCTTTAAGAAAACCATTTTCAAATACAGCAATTGTGGTGGAACCACCGCCAATATCTATTAAAGCAACCCCTAAGTTTTTTTCATCTTTTGAAAGTGCGAAGGAGCCTGAAGCAAGTGGCTGCAAGGAAATATCCTGAATTTCAAGTCCGGCTCTTTCCACACATCTTAAGGTGTTATGTAGTATGGTTTTACTCCCTGTTATTATGGTACCTTCCATTTCCAGTCGTACACCTATCATTCCTCTTGGATCGGTAATTTCGTCTAATCCATCAACAATAAATTGCTTAGGAATAATATCAATAATTTCTTTTTCTGGGGGAATGGAGACTACTTGTGCTGCATCCTTTACCCTAATTACATCCTCAATTGTAATTTCGCGATTTTCACTAGAAACTGCAACTACCCCACGTGAAGTTTGCAGATTTACATGATTTCCCGAAACGCCAACAATTACTTGTTTTATTTCCATCCCAACCATTCTTTCGGCTTGCTCTATTGCCTGTCGAATAGAATGAACGGTTTCATCTATATCCACAATTGAACCTTTTTTTAAACCTTCTGATGGAACGATGCCTACACCAATAATATTTAAAGATTCGTTAATCATCTCGCCAATGATAACTTTTATGCTGGATGTACCGATGTCTAGACTTACATAAAGTTCATTGCTGTTCATTCTCGGGCACCTCCTTTTGCATTTTAAATAAAGTGAACAACAAATTATGTCATACAGTAGAAAAATAAAATTTTAACATTTTTATTAAGAAGTAACGTCTTCTATTTTCATCGTTTTTTGATATACATAAGATATAAGATAAATTTCATCTTTAACTATTCTATTGTATACCAGGCAACACCATATTTTCACTAAGTTTTCACTTAGTGTCAATAAGATTTTAGACTTTTTTACTATAAATAGGACTAATTACTTATTCATTAAAGGAATTTCATCATTCACTTTGACATTTCTATTAATATTTAAATTATTCGCCAAAACTAATATATTCCCTTTTTTCTCTGTCAACTTTTTTCAATTTTTTCGGGAGAATTAGTATTTGATTTCTTTAAAATAATACTTCTAATTACAGCAATGTTTTGAAATAGTCTCACACCAAATGCAAAAATCGCCGCTAAGTATAAGTCTACACCAAGATGAACACCTAGAAAAGCTAAACTTGCTGCAAGGACAATATTAAAAAAGAAGCCTGTTACAAACACCTTTTCATCAAAAATATTTTGCAGATGTGCTCGAATCCCACCGAATAAGGTGTCCAATGCTGCTAAAACTGCAATCGATAAATAATTCGCATATTCTTCTGGTACTTTTATATCGGTTAATAGTCCAAAGACAAGCCCAACAATCAACCCAAATATAGGAAGCCACATTATGAATCGCCTCCTTCATTTGTATTTGCAGGCTCCATATTATGGATAGTAACAGCCTTACTGTATGCTGGAATCGTGATTGCCTTCTCTGGCTTTTCTACATTTAATAAAAGATTGGAAACAAAAAATTCATCTGCTGATTTAGAAACCTTCATGTAGTTAAACAATTTTTCTGCAGTACTAGCATCTTTCGCTATTACCTTTATTTCAATCGGCAGCTGATTAAGGGGATTTCCATCCATTTTTAACACATTATTTATTTCACGGATAACAGTTGTATTCACATAGCGATTATCATTGATCGCTATCTCCTCTGCCCCATATAAATTCAACTCATTTACCAATCGCTGTAATAATTCAGATGTCACTTCTCCAGGTTCTTCCCCTAATAGAATTTCTGTATTAACAGATGCAATTTTTAAGATGATTCCATTTCCTGTTACTTCTGTTAAACCAGCTTCCTGCTTTAATTCTTTTAGCGTAACCTTTAATACCTCTGCTTTACTTTCAGAGGTTTCATTTTCATACTCATCTAATTTTGCGTTTATCGATCGAATTTCATTAATAAGCTGCAATTCTAATTTTTTTTCATTTATTAAATCTTCTCTTAGTTCCCATGTATCTCTTGTATCCCGTACTACCGGTTCTTTTATTGTCTGAAATTGTACTGCAATCATAAATCCGACAATAAGCGTTATTCCAGTCATTGTTATAAAATTCTTATTCAAAGCGCATCATACTTTCTACTCATCATACTTACTGTTAATTTACTTTCAAAGGTTCCATTTGAATCGACCGTTTTTTTTCCAGGCTAAATCTAACATTATCATTTACTAACAAATCTTTTACACCACCATTAATATTGATTGCACCTTCTAATACATCGCTATCACCGATTGCCGTAATAACAAATGGAGCAGGGTGTTGGTAACCATCCACTTCAATTACCGGTCCATTACAGAGAATATATGAATTATGGGATAGTCTTTGCCCGTTGATACTAATTGCTTGTGCACCTGAAACATATAGCTCATTAATCACTTTAAACACATGATGTTCATGGACCAAGTAATTATTCACACTATCTTCCTTTGGATTATATTCTCCATCTTCTAAGGTAATTTGCACCCCTTCTCCTTTTACAGCAACTTTTCCTAAATAGATACGATACTTTTGGGCATCTTCTGCTAAGTTAGAATAGGTATCTGCTTCATTCGAAAGATTCTTCTCTAATTGAACAAGTTTCTTTTGGGATTCCTTTAATTCCTTATAAAGATCGTTATTTTTTTCTTCCTGCTCTATTAATTCGTTCCGCAATTCCAAATCTCTTTCAAATTGGCTCTCACTAATTTCTTGCTTTTCGTCCTTTTTTGTATTTTGATACGAAAAGGAAATCATAAATCCAAGTACGAGAAAAACCAAGGAGAAGATAACATTTCTTCTTCTTTTATTAGTCTTCACTCTTCTTTTCCCCTTCCGAATCGAAAGCTTTGAAATAAGAACCTACTTCTAAATCAATTACTCCCTTTTTGTCTGTATTTAGCTGTGCAATAATGGATGGATAATGCTCCATTTTATCCGAAAAAGAAGATAAAGAAGCTAATACTTGATTTCCGTCATTCATATAAACGGTAACATGCCACTTATCGGTATCTTTAGGAGTATACCTTATTTCAGAAATCGCATTATACACACTTGCTGGAAGTTTACTTAATTCCTCCCCTATTTTCGTTATGACAGTGTCATTTTCGCTCTTTATATCTTTGATAATAGGAGCATCGTAGGGACTGTTTGTCATCGCTCTATCATGTAGCATATCACCATTTTCTAGAAGCGGAATAAATTCATTCTCCACTTCAAAGTAAGCAATCTTCCTATATTCTTTTACGTCAATTTGAACAGTATTTGGAATAGAGATGGAAACTTTTGCAGACTTCATTCCACCAGCATCTTTCAGTTTTGATGCTAACTGATCTTTTTTGATTGTCCAAATATTTGTTTCGGTTGTAATTCCACTCATTTTCTCTAAGTCTTCATAAGTATATAAATGATTCCCAGTAATTTCGATTTTTTTTACATGACTTAAAGGTGATTGGAAATAGATAACGCAAACGATGATAAGGAAGAATAGAAGGAGAAGGAAAATAAGTCGACGATTCGCCTTTTTTCGTCTCTGTTCTTTTAATTTTGGAATTCGATCTTCTAAAGAAACAACCTTCCCATTTTCCAAAAAATCACCCCGATATTTTTAAATAAGGAAATAGTAAAAAACCATTCAAAGGTTGTCCACCTTTTTATTCGCAAACCGAAAATTTGCTTTCTAATCAAATTTCCGATTTGCAATTTCCTACTTTTTCTTGTTATCGATAACTTCCTTCATTACATTATATAACCTCATTGCCGCATCAGGAATCCCTAGTTTTTTGGATGCCTCCTTCATACCTTTTAACACATTAGGATTCAGCATAATGGCATCCATTTCTTCCACTAATTTTTGTCCATTCATATCCTTTTCTAGAAGCATTTTTGCTGCTCCATTGCTTGTTAGTGCAGTCGCATTTTTTTCCTGATGATTGTTCGTCACATAGGGACTCGGCACAAGAATACTTGGAATACCGAGAGAGGTTAGCTCGCTTAGCGTTGTTGCGCCTGCTCTCGCAACAGTCAGGTCAATGCTTGTTAATACTTCTGGCATATTATGAACAAATGGCTTGATAATTACATTTTTAGGATTTCCTACTAACTCTACTTCTTTTTTTACCGCTTCATAATGCACTTCTCCGGTTACATAAAGTACTTGATATGGTTTATCCCCTAATTGGGGTAACGCTGTAATAACAGCATCGTTTATCGGTCTAGCACCTCTGCTTCCACCAACAATAAGAACAGCTGGGGTTTTCAATTGTAAGCCAACCGATAATCTTCCTTTAATGCCATCCTGATTTAACACTTCTGAAGCTCTAGGATTCCCTGTCATCACAACTTTTTCTTCTGGAAAATAAGAAGCCGCTTCTTCAAAGCAAGTAGCTACTTTATCAACATATTTGCTTAAAAATTTATTCGTTAATCCTGGAACACTATTTTGTTCATGAATGATGGTTGGTATCCCAAGCTTAGCAGCTGCATAAACAACCGGACCACAAACATATCCGCCTGTTCCTATTACCACATCTGCCTTAAACTCTTTTAATATCGCCTTACTTTTTTGTACACCAGCAATAAATCTCCAAACTGTTTTTAAATTTTCTGGAGACAGTTTCCGTTTAAAGCCTGTAATATGTATTGTTTTAAAGGGAATATTTTCCCTTCTGACTAATTTATTTTCTAGTCCTTGCTCTGTTCCAACATAAAGAAACTCAGCATCTTTCACTTCTTTTTTTATTTCGCGAATCAATGCTAATGCAGGGTATATATGTCCCCCTGTTCCTCCACCACTTACAACTATCTTCATTCTTTCCACCTCAAAATACTTCTCTTCTCTACTTTTGAAAAATATGTTATTTTTCTTTTCTTTTTACATTATAGCTTCAATTAATGAAAAACAGAAATAATCTTCTGCTATTTTCTAAGAATTTTTTTACTTTCCGGTCAACCCCCAACTAATAGATACCTTATTGTACTATATTTTAAACACCCTTTATGAATATCTTGAAATTGATAATGAAATGTAACACATTCCCCTTTTCCGCACCACTTTTTGTCATGATTGCAAAAAGTTTATCATATGTGCGAAAAAAATAAATTTTTGATATTCTCAGCTTTCTTATGATGTTTTTCAGGTAAACAAGCTATTTATTAGCTATGGTAAGTATTTATATTAATCCCTTATGGCTTATGTGTGCCCCAAGGGAAGAGAATGGAATTACCTGCGAGTTCTTCCTTTTTAAAAAGGCAATAAAAAGAACCTAGTGATGGGAATAAGCACCCTACACTAGGTTTCAAAATTTTAAATAACGTTTAATACCTTGAAAATCTGCTGACATTTAAAAGAATACCAATCGCGATTAACATGAGGGTTAAAGAAGATCCTCCATAGCTTAGAAATGGAAGGGTAATCCCTGTTACAGGCATTAGTCCTGTTACAACTCCGATGTTAATCATAACTTGAATCGCAACCATAGAAATAATTCCAACCGCTACAAAACTACCAAACAAATCTTGTGCGCCTAGAGCGATTCTTATTCCTCTCCAAAGCAAGAGGGCGAATAATAATAAAATCAGCGAGCCACCAATAAATCCTAATTCTTCTGATAGAATCGCAAAAATGAAGTCTGTTTGTGGCTCCGGCAGGTAGAAAAACTTTTGCCGACTCTCCCCAAGACCTAAACCAAATAATCCACCTGGACCAATTGCATACAAGGACTGAATGATTTGAAACCCGCTTCCTAATGGATCAGACCAAGGATCAAGGAAGGAAGTAATCCTTTTAATCCGGTAAGGAGCACTCGCAACCAATCCTACAAACCCTGCAACACCAATAAGACCTAATATCACAAAGTGACGAATTCTAGCACCAGCAATAAAAATCATGACAATACTTGTACCAACCATAACCGTACCAGTACCTAAATCTGGCTGAAGCATTATCATTCCAAACGCCAGGAATACTAGCCCTAATGAAGGGAGCAAGCCTTTTTTAAATGAAGTAATATGCTTTTGATTTTCTGACAGAAACTTCCCCAGGAAAATAATCATTGCTATTTTCATAAATTCAGAGGGCTGAATAGAAAATGCACCGACTCCAATCCAGCTTTGTGAACCATTCCGAACTAAACCAACACCAGGAATTAAAACGACTATAAGCAATACAAAACAAACAATAATAATCTGTTTAGCCCAAGAACGCCATATCCAGTAATCAAGATTCATTATAAATAGCATTGCTGCAATTCCGACGCCAGCAAAAAGCATCTGTCTTTTGGCAAAGAAGAAAGAATCACCTAAATTTCGTTCGGCCATTACCGCGCTAGCACTATACACCATGATTAACCCTATTGCCAGTAACGTAAATGTGAGAATCATTAGAATTATATCTGGAGTCGTTTTTTTTGATGGCACCATTAACACCTCGAATTGCAAGATTTGGGCTTGAAGAAAAGAAAAGCGCGTGGTATCCAAATTTCATGTGTTCTCGAAATCGATTCAAAAAAAGAAAGCTCTGTAAATTAACGGTTGAGAAGTAGCAAAAAGTTCAAAAGTCATTTCATTCCCGCATGGCATAAAATAAACTTTCTCGTTTTCTCTACTACCCTTGTTATCATTTACAGAGCTTACTTCAGGTAAGAACGTTTTATCCTGTTAGATCATTGATGTGTTTGTTCATACAAATCAAATTTTTTCTTTCAACGCCTACTTACAGACAAGCCCTTATTAAAGCATATGCACCGCATTAATAAAAATGTCTCCTCTGACCTCAAAAGTTTTGTATTGATCCCAGCTTGCACATGCTGGGGAAAGGAGAATTACATCTCCACTTTCTGATAAGTCATAAGCAACAGGTACTGCTTTGTCCACATTATCGACGCGTTTAATTGTTTTTATTCCTGCAAGTCTACCTGCCTTCTCCACTTTTTCAGCAGTTTGTCCAAAAGTAATCATGGCCTTCACATTTTTAAGCGATGGAATTAGTTCATCAAATTCATTTCCTCGATCCAAGCCACCTGCCAGTAAAATAACTGGCTCATTAAAGGCTGCAAGGGCATTTTGTGTTGCTAAAATATTGGTTGCTTTCGAGTCATTATAAAATTTTCGCCCATGTAATTCTTTAATAAATTGCAGACGATGTTTAACCCCTTTAAATGTACTTAGTACTTCAAAAATACTTTCATTTGACACTCCAGAAAGCTTAGCCGCAGCAACGGACGAAAGGATATTTTCTAAATTTAAGGCACTTAAGTATGTAATATCAGAAAGTTTCATTATTTTTTCCTCATTAAAATAGATGACATTATCTTTCACATATGCACCAAACTCTAATTCCCGTTTTGCAGAAAAAGGAATAATTGTCGCATTACTGTTTTTCGCGATATTCATTACTACCTCTTGCTCCACATTTGCAATTAAATAGTCATTTGCATCCTGATTCTTCGTGATATTCCCTTTTGCCTTTGCATATTCGTCTTTTGTTCCATGATAATCCAAATGCGCCTCATAAATATTCGTAATGATTGCAATATGTGGCTTGAATTTCTCAATACCCATTAATTGAAAAGATGATAATTCGATAACAATTTTATTATCTTCCTCTGCAACTTGAGCCACATTCGAAGCAACTGTACCAATATTTCCGGCAATGAGTGGCTTTTTCTTATCTGCTTCTAACATATCAAATAATAATGTCGTTGTTGTCGTTTTCCCATTTGATCCAGTGATGGCAAAAAACGGAGCTTCAGAAACTCTGTATGCAAGCTCTACCTCTGTAATAACGGGAATATCGCGTTCTATTGCCCCTTTAATCATTGGATTAAAATAAGGAATCCCTGGATTTTTTACAATAAGCTGGAATCCTTCTTCTAATAATTCAATGGGGTGGCTACCGCATATTACTGTTATCCCTTGCTCCAATAATCCTTGCGCCTCCGGATTCTCATCTAAAGGTTTACTATCATTTACTGTTACGAAGGCACCTAAATTATGTAGTAATTGAGCTGCGCTTACTCCACTTTTGGCAAGACCTAATACAAGTATTTTTTTATGATGATAATCGTTAATCTGTTTCATTATAACCACACCTCAATATAAATTCCTAAAGCGGCAAATAATAATCCAACCGTCCAAAATGTGACAACTACTCTCCATTCTGACCATCCAACCAATTCATAATGATGATGCAGTGGACTCATTCGGAAAATTCTTCTTCCTGTTGATTTAAAGGAAATAACTTGAAGAATAACGGAAAGCGTTTCGATAACAAATACTCCACCAATTAGTATCAGTAGAATCTCTAGTTTTGTCAAAATTGCAATGGCAGCAATCGCGCCACCTAGTGCAAGAGAACCTGTATCTCCCATAAATACTTTAGCTGGATGGGCATTAAAAACTAAGAATCCTAATACTGCTCCAACAATCGCTACAGAAAAAATACTAATTTCAAACTGAGATTGGCTCCAAGCAAGAACAGCAAATGCACCAAAAGCAACAGCAGATGTACCGGAAACTAAACCGTCCAAGCCATCTGTTAAATTAACAGCATTTGAAAATCCAACTAACCAGAAAATAATAAACAATGCA
This sequence comes from Niallia sp. Marseille-Q9988, assembly GCF_976954375.1. Taxonomy (NCBI): domain Bacteria; kingdom Bacillati; phylum Bacillota; class Bacilli; order Caryophanales; family Bacillaceae; genus Niallia; species Niallia sp. Marseille-Q9988. Next base: position 291,298 of record NZ_CDRJSZ010000005.1, on the reverse strand, counting down.
TAAAACCAGCCTAATTCCAATGGTTTATCAACAAATGGAATCGAAATAGCGGTCGAGAATTCATTTTCACGTAATACAAAGTAAAAAATAAGGGAAATGATAATCTGACCTAGCAGCTTTTGTCGAGATGTCAATCCTAAGTTACGCTTCATCACTACTTTTATAAAGTCATCTAAAAACCCTAATAAACCAAAACCAACTAAAACTAATAATAATAAATATGTCTTAATTGTTGGCTCTGAGAATTTATTAATCATTACTAAAGTTGTTACAACAATAGAAAAGATAATCATTAACCCACCCATTGTTGGTGTTCCCGTTTTTTTCTGATGGGATTTCGGTCCTTCTTCCCTAATGCTTTGTCCGAATTTCAATCTTCGCAAGAAGGGAATAAAAAAGGGAGAAATCAATACGGTTATTAAAAAGCCTAAAAGAATCGTAAAAAAGATTACTTTCTCCTGCATTTTAGTTCCCTCCTTTCATTTGCGTGCTCGTTTTTAATACATGCTCTCTAATTACCGGTATATCATATGATTCCATCATGGAATGCAGACTGTTTTCTTTCAAAAAAATAAATTTTGTTGTACTTTCTTGTGTTTGCAATTGTTTCTCATAAATTTCAATCATTTTTAATATGCCTTCCTTTAAATCTTTTGTATAAAAAATAGGGAAATGATTAGGTGTATAAGATGGGAGATCCACCCCTTCTTCCCAAATCGCTCCTATTGCTCCATTCGCTATTGCAATGCTCAAATCACCAGAATTCTCCTCATAAAAAGGAATAAATAGCCCTTTCGACTGCTTCGTGTCTGCTATAAATGTCACGGTTTGAAAAAGTAAATCTTCCTTCACAAACCCTTTTGCTTTCGGTATTGCCTGAAGGATTACATTATAGGACAGTGTCATTTTTTCTCTCTCCTATCGCTTCTTTTGCAACTAAACGGTCATCAAAATCTAACACATCAGAACCAATAATTTGATATGTTTCATGTCCCTTTCCTGCAATTAAGATAACATCGCCATGCTGTGCTTGATTTACCGCTAAAGTAATAGCCTCTTTTCGATCAGGAATTATCGTATAATTTTGTTCTTCCTCCACTCCTGCTTCCATATCTTTTAATATGGCAATTGGATCTTCACTCCTAGGATTATCAGAAGTAAGAATAGCATAGCTCGCTTCCTGACAAGCAATTTTTGCCATTAAAGGGCGTTTTGTTTTGTCTCTGTCTCCCCCACAGCCTACAATGACATAAACTTTATTCTCGGCAAATTCCTTCACCGTCTGCAGGGCATTTTGTAAACTATCAGGTGTATGGGAATAATCAACAATCACTGAAAAGTCTTGCCCAGCATTCACCGTTTCAAATCTTCCTGCAACTCCTTCTACCTTTTCTAACGCTTTAATTGTTACTTCTAATGGAATATTGCTTGCAATCGCTGCACCAATGCTTGCTAACGAATTATACACATTGAATTTGCCAACCATTTTCAGTTGGACATATTGCGTTCCAAGCGGAGTATGTAAATCAAACGATGTACCAGCAGCTGTTATTTTTATATTTTTCGCCATAATATCCGCATCTTTATCAATTCCATATGTAAGTATATGAGCAGCTGTAATGGTTTCATACTCGTTCGCTGCTGCATCATCTTTATTTAGGATAGCAAACTTCGGCTTTTCCCCTTGAAAGGCATTTCCTAATCTTGTAAACAACAGCCCTTTTGCTTTTTTATATTCCTCCATCGTACCATGATAATCTAAATGATCCTGACTTAGATTTGTAAATACAGCAATATCATAATCACAGCCAAATACTCTGCCTTCTACAAGGGCATGTGAAGATACTTCCATTACAGCTGTATCCACTTTTTGTTCCACCATTTGATGGAACACCTTCTGAAGTGTCACTGCTTCTGGAGTAGTATTTTTTGTTTCTTGAATTTCCTCACCGATTTTTGTATACATGGTACCGATGATTCCTGTTTTTTTATGCGCCTCTTTTAAAATAGCATCTATTAAATGGCTCGTTGTCGTCTTTCCATTTGTTCCTGTTATCCCAATAAGCTTGAGCTTTTGTGTTGGATTTTGATAAAACACATCTGCAAGCACACTACTAGCCCTTTTGGTATCTTTTACTACGATAACTGGAATAGGCAAGGGCAGTTTTCTTTCAGCAATGACAGCGACTGCGCCAGATTCATATGCATTCTGGGCAAAATCATGTCCATCGACTGTATATCCTTTTATACAAATAAAAAGACTGCCTTCTGTTACTTTGCGATTATCATTCTCTATTGATTTTATTTCCACATCTTCTCCAACATAAGGAGTGTATGGCTGTAAACTCTCAATAAGTTTTTTTAATTGCATCGCTTTTTGATTCCTCTTTTCTCTAGCTCTATATGTACTCTAAATCACTCATAAATATTAATTATATACTAAATAATGAAGCAACCATATAGATTATACAATTTTCTTAGCGTATTTTATTTTACATGATTAAATAAAAATTATCTATGTTGTACCTTATTGTTGGAGAATTTATATTAGAAGAATAATTTTTTAATGGAGGGTATTTTTATATTTAATTTGCTCTCCCCTTTTCCTTTTAGAAAAAGCGCATAAGGGGGTCTACTTTCATTCCTGTCTGATAAAAAGAGAAGCGGCACGAAAGATACCGGCCGCATTCTATCCAATTAATTAAATTGAAGCAATATGGTTGATCCATCCTTTACTTTTGTACCTGGTTCTGGAGATTGTTTAATAACGGTATCCCCACTACCACTTGAATCAATTTTAAGATTAATAAACAATTCACTAATGTCTTTTTTCGTATAACCAACTAAATCCGGCACTTCGATTAATGGATTTTCCGGATATTTATATATTTTATCAATCTGGTCTTCACGAGGTTCTACGCCAAGGGCTCTTAAACTATCTCCCATAATCGCCCCAACGATTGGCGCTGCAACAGCACTACCAAATTGCACCGTTCCTTTTGGATTATCTACTGCAACATAGACGACTAATTCTGGGTCATCAGCAGGTGCAAAGCCGATAAAGGAAAGGATATAGTTATTTTCTAAATATTTTCCTCCTGATGCTTTTTGGGCAGTTCCTGTTTTCCCGCCAACTCGATATCCTTCCACAAAAGCTTTACCTCCAGAACCTTTTGCAACAACGTTTTCTAATGCTCTTCTCACTTCTTTTGACGTTTCCTCTGAAATAACCTTTCTTTTTGCAACAGGCTCTTTCTCCATAATGACGTCCCCTGTAGCTGGATCAATTAACTCCTTTGCTACATATGGAGTATACAAAGTTCCGCCATTAATTGCTGCTGATAACGCTGTTACTTGCTGAATTGGCGTTACAGCAACCCCTTGCCCAAACGCTGTAGTTGCTTGCTCAACTGGCCCTACCCTATCCATGTTAAACAAGATTCCTTTTGACTCTCCTTGTAAATCAATGCCCGTTTTCTGTCCGAATCCAAAATCGCGAATATATTGAAAAAGTGTATCTTTTCCAAGACGTTCCCCTAATTCCACAAAGCCAGGGTTACAGGAATTTTGAACGACTTCTAAGAATGTTTGCGAACCGTGACCACCTCGCTTCCAGCATTTCAACTTCGCTCCACCAACTTCTGCGTAGCCTTTATCATAAAAAGTATCCTTGTCTAAATCTACTTTTCCTTCTTCAAGTGCAGCTGCCAGTGTAATAATCTTGAATGTGGATCCTGGTTCATACGAACTCCAAATAGGTAAATTTCGATTATAGACAGTAGAATCTACATTTTGGAAGTCTGCAGGGTCAAATCCAGGACGACTAGACATCGCCAATACCTCTCCAGTTTTCGGATTCATAGCAAGTGCAATTATCGATTCAGGAGAATACGTTTGCTCAGCAATATCCAATTCCCTTTCTACAATCGTTTGGATCCTTGTATCAATTGTAAGCACTAAATCATTTCCATTGACTGGTGCCTCATAAGCATCCGCCATATCATTCATTCTTTGTCCTTTTGCATCAGAGTAATATTGAACAGATCCTTTTTTTCCCTTTAACTCATCATCATATTCTAGTTCCAAACCAATTAGCCCCTGATTATCAATACCCGCAAACCCCAACACATGGGATAAGTAATTTCCGAACGGGTATGATCGCTTGGAATCCTCTCCAATATAGACACCATCTATATCAAGCGCTCGAACTTTTTTCGCTTTTTCATGCGTAATTTTCCTTCCTTCTTTTAAACGAACACTCATCTCCTTTTGAATAATCTGCTTATAGACAGATTCCTTATCCGCTTCCAATACTGCCGCAAGCTTATCCGCTGTGCCCGCTGGATCTTTAATTTGGCGTGGTACTATATAAACCGTTGGCGCACTGACATTTGTTGCAAGCGCTATTCCATTGCGATCCAAAATTTCTCCCCGCTGTGGCTCAAAAGCAATTTGTCGACTCCATAAATTTTTCGCTTTCGTTGTAAGCTCGTCCCCCAGAAAAAATTGAACATAAGCTAATCTTGCATCAATAATAAGAAAAATTATTATCCCAGCAACTAATGCTATCAATAATCGTTTCCGAACGGTTACGTTTGAAACCCGCATACAGATGGAACCCCTTTTATACTAGCTCGATTAAAATATATGCTTGTACGAAAAGGAATAGAACGTAGAGTATTTGTTGGGGGATAGGGGTGTTGAGTGGGGTGGGGATGTTTTAGGATATCTTGACTTAATTAGGGGTTTGCTTTTTTGATGAACGCTGGTTTCTTTTGCGCTTCTAGGAATTTTGGTTTTCATTTCATTGATGAACGCTACTTTCTCTTGCGCTTTCGGGAATTTTGGTTTTCATCCCCCTAATGAACACCACTTCTCACATCTTCTTTGAATAACGGTTTTCACACCTTTTATAAAGAATCCTTCACTCATAATACGCCCATTGATGCACTCCAATAAGTGTATATTGCTTATCTAATATTCTCTTAATTCTTCGCATCTCTCCTGAAATCAGGCACCATTCATACATTTCTTTTGTCGTTATCTTTCTTTCTGGAAAAAGCAGCTTAAACTCTTCTACACTTCGTAAAACCGCTTCCTCCAAGCTTTCTGTATTTCCACATGCATCACATTTTATGATCGATCGTTCTGTTGAAACGGTCAATGAGTTACATTTATCACAAAGGATTCCTTTCTTAAGTTCATCAAAATTATAACTTGGAAGTCTTCGGTAAGGTGATTCGTCCATATGGAGAGCAATCAGCTTTCCGCTAAGTCAATATGCTGTTTATTTACTTTTGTTATATTTTTTTCTAATGATTTAATGTAACGATTTAATGGAGTAGGGTAAAGACAAGGCAAATAAAAAGGAGCTTGATGTAAGGTGAATTCGGGGTTTACAAATACAACATGAGGTATAATTGGAATGGACTAGCCAAGCTGATGAATTAGTTGTCTTAAGGAAGACTCTGTTCGTTTTAATTGAGTAATAGGATTTTTCATTTCCATTTTATTACAACGCTTATAGAATCGATCCTTTTCATAGTAAAAATCTCCTTCATAGTTCTTAATTTCATAGAGATGAAGTGCTTCTCCTTCGATCAGTATAGTATCAACTTGAAATGTTGTTTGGTTCGATTGCAGTAATAAATCATTTAATATAACATAATCTTCCGTGAATTTTCCGAGTAATGTATCAAATTTTCGCTCTCCTTCCCAGCCTTTTATTTGATTAGTGTATTTCCGCTTCCTTTCCTCTGATAATTCCATCCCGCTATTCAATGATTTTAACATAGCTAATTCTGGCGGTTTCTGTCTCTGCTTGTACAAATTTTATCCCTCCTGTTATTCTTTAGAGTGTAAAAACAACTCTTGTTTTTTAGTATACTATACCTTTTCCTACTCTACTAAAAAAAGCCCCACCACATCCCAAAAAATGTAGTGAAGCTTCCTCTCTTATTCCGGTTCCTTTAACTTAACCGTTAACGTATCATTTTCTTTTACCTTTGAACCTGCCTTTATGCTTTGGGAAGATACGTACCCGCTTCCTGAGCTTTCCAGCTTTAATTTATTTAGGTCTGCTACTTTTAAAACATCTCGTAAAGACCAGCCCTTCATATTAGGGACTGTTTCATTACCATTTGTTTTTAAGATTACCTTTTCCCCTTTTAGATAGGTTTCGCCTTTATCAGGAAGCTGTCCTTCAACTGTTTTACCTTCTCCGATAATAATAGCATTTAGGCCTTTATCTTTCAGGACTTTCTTTGCTTCTTCTGCAGTCATTCCACTTAAATTTGGAATTTCAATCGGATCAGAAACTTTTTCTTCCGTTGGAACAATATCCATATATTGAAGACTACTCTTCATAACAGAAGTAAAAATTTCTGCAACAGGCTCAGAACCCACTTCTGTATCTTTAAGTTCTGGCTGCTGTACAGCTACATACATAATCAATTCTGGATCATCTTTCGGAGCCATTCCTAAAAAGGAAAAAATATAATTTTCCTTGCCAGTTAGATAACCGCCACCGCTTTTAGGAATTTGTGCCGTTCCAGTTTTACCAGCAACAGAATATCCATCAATATCGAATTTTTTGTATCCTGTTCCCTTAGGACTAGTTATTACCGTTTCAAGAATATCACGCACCTCTTTTGCCGTTTCAGCAGAAATAGGAGTTCCCGTCACTTCTGTCTTGCCTTTTTTAATAATCTCGCCTGTATTTGGATCTTTGATTTGCTCGATTACGTACGGCCTCACCATTTTCCCATCGTTAGCAACAGCAGTGGCTGCTTGAATTTGTTGAATCGGTGTTAATGCTGTTCCTTGCCCAAAAGCCGTCGTGATTTTTTCAATTGGCCAGTTAAAAACAATGGAACTATTCGCTTCTCTTGGTAAATCAATACCTGTCGGCTGATCTAAACCAAATTTCGTCAAATATTCCCTAAACGTATCAAACCCTATTTTTTCTTTAGCAAGTTTTGCGAAGGCTACATTGGAAGATCGTTGAACCCCTTCCAAATAAGAAATAGGGCCCCAACCAACACCACCATTATGATCGCCAATTCCCTCATATCTACCTGACTTGTATTCTTCATTAGGTTTAAATACTCCTTCTTCCACAGCAGCTGCCAAAGTAAATATTTTCATTGTAGAACCTGGTTCATAATTGGTTTCAATTGCTTCATTATGCCAAGAATCTGTAATTCCATCCCTTGTTTCAGGATCAAAAGATGGTCTTTGACTCATCGCTAAAATTTCTCCTGTTTTCGGATTAGCTACAATTGCAATCATTTTTGCAGGATTATATTGATCATCCACTTTATTCATTGTATCTTCTAAAAAGGATTGAATTTTCTTATCAAGGGTCAAATAAACATCATCCCCATTTTTTGCAGGCTCAATTTTGTCCTTACTGTTTGGTAAAATATATCCCCAAATATCTTTGCTATACTCCATGCTGCCATCCGTACCTGTTAACAAATTGTTTAGACTTTCTTCAATGCCAAGCCTACCGGTTTCTTTGCCATCTGATTCTTCTAAATAGCCAATTACATGGGAAGCAAAAATCCCATTCGGATAAAATCGTTTTTTGCCTTCAACGATTTGTATGCCAGGGAGGTTCAAATCTTCAATTTTCTTTTTGGTTTCATAGGAGAGGTCTTTACCAGCATTCCCAAATTCCACTTGCTTGGCGTCCTCTTTTGTTAAAATTCTATAAATCTCTGATTCTTCTAAATCAATATATTTAGCTAGCTCTCTAGCCGTCTTTTCTGGATTATCCACATGAACCTTTTTGTCTAAATTCTTACTTAATGAGGCGTCTGTTACAGCCACTAGCTTATATGAAACAGCATCTTCTGCAATCACTTCGCCATTACGGTCTAAAATACTGCCTCTTGATGCTTCTAACACACGAGATGTATTATGTTTTTTTTCTGCTTGAGCAGCTAGCTCAACTCCTGATACTTCTCCTGTTGCCTGAATATAAACAAAGCGAATAACTAAAACAAAAAAGAGCAGACAAAATAAAATAAATAGGATGGCTGCTCCAAAATTAATATTAGGCTGCTTTCGAATCATTGCTTAATGCACAACCTTTACATTATCTTTACTAAAATCAAGTCCTAATTTACTAGCTACTTCGCGTAAACGCTCAAAGCTGCTTAATTCCTTTACTTGTGTGTCTAATTCCTTATTGGACTTTTCAATAGAATTAATGGAGCTTTGTGTCACTTGAATTTCTTTATTCACTTGATAAATTTCACTTTGATTGCTGACAATTTTCACACCGCCAAAACAAATAATCGCTATAAAGGCAATTCCTAAAACTTTCTCTCCAGGAGATAATAATGATTTTGTTTGTTTAATGACCTTTTTAACCGACTGTTTTTCCTCTTGATGCTGATACTGATCCTGTTGAATTTTTCTAGCTAAATTACTCATTTAATTACCTCCTGCATACATGGATTATTGTTTTTCAGCAACACGTAATTTTGCTGATCTCGCTCTGTTATTAAATTCCAATTCTTCCTCTGATGGAGTAATTGGCTTTCTCGTAATTAATTTCAATTCTGGTTTAAATTCATCTGGAATAATTGGAAGTCCTGGCGGCAATGGCGGCAGGTCGCTCGCTTTTTTAAATGTCGACTTACAGATTCTGTCTTCAAGGGAATGAAAAGTGATAACACTAATTCTTCCGCCTGGATTTAATAACTTCATTGCTTGCTCTAACGATGATTCAAATACACCTAGTTCATCATTAACCGCAATCCGTATTGCTTGAAATACTCTTTTTGCAGGATGTCCACCTTTTCTTCTTGCAGGTGCTGGAATTGCCTCTTTTATTAATTCAACCAGCTCTCCTGTCGTTTCGATTGGCTTACTTTCTCTTGCTGCCTCAATTTTTCTTGCAATTTGCTTAGAGAATTTCTCCTCGCCATAACGAAAGAATATTTTAACTAACGATTCATACGACCATGAATTAACGACATCATATGCAGTAACATCTGCTTCATTATCCATGCGCATATCAAGTGGCGCATCATGATGATAGCTGAACCCACGCTCAGGAGTATCCAATTGAGGAGAAGAAACACCTAGATCATATAGAACGCCATCAACATGGGTAATTCCTAAATGATGAATCTCTTCTTCCAAATAGCGAAAATTACTTTTGACAATTGTTAACCTGTCCTTGTAAGGAGCTAATTTCTCTTCTGCATTTTTTATAGCTACTTCATCTTGATCGAACGCTATTAATCTTCCACTCCCTGATAATCTCGAAAGAATTAACTCGCTATGCCCAGCTCCACCTAATGTACAATCTACATAGATTCCATCCGGCTTAATGTTAAGGGCATCGACCGCTTCATTGAGTAAAACTGTTGTATGATTAAACATGAATCCACACCTGTCTATAAATTTTCTTGTAAGTAATAATTAGTATGTACATGATGATAAAAATTAAATATCGAATCCAATCATATTCTCTGCAATTTCTCCAAAAGAATCCTCTGATTCTGAAAAATAATTTCCCCACTCTTGTTTGTCCCATATTTCAATACGATTAGAAACACCTAAAATAACACATTCCTTCTCTAACTGTGCATATTGAAACAGGGGCGTTGCAATATTTATGCGTCCTTGTTTGTCAATTTCGCATTCTGTTGCTCCGGAAAAGAAAAAACGGGTAAATGCTCTAGCATCTTTTTTCGTTAATGGTAATTGCTTGAGCTTTTCTTCTATAATCTCCCATTCGCTAAGGGGGTAACCAAAAAGGCATCGATCGAGGCCACGGGTTAGGATAAAGGTTTCACCTAAGTTATCTCTGAATTTAGCAGGCACAATAATACGTCCTTTTGCATCGACATTATGATGATATTCCCCCATAAACATACCCTTGTCCCCCACTTTCTAACCTCAATGTACCACAATCCCCCACTTTCCTCCACTATTAAATTTAATTCTAGCTATTTTGTTTATTTCCTGCAACAAAATTAATAATTTTGAAAAGACCGACAAAGCTTATTTCTACTGTTAAGAGTACATAAAAAGCTTGGCTAGAAAAAATTCTAACCAAGCTTTTTTGTATTTATCTACATTTTATTATTCTTAATCCATGGAGGCTTTATAGAAAAGGATCATTTACTTCCATAATGCTTCCTCTTCATTAGATAATTCCATTAGAAAAGGAAGTAGAACCATTACGATGATAAAGTAAGCAAGATAAATTCCAATTATTTGGTATGCTGAAATATTAAATAAACGGAGGAAAATAAGAAAGAGAGATAAAAAGGATACAACAACAGTTTTCTTCCGTGCTTTTTTAGAATAATACTGTTTTTGGCCACATTGAGGACAGTCTATAGCGGGATTTAAAGTAAACATCTTTTTAAAGGTTTGTTTCCAGCTCCAATCTTTGCCGCATTTTTGACAAGTTGGCATTTAATTATCACTCCTTTTTCATTCATTTTCATCATAATAAAAATAGTATACCAATCCTTCTACTATTTGGCATACTATTTTCTCTTGTTTATTTAGGCTGTTTTCGTAAAGTTTGTTGCGATTACCCGCAGCCGGAATACACTTCGCTTTCCGTGTGGCGAAGCTTAAGCCTCCTCAGCTTCGCCTCCGGGGTCTCAGACTGTCTCGCTAATCCCACAGGAGTCTTCGTGTATTCCGGCTGCTAATTGTTTCCAACTAATTCTTTTTCCTATTGAAAAAACAACAATCCTTTAGAAAACAGCCTTTATATAAAAGGAAAAACTGCATTATAATTTAATTACTTTATGGGTTCCATCAAAATCCATCGGTAATTTCATGACATCTTCAAGAAAATCAAGACCATACTTGTTTAAGAAATAAGTAATGTTCCAGACTCTCTCTTGAGGAGAACCTTCTGGTTTTAAATTTTGCTCAATGCGGCTAAACTTATTTACAATGACTTCATGCTTTAATTTAACCGAATCATTCACTTTATTCTGTAGAAACTCGATTTGACTCCTTAAAAAGTCTTCATTTTTCTCCATAAGTGGGAGTAAACCTTTATACTCGGATGTCATTTCCTGTTCAAGCAAATCGTATTTGGTTTCAATAACACCTTTTAACTCATTCAGTAATTGAGCTATCTTTTCATTTGAAACAGACTGTAAAAATTGCTCACACTTTTCTGATGTTCCATTTATCAGAATATCCTTCATCGATAATTCTAATTCTGTGATATCAGCTTCTACACTTCTCTCTAATAAAGTAATATTTAGACGAGGTACGATAGGTGGCATTTTGATCCCTAAATGCTCAAACGCTCCTTTAAGTTCCGCCCAATAAGCTATCTCTCCTGGTCCGCCTATAAACGCTAGTGTTGGAAAGAGAAGATCTTGTGTTATTGGCCTGGTAACGACATTATTGCTTAGCTTCTGAGGAAATTCACTTGCCATTTCCCTTAATTCCTCGAATGTAAAAGATACGGTTTTATCTTTTCCGATAAAACGTCCTTCTGCTTTATCGTATTGCAATAATATTCTTTCTTGCTCCCCCTCATCATAATAAAACAAGTTAGCTGGATTTTCCGCCATTTCAATAACAAGAGAATAACCGCTATCCTGCACTAGTTTTTGCTGTTCTGAAACGGCATCCGCCAACTTGTGAAATTCATTGATTTGCTTTAGAAAAATTTCTTTCTCTAGCTTACGAATTTCTTTATCACCAGAATCAACCAAAAGTAGGCCGTAATCTTTAAATAAACTCATTGTCATATAGCTAAAAAAGTCAACAATTGTCTTGGATTCGTGAACAGCTGACTGTAAAAGCTGCAATAACGGCTTAGAATGCTCTGTTTCCCCATACGATTCCACCACTGTTTCCAGCCAGTCTATACAGACCTGTTTTTCTAGTGCTATATCGGAAGCCATTCTTTTATCCAATACTCTTTGCGGAAATACAACCTTTTTCATTTTTTCCTTATCAGGTGTATAAATATGATTAATTTCCAAGTAATCATGATCCTCTCCCGCTACCCAGAAAACAGGTACAACTGGAATGCCCAATTCTTTTTCTTTCTGTTGAGCTAAAAGAATAATGCTGATAACCTTATGAATGGAATATAACGGACCTGTTAAGACACCTGCCTGTTGCCCACCAATCACAACGACACTATTTTCCTGTCTCAATTTAGCAATTGATTGCCTCACTTTTTCACTTTGAGGAAAATTTTCCATATACACTTCAATATAGTTAGCAAGATCATTTCTCATAAAAGATCTTGTTTCCAACTCTTTCAATCTTTCCTCATAGCAACCGTTGTCAAGATAAGAATAATGAAAAAATTCCTTTGTGCTATTTTTTTGTTCTAAATAATCTGTTACAAACTTATTTGCCACAGGCAAAGAGAGATTTATCATCTCCATCTATGTACTTCCTTTCTCCAATTCGAGTTTTCCCTTTTATGTATTTTTCCCTTTATAATAAAGACTCTTTCATTAGTGGGAGCCCTGCCACAAGTTTTCCCTAGGCTACTTACTCTCTAAAAACATCTATTCATCCCTTTTATTTCGTTACATAGAAAAGTATAGCATCCCTTTTAAATAAAAGAAAAAAAGTTGCTTATGCACTTTTTTCTAGCTGGTATTTTTGCTAATTACAGCTTGCTTCTAGCATCTACTAGTTAATTGCCCCCTATACATTTCAAGAAGGTCTTTGCTTAGAGGTTTTTGGAGATTCTCCAATGCTACACTATCTATAACTTTAAACCGTTCCCATTGCCTTTAGGATAGAAAGTACAAGGCCATAAATGACTAACACAACATACAAGGTGAAAAAGCATAGAAATGTTACACGCCAAATTCCTTTAAACACTTTTTTATACTCAATTTCCTCTTTCCATTTCCAATGAATAATAACAAATAACATTCCAATCAACAAAATAAAAATCACGATATATAATAATAGAGATGTATTCCAAATAGACCGAATAAGAAAATGCACGGAAAGGATAAAAAAGAAGGTGCTAATATCTAGTGCTAGATGTACTGAAAACCGCTGTTTTTTTGTCAACGACTTGCTTATGACAAATACAATAAACAACGTAAAGATTGGAAATACAACGAGAAAACTAATGAGCTGTGAAGTTAAATTAAGCATTTAAACACTCCTCTCTTCCTCGTTCTTTTCCTTTAATCATTAAATAAACAGTTGCAGCAATAGGCGAAGAGATTTTTTTCCTTTTCGCTTTTTCTACTATGTATCCTAAAATAGCGTCTATTTCTGTTGGTCTCCCAGCCTCTATATCCTTTAGCATGGAAGATTTATTCAAAGCAGTATTACGAATAACCTCTATACAATAATCTCGATAAAGTATTCTATTTTCTTTCGTTATCGATAAAATTTCCAACACTTCTTCTAAAAATAAACTCATTACTTGATAATAATAAGCATTTTGCAATAATTGGCCATTTTTGACCTGCAATATACTTGTTAAACTATTTACAACGCTATTTACCACTAATTTTTTTTGCATCATTGTCACATAATCGGGTTCATTGATGAATGGAAAAGCTTGATTATTTTCTGTTGTTAGGGAGAGTAAAATCTCTGCCACCTTTCCTTTGACACAAGCTAGTTTAATAGCTCCTATCCCCGTGTGAACAACTGTTTGCTCATCATCCTTCATTGCACCGTGCTCTACTATGCCAATCATTAAATTGGGAATATTAGATTCCAAAATCGTCTCTATGTGACTCATTCCGTTTTGTAGAAAGCACATTGCTTTTATGCGACTCCCAAGCATCTCCATTTTTTCATAAATTGGTGCTAATTGATATTGCTTTACTGTTACAATTGTAAGGTCTTCTGCCCCATCCCACTCTGCAAAATAACGAACTTCCACCGTGCGAGACTGCTTATCCTCATTCACTTTATAATAAATACCTTTGTTCTTAATCAACTCATATTGCTTTGGGGACCGAACGTATAAAGTTACATCATGCTTTTCCTTTAACTGGTATGCACATAATAAGCCAATTGCACCAGCTCCTATAATTCCAATTTTCATCCGAAGCTCCTTTACCGTTTCAATTATTGTTAGTTCTATCTTAACATTTTCTGAAAAGTTTGTTAGTACGAAAAGCATAGGAAAAGGAAAAAATTTATCAAAAAAACTTTTGATTTTTTTATATAGAGAATAGAATAAGGTGAGAAATGGTTAGAATAATAAATTTGTAGAAGAGGAATAGAACGGTGAGATGTGATTAATTCTGTTTTTGCTAAAATCAGAAAATTTCAAAATATAGTTAAAGCAGGAGTCGAGCGAATACCTTTCGGAAACTATAGGCTCCCTCCTGCGTAAAACCAATTTATTTCTTGCTTATTTGAATTTTAAAAACTTTGGAGTAATTATACTTTGGGTAATTTATCTTCATCTTTAAACACGACCATTTGTCTTGCTTTTTCCATGAGCTCCACTAATGCCTTATAGGCACCTTCCATGGAGTCTAATTCACTTTGTAACTCTTCATTTTCTTTCTTCAATATAGTCAGTTTTTCTTCTAGTTCCTTCGTTTTCACTTTTACGGTGGATGAATCTATATTTTCTTGCTCCCACTTACTCGCTTTATCATATAAGTCTTTTAAATACAAAAGCATCTCATCAAATTGGTTTTGAACTGGGATGGGAGAAGCGGAAGGGCTGACGATCACTTCGTCTGTAGAATATTCCTCTGTTCCAGTTGACTTTTTTAATTGCTTTCTTTGTTTCTTGGCAAGCTCAATACCTGATTTATATTGTTTGCGTACATATGAATTCCACCGAAACCCACATGCTGCACTTGTTCTTGATAATAGCTTTCCCACTTCTTCAAACGCTTGAAGTTGTGTACCGCCTTCTCTAATATGACGAAGAACGATTTCTGCTAGCAGAATATCTTCATCCTTTGACCAAGCATCTTGTCTTGTTGTTGTCATCAGTAAACCCTCCTAGTGTTTTTTATTCATACATATGCATCTACTAGAAAAGATAGACTGATTATTCCTCATTGAAAAAAGAAAATTGACAGAATGCTTTTTAGGAATAGATAAACCTTTATAAAATCTACACACTTTAAAGATAGCGGATCACTGAAATAATTCGTTCTCTGAAATCACTTTAATGCCATTTCTTCTTAACATAGCTGTGGTAACACCCACCCCGTCCTTTTTTGTTCCATCAAAACAGCCTGTGTAAATAAAACTACTTCCACAAGAAGGACTATTTTCTTTTAAGACTACCATTTCTGCGTTCAAACTTTTAATAAATTCTAATGTTTTATAAGCTCCATCCATATACATTTGGGTAACATTATTTCCTGTACAATCCTGTACAACCGCTTTACCATCGAGAACATCATAACCATCCCCACCAATTATCTCTGCAGGTTCTCTTGGTGTAGAGAATCCACCCATTAACTCTGGACAAACCGTTCTTACCTTATTATCAGTTAAAAGCTTTTCTATCGTATCATCTAAACAATCGGTTCCATTATACCGAACTTTCAATCCTGCTAAACAAGAACTAACGACAATCATATGTCCTCTCCTTATCTTAGTAGTATTTACTCCTATTATTGTACAGGTATATTGTCTTTTTCTATTTATTCTACTCTCTCTATTTTAACGCATCTGTTTTTATAAAAGTAGCCATATATGGAAAAAAGCACAAGAACCTAAGTTCTTGTGCTTTTAATCAAACAAAAAAGATATTAGTTGCTTACAACTTCTTTCCCTTTGTATGTTCCGCAAGCGCTGCATACACGGTGAGCAAGTTTCATTTCACCACAGTTAGGGCATTCTACCATACCAGGCACTTGTAATTTAAAATGTGTACGACGTTTTCTCTTTGCAGTTTTAGATGTTCTTCTAAAAGGTACAGCCATTCGTCCCACCTCCTTAAAGAGTATTAAGAAAGTAATGAGAAAAGATAATTCCAATCTCACGTTTTTCTTTTGCATAATTAAGTATGAGTTTAATTACTCATTTTCAAAAAACTTAGCAAGCCCAGCAAGACGAGGATCTACTTTCTTTTCCTGTAAATCTTGCTCTTGGATAACTTCCCAATCATTACCTGATTGAGGAGCACCTTCTTCTTTAGTATCTTCACAGAAGACTTGCATCGGTACCTCAAGTAAAAGTATTTCAGCAATAATTGGCTTTAAGTCAATTACATCCCCTTTTACTTGATGAACTTCCTCTTCGTCTGTTTCATATTCTGAAACTTTTAATAGGAAGGTTTCTGTTGTTTCAACATTAATTGGATAATCCACGTCTACTAAAGTACGAGAGCAAGGTAGCACGAGAGACCCTTTTATATTTAAATGAAAAGTCACTTTCGTTGAATCAATATCTGTACGTCCTGTTATATGAATAGGAGATACTCTTCTTATGGTTGGATCTGTTTCTTTGATCTCATCCATATTTATTGTTTCATCAATTGGCAATCCCTTACTTCGAAATTTTTGTAACTGGCTTAACGTCCATTTCATATATATCACCCCAAGGCAACAAAGGTAATTATAGCTTTCATATAATTATTTGTCAATATTTTTTCTTTACAGTAAATAATAAGCAATAAGTGAGTTAATCCCTTATTATTCGATTTCTTTTTTATTCTACCCATATTCAACAGAATTGCAACCAACAGTTCAATAGAAAGATTCTTTTTCTTCTATATTTACTTTTTATTTATGCACCAAAATGGAACCCCTTTTTCAAACTAACAAAATTTCGTTTCCACCTAAAAGTACCTAAATGAGATTGTATTAGTAATCCTACCCTTTTCTTCTCCCAAAAAACAAATGAATGTTAGTAGTTTATAAACACCCTTCTCCCATAAAAAATAATAAAATGGTTGTTATTCCCTCATGTTTCTCTTTTACAACCAATATTTTTAGGATAAACTTTTACTAGTAAAAACATTGGAGCTAATGTTTTAAATGAATAATAATTAGGGAGAGTGTAATGAAAGCTGTTGGTATTGTTGTAGAATATAATCCATTTCATAATGGACATTTGTATCATATCCAAAAGGCAAAGGAACAAACAGATGCAGATATCGTAGTTGCTGTAATGAGTGGTCCATTTTTACAGCGAGGGGAGCCTGCCCTTGTATCAAAATGGTGCCGTGCGAAAATGGCACTGGAAAATGGAGTTGATCTCATAGTCGAGCTTCCCTACTCTTTTGCTACACAGCATGCAGCTGTGTTTGCTAAAGGTGCTGTAGATATTCTCCAAGGATTAGAATGTGATTATTTATGCTTTGGAAGTGAGTCTGGGGATATAAACGAGTTCTCTCATACTTTCATCCAGTTACAAAGAAAACAGGACGAAGAAGATTTACTCGTGAAAAAATTTTTAAAAAATGGGTCGAGCTATCCAAAAGCCAAATCATTAGCAATGCAAGAATTAACATGTAGGGAAAACGATAGGGGACTAAATCTTAGTTTGCCTAATAATATATTGGGCTATGAATACTACAAAGCCGTACATACTAATCATTATCCTATGGAGGTTTGCACAGTTGCCCGAATGAATGCAGACTACCATGATAAAATATTTACATCTGACTCGATAGCAAGTGCAACAAGTATCAGGCAAGCACTATTAAAGGAAGAAGGTTCCTTAAAAACAATTGAGCCCTACCTCCCGCTTGCAAGTCTTAATCTACTTCGAAAGTATAAAGAAACCTATTTATCTTACCACACTTGGGAGAATTACTGGAGTTACTTAAAATTCCGGCTATTGCAAACAACCGCCAAAGAGCTGGCCACTATTTACGAAATGGAGGAAGGGTTAGAATATCGGTTCCTTAAATATGTGAAAGAAGCTTCATCTTTTCAAGCGTATATCCGCTTACTAAAAACAAAGAGATATACTTGGACAAGACTGCAAAGAATCTGTGTACATATTTTAACAAATACAAAAAAAGAAGAAATGGCTGTCCATTCACAGCCTTCCTATATTCGTTTACTAGGTACAACTGCAAATGGTCGGTACTATTTAAAAGAAAAGAAGAAGCAGTTCGCACTGGACATTATTAGTAAACTTTCTTCTTTTGATAAAGATAAAATCGCACTGGACATTCGCGCCTCCCAAATTTACGCTCTAGGCGCACAAGCAACAGCTCAAGAGCAGTTACTAAATATGGAATACTTACAGCATCCCATTATAAAGTAACCTCCTGTTGCTTCAATTAGGGATTTGTATTTTCCGAAAAAAAAACCGGGTGCTTTTGCCAATGCGCGCGGTTTTTTCCTATTTATTTCTTCTCATTTGTTCTTCTTTTCTTGATTTCCTTTTTAATTACATCGATATACTTTCTTGTTTCTGTTTCTCCTATTGCGATTATTTTCTCTAAATCAGTAAATGCTTTACTATTAAACATTTCTACTGGCGGTTTAATCATCACATCACTTGCAACTTCTCGCGATTCCACTAATTCCATCTGCATAATATCCAATGAACGCATAATTACATCATAAATATTTGAAATCTCAGCATTTACATTTACCTTTGCTACATCTACCGCAATAATGATATCCGCTCCCATCTCTTTTAAAACCGAAACAGGGACACGGTCAATTACTCCTCCATCAACAAGTAAACGCCCATCCATTTTCTCTGGAACAAATATGCCAGGAATAGATATACTTGCACGCACTGCATTAGCAATTGATCCTTTCCTAAAAACGACCTTTTCCCCTGTTAATAAGTCAGCAGCAACAACAGCAACAGGAATATCCAATTCCTCTAATTTTTTTCCGTAGGTGAATAAATGGATTAATTCCTTTACTCTATTCCCAGCAATAAAGCCCATTTTGGGGACAGTAAAATCTAAATAGTATTTCCGCTTAAAAAACTTCGATAATGTATATAGTCGCTGTATATCAGATCCTGCTCCATATAAGCAGCCCACAATTGCTCCTATGCTGCTACCGGCAATATAATCTATTGGAATATTCTCTTCTCTTAATACTTTGATTACCCCAATATGTGCAAATCCTCTCGCTCCACCTGAGCCTAGCGCTAACCCTATTTTTGGGCGTTCCATATCGTCTCACCTATTCTCTCTAAATTCAATCTACCTTAATCTTATGGTCTTTTTTTTCAGGTTATGAGTATATTGATTGGTAGAGGGATATTCTTTAGGCTAATTGTGTACAAGTATTGCTTCTACACGTTAAGGTTTTAAACCAGCCTTCCTTACATAGATGAGAATAAAAACCTACTATTATTATTTGAAGGGGGAGCAATATAATTTGTTACGCTCAAAATTTAAGACAGTCGCACTTGCATTATCCGCGTCTCTATTAGCTCTTGCCCTGATTTCTTTTCCTGGGGTAGCAGTTGACGCGTCAAAAAATGGACTGAATACTTGGTGGACGATTGTTTTTCCTTCACTTCTTCCTTTCCTTATCTTATCTGAAATTTTAATAGGTTTTGGTGTCGTTCGTTTTATTGGTGTTTTATTAGAGCCCATTATGCGACCGCTCTTTAAAGTTCCAGGAGTAGGCGGATTCGTTTGGGCCATGGGGATGGTATCCGGCTTTCCAACTGGAGCAAAATTAACAGCACGAATGCGTGAGGAAAAACAATTAACTAGAACGGAAGCGGAAAGGCTTGTTTCTTTCTCTAACGCTTCTAATCCAATGTTTATCATCGGCGCTGTTTCTGCCTCTTTTTTTCATAGTCCTAAACTTGGTCTCCTGCTTGCTTTCTCACATTACTTAGCCAATTTTACCGTTGGACTATTTATGAGATTTCACGGAAAAGATACAGAAAAGACAACAAAAGAGCCAAAAGAAAAAGCCTCCTTAAAAAGGGCGCTGCGAGAACTGCATCATACTCGTCTAAAAGACAAGCGCCCACTTGGAAAACTAATGGGAGATGCGGTAACCTCCTCGATTCAATCTTTATTAATGGTTGGTGGCTTTATCATTCTCTTTTCCGTTATTAATCGTTTATTATTTCACTTACATATTACTTCCTTTTTTGCAAAATTATTAGAATCTTTATTCCAGCTGTTTACTTTTTCAGGTGACTTAACGATACCCTTTATCGCCGGCATATTTGAAATTACATTAGGAAGTAAATTAACGAGTGATGTGGAAACATCTACCCTTATGCACCAAGCCATTTTAACGAGCTGTATCCTTGGATTTAGCGGATTAAGTGTACAAGCGCAAGTAGCAAGTATTCTCGCTCAGACAGATATTCGCTTTAAGCCTTTTTTCTTAGCGAGAATTATGCAAGCAATCTTTTCTGGCATCTACACTTTTATCGCATGGGACTTCTTTTACAAGACATTCTTGTCAAAAGATACACCAACAATTGCAATCCCAGGGATAAATAGGGAAGAAGTCTTCTTTCAGCAAATATTTGAAAATATAAGTACATGGGGGCCAATTGTAACAATTATTTCCTTAACAATCTATTGTTTTATTTTAGTAAAAAGATTAAGACCAAGAGGAGAATTATAAGACAATCTGGAGGAAAACTTCAAGACTCACATCGTTCACTGGGTGCCTAGAGATAAATTCAAACAAAAACTTCCTTAATTATAAATAAGACATCTTGCCACTATTTTGGCAAGATGTCCTTTTTTTGCTTGCTATAAAAAGAATTCCACTTTTTGAAAAACTTATTTTCCATCATAATGAAATTTTGCTCTTAATGCATCATTCACAATCTTAGGAACAAGCTCTGAAATGTCACCATCATATTTGCTTACTTCTTTCACTATGCTAGAGCTTAGGAAAGAGTATTGGTTATTTGTCATGATAAAAAATGTCTCGATATCGTCTGATAGTACACGGTTCATCGACGTAATCTGCATTTCATATTCAAAGTCTGATACTGCTCGTAATCCTCTAATAATTGCATTTGCATTTACGCTTTTTGCATAATCAATTAGAAGCCCTTCATAAGATGATACAGAGATATTCTGAATATCCTTCGTTACCTCTCTTATTAGCTCCAATCTTTCATCCACCGAAAAAAAAGGTTTTTTGGCAGAATTATTTAATACACATATGTATACATGATCGAATACTTTAGCAGCCCTTTTAATTATATCAATATGACCATAAGTAATCGGATCAAAACTACCTGGGCAAACTGCTACACTAGCCATCTTTTTAGTCCTCCGTACCATTTTGTAAGGAATAAATAGAAACTCCAATTATTCCATATTTTTCATGTCTCACTTGTTGAAGTCTATTTACTGCCACAGGTAAAGAAATATCCGAACCATGCTCACATACAATGACTCCTTCATCCTTTAACAGACCTGCTTCATCAATAAATGTTAACATATTTTCTAATTGTTGCTTTTTATATGGCGGGTCTAGGAAAATATAATCAAAGCTTTTTTCTCTTTTTTGCAATGCTTTTAAAGCACGATTCGCATCATTGCGAAATATTTCGGCTTGGCTGTCCAATTTACATGTAGAAAGATTTTCTTTAATCGTATGTATTGCTTTTCCTTCTTTATCTACAAAAATAACAAGATCTAACCCTCTACTTAAAGCTTCAATGCCAAGTCCGCCGCTTCCAGCAAATAAATCAAGGCCTTCTCCTCCTTGAAAGTAAGGACCTATCATATTAAAAATAGCCTCTTTCACTTTATCTGTAGTTGGTCTAGTCGAGTTACCAGGAACAGCCTTTAATGGAATCCCCTTATTCTTACCGGAGACAACTCTCATTTCAATCACCACAACCCTATTTTACTTAAAGTTATTTTACCTTCCCTATCCTACCATAAACCTATTAGAGAGCCAACATTTTAACGATTTATTCCTTTTATCTGTCAATTTTTATTCGTAAAAAGATAATCAAATCGGAATATTATTACCATTGCATCCTCTTTATATGGTATAGATTAAACCTAATAAATTTTGTTACCTCTAAAAAATAATTTGTTTTTATGTATAAGTGGTCACCGTATGGGGATAATGTAAGTAACAGCATCTATTCGAGGATGTTGTTGCCAACCGCGGAGAAGACTTACGTTTCCCCATAAGTTCTTCCTCCGGTTTCTCCTCTCCCTTTACCTTCTGTTCTTATGAATAATAAGAACGTAGAAGGACCCTGCAGGCATATGCTTGCAGGCTTTTTTTGTCTTTTTCATAGAAAAAACAGTATTCAATGAAGGGCATGGCGGATTCCACCTTTCCTTTACATAAAATACTGCTTTTGTTTTTCTTCAACTACTTATAAGGGATTGTCCTTAGAATGAACATTCCAATAAAGAACAATTTTCTTAAATCCCCATTTTATAATCATATTCTTTCGCTTTATCTGGTCGCGAATTTTCAAATTCCACTTTTAAAAATGGCTTATAGGAAGGCTCTACCTTTTTAACGAAAGAATGAGCATTAATTTTTTCCATTATGCCATCCACATCACTTTGATTCGTGTAGAGCACAACATATTTTAATCTTTTGGAAATAAAATGAACATTTCCATATCTTCTTAACATTTTTGCTTGCTTTAGTGAAAATAGCCAAACAATGATTCCCTGTCGTTGCCCTAGCATAATTTAACCCCTTTAAAATACCATTATTTATCATAATAGCATAGGCAACCAAAATAGAAAAGTCGGAATCTGCTTTTACGAACGCTAGTAAGCCATAAGAAACGTCAAAATAAAAAAGCAATGATCCTAGATTTGATCATTGCCTCTTCGTATATTATGCAGAACAACTACAGCTTCCACCACTTCCACAACCACCGGCGCAACCAGAAAGTTCATCAAAAAATGGATTTCCTGTTGGTACTTTAATAAAAGTAGAAACAGAACGTCCGATAATAACACTGACATCATCTAGAAGCTTTTGCAAACCATTCTCCGCTACTTTAAATGCTGCCACATTATCATCTACATCCATATCGCGTTTTAGCTGTCTAATTTCCATCATGACTTTTTTATATTCAGGATGGTATTTTCCAAAACGCTGAACCTCTTCATAAAGCTCTTTCATTTGGTTAAAAGAATGAATTTTTTGCTGTGTTTCCTTATTTGATTGTAAATTGGCCAAACAAATACGGTATTGTTCTGCAACATCTGAGTTTAATATCATTTCTGCAATGTCTTCTGCTTCCTCTTGAATAAGAAGTATTTCAGTTGTCGCAAGCACGTATTCGCTCACCTCCAATTCTTATTCTACATGAAAGACAGAAGAAAGAAAAGGCTTGTGACTTCCTTTTTCTTCCCTACTCTTTAATCATTACTTGAAATGACTTTTTAAACTTTGTTGTTTTGCTGGCAACATCCATAACAGATAAGTTCATTGTATGTTTTCCTGTTTTTAATCCTTCAATCACAAATGCAGCAGAAGAATATTCCTTCTTCTCCCCATTTATCTCCAAAACGATTTTTCCTAATTTCCCATTGCTATCTTCTCTAAAAGAATAGTCTCTCACTTTACATTCCACAAATACTTTATTTCCTTTAACAATATGACGCACATCAAATTCCTCTTTTGCTGTAGGGGAGAAAGAGGCTTGTACATCTGCAGCCGTAGGTATGGCAGAATAAGTTGCAGCTTCTTTATTTGTCTTTACTTCTGGATCTGGAACATCATCACCACATCCGGTTAAAAGGAGAAAAGCAGGAATACAAATCATTCGGATTTTTTTCAAAGTAAACACTCCTGGTAATTTTTAATGAATTTTCATTTCGGTTAGTATTACCATTCATGCTTTTTTTACTCTAAATAATGTTTATCTTAAAAAGTTATGATTCGGCATTCATTGCTTGAAACATACTAACCATCATGGATGCCATTTGAACACCATTTGAAAATTTTTGTACGTGATCTGGAATGGTTTTCTTATAATAATGAAGAGATGCTATCTCAAAGGTTTCCAACTGATTTGGATTTCTGCTTAATTGTCTATACCATTGCGGCTGTTCTCTTATAAATTGTTGTAATTCTGGATTCTGCGCAATATATTCTTTAATGCTTTGTCTCATATCCATCCTCCTACTTAATCTTTTCTAAAAGAAAACGGCCCAGAAGGTTTTTGTTCTTTTGGCGCAGATGATCCACTAGAACCACTATTAGGAGCAAATTGTGAAATGACACCTTGAATCGTTCCTAAAGCTTGATTTAAGTTTGCTAAGTATCCCTGTATTTGATTTTGATCCATCTTTTTTAGTGTATCAACAATATTAGACATCCAGACAGTTCGATTTGCTTCTGTCTCTTCTTCCTTTTTGCTAGAAGATTCAGAAGCACCTTCTCGTAATCCGTCCCATCTTGCATCATCAGAACCTAATAAATACCAATCTTCATATAATTCTTGTAATGTCACCTTGCCACTTCTCGCTTCTTTTAATATTTTGGGATTTGCTTTCACAAATGCTTTAAATTCTTCTACAGAAGGATGAAGTTCTTTATTAGCCATCATTATTTCACCTCTAATTTGATACATCTGCCTATATTACTTTATGATGCACTTTAGAAAACGTGCAAATCCTCTGTGTCATCCTGTAAATTTTATTGCTATAAACCCGTGGCCTATTTTATTTATTTTTCCTATTGAAAAAGCAATAATCTTTTAGAAAAACCAAACCAAAAAAGCTGACAACCAATCAAATGATTGTGGTTGTCAGCTTCTTTCATACTATTATTTCACCATTTTTCAATAAAATTCTGTGTATAGTATTTATCAAATACGCCTGCTCCAAGATGAGTAAATTTCTCATTCAATAAACACTCTCGATGTCCTTTGCTATTTAACCAGCCTTCGATTACTGCAGGGGCATCCGCATAGCCTGCTGCAATATTCTCTCCAGCAACTTGATAAAATACGTCTCCTGCCTTTAAACGGTCCTCTAGATCTCCATACTTCTCTGATGTATGGGAGAAATCCTCGGTTTCAAACATATCTTTACTATGGCCTAATGCGACTTCAGCAGTAGGTTGATCCCATTCTACTTTATTTAATTTAAATCTTTCTCTTAACACATTTGTCATATCTAATATTTGTTTTTCATTGCCTTCTTGAATTTCTTCACTATATTCCACATTATTATCTGTTTCTAATAGTTCTCCTCGATAAACTAATTCATAAGGCCTTAAATGAAGTAATGTTCGTGCATCCATGTAACGAACACTTGATAAAGTTCCATTAAATTTATCAAAGTATAGCTGTGCATAATAATCACCTATCTGAATTAATGGACGGTTATTTATTTCATCCTCCGATAATTCGAATCGGTAAGAAGAATTTTCATAATTAAAGCTAATATTTGTTTCAATTGGTGTCATCGTATATATATCCCCAACTTCTTGTCCGATTTTATAAGGATTAATATTCACAGCACTACCAATTGCATAGACAGTCACCACTTTGTCATTTAGAATTCCCACCTGAAAATACTCAGATACATTCTTATTATAAATCCACCAATCGTATTCATAGGCTGACGGATCGATTCTAGTTGGTTCACCATATTTCTCTTTTAGTTCATTGACACTTTTACCAATCAAGCTCCCTAATCCTTCTTTAGGAACTGGTAGAATTTGCGAATTCTCTGCTGCTTCATTGAGATTATCCTCCACTTTTGTAGGGTTATCTCCATTTTCAACTAGTACGTCTGGCTGTTCCTTATCATCTGTTATATTAAAATAGAATCCAATTGCTGATAATACTGCAATAATTACGACAGTTCTTAATAAGATTTTCAGAGGATTCCCCCCTCTCTAGCATTGTTTCTATCAATATATGTTGACTTCTTACTAAATAGTATAACTTAATTTAAATAATTTTAATAGAATAAGTAGTTTTTCCATTTTTAGTCCACAAAATAATAAAAAAACTGAAAACAGAGTCCTTTTATTCCAAGGAATTTGTCTTCAGTCTGAATGCTTCTATTCTCTCGAAGCATTTATTAAAATCCTAATATTGCCTTTATAACAGACGTTGTTTCTCCACCATGATAGAAAACATAGAGAAGTAAATAGACGGCTGTTCCTGTAATAGCGGTAATAAACCAGATAATGCTTGTCATTGGACCTAATTTACGATGTTTCGCATATTGTTTTTTATAGCCTGTATACAACATAATAATTCCTAACACCGCCCCGATTGTAGCTAGTGTAATATGAAATATTAAGAAGATTGTATAATAAATCTTAATATCATCTGGTCCCCCAAAAGAAGTATTGCCAATAAAAACCGTTCTTGATGCATAGATAACAAAAAAGATTACGGCAAAAACAGCTGCAAAAAGCATTACCATCTGATGTTCTTTTCTTTTTCTTTTCTTGATTAACCCCCAGCCAATAGCTACAAAAATGCCACTCAAAACGATAAATGTAGTACTTATTGTCGGCAAAATCGGTAATGTAAATTCCATTAAACTACCCACTCCATATAGTATTTACCTCTTTGTTTAACTAACTCCCCAAATTCCCTTATTTCTATTAAAACAAGTCATTATTCTCGAAACTCGTTTTTCCCCTAAAAAAGCGATTTTTCTTTAGAATAATGTAAATACCACCATTGATACAAATAGTATTGTTAAATATTGAATGGAATAGATGAACATTGCTGTAGCCCATTTATATTCATCTTGCTTTTTACTTGCTCGAATTCCTGTAATAACCCAGCCAATATTTAGTAACGTTGCTAAAACTAAAAATGGGATACCAATTTGATATAACAAAAATGGTAGTGGAAATAATGCAACAATCCATATATACGTATGTTTCTTTGTTACTTCAAATCCTTTTACAACAGGTAACATCGGAATTCCTGCTGCTCGATACTCTTCTACTCTTCTAATCGCTAAAGAATAAAAATGCGGTGGCTGCCAAACAAACATAATTAAAAATAGGCTCCAAGCAATAACATCAAGTCCAGGATCAATTGCGGCCCATCCAATTAGTGGAGGCACTGCTCCTGAAAAACTCCCGATAACAGTATTTGATACCAATCTCCGCTTAGACCACATTGTATAAATCACAACATAGCTAAATGCTCCAACTAAAGCAATAACTGTAGCAGTGATAGTTGTTAGCAATAAAAACAAAGTACCTATTAAAAGAAATCCAAAACCTAGGACTGCAACATTTGAAGGCTTTGCTTTTCCTGTTACAGTCGGTCTTGCCTTTGTTCTTTCCATTAATGGATCAATATCACGATCAATAAAATTATTTAACACACACGACCCAGCAATAATTAGTCCTGAGCCAATCAAAGTATATAAAATGATATCAATGTGCTCTAAAAACTTTGCATCTGTAAAGACAATTGCAAGCCAGATACCTGTAAATACCGTAATTAAGTTTGAATTCACAATTCCTATTTTAATTAATGCAAGAAAGTCCTTCCAGGCACTTGTTTCGGCTTGCTTATCCGTCAATTTGGCATTTGAATATGCACGAAAATTAGCCATTGATTATGTCTCCCCCTTCTATTACATAGTAAAGAAAATACTATTTAAATAACCGTTCATTTCCATTTGTGTCATTATTCACATTTAACAACATAGTAATGTTAAAAAAGACTCTTTTGCTATTAAAACATATTTTCACAGAGATTTCTCTCTTTTTTTTGAAAAAACTTCAGTTTTCACATTATTGGAAAATTTGTCCATTTTAGATAAACACTTCGAAAGCGTTTTAGGAATAAAAGACACTCTTTTTATTATAGCTTTTTTTTACAAGGAAGCAAATTAATTAACCTTTTAAATATCAATGTTCAGATTTTAAAATATAAAAAAGATAGCACCAACTATCTGTGCTATCTTTTATGAATCTATTAATTAGGCATTTTTCGTAAAGTTTGTTACTAGGAAGCCCTTTGCTATAAAGGTCTGTTTGTTCGAACAAATGGGGAAGTAGGTTGATTCGCCTGTGGAATATCAGCAACATCTTCAACTTTTGGTTTATAAACCCTCTCATATTTTACAAACATCGAAACATTCACTAAAATCCCCATTCCAATAGATAATTGTAAAAGGGACGATCCACCATAACTTACAAAAGGTACTGGCACACCGGTTAATGGGATTAATCCAGAAATCCCGGCAATATTAATAAACGCTTGAATCCCAACCATACTCGAAATCCCTATCGCTAGTAAGCTTCCAAAAGGATCTTTGCACTTTAATCCCGTATAAATGCCCCGTAAAACAATATAGCCAAGACCTAATACTACAAAGCCTACACCAAAGATACCTAGTTCCTCCGCTATTACAGCCATAATAAAATCGGTGTGACCATCTGTTAAATAGCCAAGCTTTTGTACTCCTTGTCCCAAGCCAACTCCTTTAAGACCACCAGAGCCAATCGCAATAAGTGAATTACTCATATGATAACCAGAATCTTGCACAACATCTTCGCCAAAAGGGGAATCCATAAACACAAATATTCTCGCCATTTGCTTTTCCGTAAACACACTTTTACCAGCCAGCTGCATACAAAGTAGCAATAGGAGTATAAATCCTAATCCAATAAGCATCAGCTTCGATAAATTCTTCCAATTCATTCCTGAACAGAGAATAATTGTTGCACCAATCATCAGAATAATAACCGCTGTCCCAAAATCTGGTTGAACCATAACTAAAGCACAAACAATAACTAAATAGGCTAGTGGTGGGACAACACCCCTATTGAATTCATTAATATAAGACTGCTTTTTTGAATAGATAGCCGATAAATAAATGATTACAGATAGTTTAACAAACTCTGCCGGCTGAAGACTTGAGGTTCCAATTTTATACCAACTTTGCGCATTTCCGTAAACACTACCAAACAAAAATATTCCACCTAAGAAAAAAATAGACCCAAACACCATTGGTACTAATATTCTATTGCTTAGTAGGGCCTTGTATGGAAAAAGTGCGACAACAATGAATGCAGCACCCGCTACTATAATATTCATAATCTGCTTCTTATAATAAAAATCACTACTATCATGTCCATAATATTGGACTGCTGAAACCATGCTCGCACTATAAATCATAATTAAGCCAAATAAAATTAACAGCACCATCGCTATAATAATTGTGTAATCATACGATTTTAATATCTTCTTTATCATTCAACCGCATCCCTTATTCATTCTCCTCATTTAGAGTATTCGTTGTCTCTTATCTATTTCCTGCTGAAAAGGATAAAACTTCTATTCATTCTCTTAAAATATCGGGCGTAAACTTATATATATTTTTAACTAATCCTATTTCGTATGTACTTCCCTTATTTTAGAATAATACACCTAACCACTAAAAAAACTCAAACAATGAATGCTTTTGTTTGAGTTTACTTTTTATTTTCTTATAGAAGCTTCATGCAAATTCGATAATTCTTTTTCCAACTCATCTAAAATCTTCTTGCCAACATGCTCTTCTACTAATCCTAATCGAATAGCAAAATCTATCTCTTTAGACAATCCATACATTTGCGTATCCAATACCTCTTCATATAGAGGACATTGAGGCATTGTTAAATTATCCATCTGAACTTTAATTAGTTTTAATATCTTCTCAGCATCAGCTTTCAATAGCTCATTTGCTTTTTCTTTATGATTAATAATCATTTCAGAAGTCAATCCTATCCCCCCGTTTCCGAGCGATTATCCTATCTATAAAGTTTAAACTCAACCTAGGAAAATTGCAAGAACAATCCCCCTTAAAAAATCTAAAATTTCGTTTCTAACCTTCTAAATGACAGAAAGACAAGAAGAAGCTATACTTAAATTAATATTGTTTTTAGACTGCTAATTATAAATCAATCATGTCCTCATTAATTAGCAGAATTTTAATACAATCAACGAATAAAGAATAAGGAGGAGAATTTAATGAATACTATTATTCAAGTTACCGGATTAGTAAATTTTCCGATAACCATTGATCCGACTGTATGGATATTTGATGATCGTAAACAAACCGCTGAGTCAGTATTCGCGCCAGTCGAAGTAAAGGATGAATTAGAAGCATATACAAAAGAAGCATCCAAGCACTGGGATCAAGAGATTACAGAAGGTGCTAAAGTGCCAGAGCAATCCACAAAAACTTATAAAAAAGTAGAAATGCTAACTGGTACCTTTTATATGCCTTTAGCTCCTTTTATAAAAAATACTGAACCAAAGGAAGTAGCAAAAAATCTGTTAATCACAACAGATGAAGAAGAATATACTATTCCACTAGAAGAAATCGATTCGATTTTCTTATTATTTTGCGTAAAAGGAAAACCGCTTACAGAAGATGGTCCTGTATATATTTTTGATAATACAAAAGCCAAGAAACAAACGCCTATCAAAAATGTCAAAGCATTTAAAATTACATAATAGAGCATCCATCCACATTTACGCCATCTAGCAATTGCTAGATGGCGTAAAAAAGCTAAAGTTTATAATAAATCTGCAGCTAACTGTGCTAGAGACGATCTCTCTCCTTTGACTAATTTTACATGTCCAGCTATTGGCTGGTCTTTAAAACGTTCTACCACATAGCTTAATCCATTATTAAAAGCATCTAAATAAGGATGGTCGATTTGTTCTGGGTCTCCCATTAAAACAATTTTACTTCCTTCTCCTACCCTTGTTAAAATCGTTTTCACTTCATGCTTTGTTAAGTTTTGTGCTTCATCAATAATAATAAATTGATCAGGGATACTTCTTCCTCTAATATACGTTAATGCCTCTACTTCTATTGAGCCCATTCCTGCAAGAATTGCTTCTAATTCACCAGGTTTCTTTGTATTAAACAAATACTCGAGATTATCGAAAATCGGCTGCATCCATGGCCTTAATTTCTCTTCCTTCTCTCCAGGAAGAAAGCCTAGATCCTTCCCCATTGGTACAATAGGTCTTGCAACTAATAATTTTTTATAATCGCCAAAATCTTCTGTTTGCATCAATCCTGATGCTAATGCCAATAAAGTTTTTCCTGTTCCTGCTTTCCCTATTAGCGTAACTAACGGCATGTCTTTCTTTAATAACATTTCAATTGCCATTGTTTGCTGCACATTTCTTGGGCGAATTCCCCAAATATGCTCATGATCAAACACTAGCTTTTTCACATATTTTCTTGATGAATCAACAATTGCTAACGCAGATGACGAAGACCCTAATACATCCTTTAAGATGAGAAACTGATTAGGATAATAACTTCCATTGCCAATTTCCGTGACAGGAAGCTGTCCAATCTCATAAAAGCGATTTAATACATCAATCGTTACTTGTACATCCATAAAACCGGTATACAAATCTTCATTTTCAACAACTCGGTCACTTAAGAAGTCCTCACTCATAAGCCCAATTGCATCTGCTTTAACACGGACTAGTGTATCTTTACTTACTAAAATAACGGTTCGTCCATTTTCTTTTTTGCTTTCTTCTATTGATAAATTTTTTGCAACTGCTAATATTCGGTTATCATTCGTTTTTTCCACAAATATTTCTTGAAGCTCATGAAAAGATCGGTGATTTAGTTCAATTCTTATAGTTCCGCCATTTTCCAAAGGAATCTTATCATGCAACTTTCCTGCTTCTCTTAAATTATCGATCAATCTAGATATTTGTCTTGCGTTCCTTCCGATTTCATCCATGTACCGTTTTTTGCTGTCTACCTCTTCTAATGCTACTGCTGGAATTACTACATCATTGTCACTAAAAGAAAAAATGGAATATGGATCCTGTAACAAGACATTTGTATCCAATACGTAAATTTTACTCAAACCGATGCCCCCTGCTCTAAAACGTCATATATTGCTGCACTATCCGTGTAACGGAAAGAACCTTGGTAAAATATATGTTTTATCGCATAAAGATAGAAGATATTTCTCACAATAAAGAGAGAGGAAGTATAAAAAAACATAAAAATGCTCATTTCCACCAACAAATCAGGTGAAAATGCACACTTTTAGAAGTTATTCTTCAATATTAAAGGAGGTAATTTTTATGAAAAAAGGATATTTGTTCATTGCAATCCTTTTTCTGCTTGCTGGATGTAATAACAATAATGTAGAAAATAGCCAACAATCAGAGAATAGAGATGATACCCCTCATGTTACAAATGTAAAAAATTCTACTATCGAGGAAGTTGACCGTAAAACAGGACAGGATATTGCCAAAAGACTCGTTTCCCTTGCAACAAGTATCGAAAATGTCAATGATGCAACAGCAGTAGTCATCGGTAAATATGCCCTTGTAGGTGTGGATATTAACGCTGACTTAGATCGTTCAGAAGTCGGTTCCATCAAATATTCTGTTGCAGAAAGCTTAAAGAACGATCCTGATGGGGCAAATGCTGTCATTATTGCTGATCCTGATATGAATGCAAGACTAAAAGAAATTGGCGAAGATATACAAAATGGGAAGCCAATCCAAGGTATCTTTAATGAATTGGCCGATATTAGCGGAAGACTAATCCCTGAAGTACCTGCTGATATGATTAAAAATGAGCCAGATGGGGATATGAAAAAGCCGAATGAAAAATTGAATGAAGAAGAAGAAAAAGAACTGAAAAATGACCAAGATGAGCAATCGAATAATCGTATAAGAGATTAAAATTCGATTTTCTATACGATTTTATATATAATGTGCCTATAATCTATTTTTTTCGATCTTATAGGATTAGAGGTGCAGCTGTTGAAAGTAAAATGTGTAATATGTGATAAAATTGAAGATATAGACGAAAATTCCTTTCAGGCAAAACGACTACGAAATCGGCCGATTCATACGTATATGTGTAAAGAATGTGAAGAACGAATTGCGGAAAATACAAAGAAACGAATAGATTCTGGCAACTTTGTTCTTTATCAAAACAAAACGCAAGAAGATGATTGGTAAGTAGACAAGCAGTATCAATAAAAAGAAGATCTTTTAGCTAAGGTCTTCTTTTTTTTACATACTTCTTTTTTAACTGCTTCGTTATTTAGAGGTTATTTGTTGGAAACACGAATTTATGCTTCTATTTTTATTACGTTTGGTTTTAGATCATGGTAGCTAGTATGAGATATTCTCTGTTACCTTTCACTTTGGATTTTCTTGCTCAATGGAAAAAAGTGGGGGTTATGAACACCACTTTTCTCTTTCAACTTGCGAAATCTGGTTTTCATCTCCAATAAAAACACTATTTTTCCACCTTACTCACTCTAAATGACAATTTCCAGCGAAATCCCTACCTCCGCCCTACTCTAAACACAAAAAAGAAGCCATCAACAGATGACTCCTTTTCTTTTATTTATTCAGCAGATTTTTTCTTCTTGCCAGCTCTTTCACGTTCTGCTTTATTTAAGATTTTTTTACGTAAACGAATGGATTCTGGAGTTACTTCACAATACTCATCTTCATTTAAGTATTCTAAAGATTCTTCAAGTGTCATAATTCTTGGTTTTTTCATTGTTGCTGTTTGGTCTTTGTTTGCTGAACGGATGTTTGTTGCTTGTTTTACTTTTGTGATATTAACAGTAATGTCATTTTCACGTGTATGCTCACCAACAATCATCCCTTCATAAATTTCAGTCCCAGCTTCTACAAAGATAATTCCGCGGTCTTCTACTTGCATAATCCCATAAGTAGATGATTTTCCAGATTCCATACTTACTAATACACCTTGACGACGTCCACCAACTTGGCCTGATGCCATTGGTTGATAGCTATCGAATGTATGGTTGATGATACCATATCCGCGTGTTAATGTTAAGAATTCAGTTGTATAACCAATTAGTCCACGAGCAGGTACGTTAAAGATTAAACGAACTTGTCCGTTACCATTATTAATCATATCTAACATTTCACCTTTACGAGCACCAATTGACTCCATTACAGAACCTGTATGCTCTTCAGGAACATCAATTTGTACACGCTCGATTGGCTCACAACGAACACCATCGATTGTTCTAACAATAACTTCTGGTTTTGAAACTTGAAGCTCATAACCTTCACGACGCATATTTTCAATTAAGATAGATAAATGAAGCTCTCCACGTCCTGATACAGTCCATGCATCTGGAGAATCTGTATTTTCAACACGTAAACTTACGTCTGTTTCTAATTGAGCGCGTAATCTTTCTTCAATTTTTCTTGAAGTTAAATATTTACCTTCTTTACCTGCAAATGGAGAGTTATTAACTAAGAAAGTCATTTGAAGAGTTGGCTCATCGATACGTAAAACTGGAAGTGCATCTTGATGTTCAAAAGGACATACAGTTTCACCAACGTTAATATCTTCCATTCCTGATACTGCGATTAAATCTCCAGCGTATGCTTCTTCGATTTCTTGACGTTTCAATCCGAAGAAACCAAAGATTTTTGTTACACGGAATTGTTTAACAGTTCCATCTAATTTCATTAAAGCTACTTGTTGACCAACTTTCATCGTACCGCGGAATACACGACCGATACCAATTCTTCCAACATAGTCGTTGTAGTCTAAAAGAGCTACTTGGAATTGTAAAGGCTCTTCGCGATTATCAACTGGTGCAGGAATATGCTCTACAATTGAATCATATAATGATTGCATGTTTTCATCTTGTTTTTCAGGGTTTGTGCTGGCTGTACCATTAATAGCTGATGCATAGATAACAGGGAATTCTAATTGTTCTTCTGTTGCATCTAATTCAATAAATAAGTCAAGAACTTCATCAATTACTTCAGCAGGACGAGCAAAGTCACGGTCAATTTTGTTAACAACTACAATTGGAGTTAAGTTTTGCTCTAATGCTTTTTTCAATACGAAACGTGTTTGAGGCATACAACCTTCATATGCATCAACAACAAGTAGAACACCGTCAACCATTTTCATGATACGTTCTACTTCTCCACCAAAATCAGCATGTCCTGGTGTATCTAGGATATTAATACGTTTATCTTTATATTGAATAGCAGTATTTTTCGCTAATATTGTTATTCCACGTTCTCTTTCTAAATCATTGGAATCCATTGCACGTTCTTCCACATGCTCGTTTGTACGGAATGTGCCGGATTGTTTTAGCAGCTGGTCAACCAACGTTGTTTTACCGTGGTCAACGTGAGCAATAATAGCAATGTTACGAATATCTTCTCTAATTTTCAAAAATTTCACTCCTACCTAAATATGTCTATCTTGATTTAATTTATTTTTTTAATAATATTATAACTGAGTCATTATATCACATAATTCCGAAGAAACCTAAAAGCTTTTATAAAAAACACTGAATGAAAACGCTATTTTCGAAAATATTTTTTAAACTAACCTTTTTATCCGATAATTATCAATTTCTTTACATTTTTTCTGTTCTTTCCAAGCCATCCCATTGTATTATAGAAGGAGAAAATAGATAAAAAACCCACATCTAGTCGCTGTGGGATCATTTAATCATTATCATACGCTATTATTTCCGATTAATATATACCATAATAAAGGAAGATAATCATGAATTTTGATAAATATCCATTTTTTTACTATAACATCTATGGAATTTCAAGTTTTATTGGTATCGGTATATGTATTGCTGAAAAAACATTAGTTGGCACACTCATTTGTTTTTTCTTAATGTGTGGGATTTGGTCACTTCGATCCCAAAAGAAAAAGAAAATGCAACAAATATTGGAAAAACAGCAGTGTTAGTCTTTTACCAGTTACCATCCTTTAAATATTTTTCGAGTATTTCCTCATGTAATCCAGGTTTAGAAGCAAAAAAAGATTGTTGTGTTAATAAATCAAGAGGCTCATTTTTTAAAGTTGTTACCTTTCCTCCAAGTTCTTCCACCATTATCTTGCCTGCTGCGTAATCCCATGGCGATAATCTTAAAGTGAGATAAGCATCCATTCGTCCAGCTGCAATATAGGCAAGTTCTAAACAAGCTGACCCGAAAGATCTCGTTCCTCTAGATTCCCTTACCAGTGGTTCTAAAATGCTCGGATCTATACGTTTATTTTTCGTAACCCATGTTGCATTTAATCCAATAATAGCCTCATCAACAGCGGTGTCCTTTAAAGGGAGTAGCTTTGTTTCGTTCATATATACCCCATTCCCCTTTTGAACATGGTATAGTTCATCTGCAACTACATCATAAATTAAGCCGATTTTCCCTATTCCATCCTCATAAATACCGATTGAAATCGCGAAATCCCGTTGCATATGGACAAAATTCATCGTTCCGTCAATTGGATCAATAATCCAGACAATCCCCTTTAAATCTTCTAAAGATTCACTTACTCCCTCTTCTCCTAAAATTCGATGAGCAGGAAAAACATCATTTATTTTATTTATCAAAAACTCTTCCGTCCCCTTGTCTATTTGCGTAACTAAATCATTTTTATTAGATTTTGTTTGAATAATGAGCTCAGATGAAAAAGACTTGATGATCCTTTCCCCCGCTTCTTTTATCCATTCTTTTGCATACTTATCAATTTCAAGCCAATTTGTCATTTTCTCAACCTTCTTTACATTCTTTTTTCCAGCACTTCCTATATTTTAGCTAATATAATCTCTAAACATACTTCAAAAGAAGCTATCTTATTCTCTATAGTATCATAAAATAAGAAAATTCTATAAATTGCAGTGCTATAGAATAACTATTTAAAAAGTCGATTGCCATTAAACAAGTTTCCTTCCTATCATTCCCTAAATAATGTAGCAAGCAAAATCATGCAGCTGACTCTATAGGAATTCAAATTTCCTTCCTATAGAGTCAGCTGCATGATTATCTATTATATTCCTTATAATGCTTTAAGTCTTAGAAGTTCCTGCCTGATTCTTTCTAGTTTTTGCTTACTTAATTTTTTTTGTTTTTCATCTTTTTCATTGATTGCATCGAATAAGGTAGCCAATTCATAATCCATTTCTAGACGAAGAACAGCCCTTTTTTCCTTTTCCACTTCCATTTTCTTCGCTAAATTCATCAATTGTTTCACTGACAGTACACCCCTTTCATCGACTTGCATTTCTGTGATTTCATATATATTATGTGAAAACCAATTAGCTTGCTCCTTTTTTGTGCGATAACCTAGTGCAATCCAAATTTCTTCATAATATTATTTATGTATGCTACAATATTGGCGAAAAGCATATCAAAAGATGAATATACAAGAAAATAACTAAATAGCTTACTTGATTATATATAAACTATTTACCCGGAAACATAAGAGATAAACTCAAAAGGAGATAAGAAATAATGTCGTTCACTGGTTTTATACAAAAAGATTTTGATACATTTAAGATTGAAGGACTGGATTCAAGAATGGAAGCAATTCAAGAGAGAATTCAGCCGAAATTCCTCGAAATTGGCGCAGAGCTTACAGATGAACTTTCAGGTAAACTCGGAATGGAAATGTTCCTCCATATTGCCAAGCACGCAAGACGGACCGTGAATCCCCCAAAAGATACATGGCTTGCGATTGCAAATAATAAGCGTGGATATAAACAACATCCACATTTCCAAGTTGGCTTATTTGATGACCATCTCTTTATATGGCTAGCTTATATATACGAACTTCCAAAAAAGAAAGAAATTGCACAAGGCTTTTTAGAAAATTACGAGCTAATACAGTCATCTCTGCCGAAAGATTATTTCCTTTCCATGGATCATATGAAAAAAGAGGCTATAAAAATAGAAGAAGCCGATTTAAAAGCAGCTTTAACAAGGTTCCGCGATGTAAAAAAAGCTGAATTTTTAGTTGGTCAGCAAATCCCAGTTGGTAATCCGATTCTTTCAAATGGAGAAGCATTACTCTCCTTAATTGAACATACATATGATACATTACTTCCAATTTATAAATTATCAATGGAGTATTAAAGAGGACAAAAAAACTTGGGTATACCAAGTTTTTTTGTCTATTAAGAATCACTCTACTAGCCTTCAATAGATGCGGAAAAAAAAAGCACCCTAATTAGCATCATGACTTTACAGTTAGCAAGATTGCTCTTAGAATGCTTTTTATGTATAACCCTTTTCCTATGGCATCTTTATTCTGCTATTCTCTGTAGCATCTTTCGCCTTTTTGATTGTTCGATATGTAGAATATCCACTTACTTCTTCAAATTCATCACAGACATTCTTTTCTTGCGCTTTCCCTGGGACAATTTTTTTAAATGCTCGATATTGTTCCATTAATTCAGCTTTTTCTACACCTTTTTCATAGGCTTTCTCAATACATTCAAAAAACTTAACTACCGTAATGATTTCATCTGTTGACCAATCGATATCGATTGGGTATTGATAATCCATTTTTCCACATCCTATTATTTAAAGTATTTTCAGATAAAATCTATTGTAATTTAAGTAAGCAAGAAAGTAAAACTTGTTTCTTCATACTAACTTTTTCCTTTGTTTTATAAGCTTATGCACCCAAAAAGGCATGTAAAAAAATAATTCTTTTTGCTATAGTAAAAACTAATTGTATGCAAAGAAAATAAAAAATGCTATAATTCTTTTGTTTTATGATTTTTATAATTTGAAATTAGGGTAAAACTTGTTAAGAGTAACGAAATTAAAGACAATAGGGCGACAAATAGGTACAATAAATTTCTAGCACGTACATAAGAAATTTCAATAAAGTTCGCTAATGTTTGCATAAAAATACTTAATAAAGAGGTGTAGTAATAAATTGTCACAACACGAAACACCGTTATACCACGGATTATTGGAACATGTTAAAAAAGATCCTATACAATTTCATATACCTGGGCATAAAAAAGGGAATGGAATGGATCCAGAATTTAGAAACTTTATCGGAGAAAACGCCCTTTCGATAGACCTTATTAATATTGGTCCTCTTGATGATCTTCATTATCCAAAAGGGATGATTAAACACGCCCAGCAACTTGCTGCTGAAGCGTTTGGAGCAGATCATACTTTCTTTTCCGTTCAAGGCACAAGTGGTGCTATCATGACAAT
Source organism: Niallia sp. Marseille-Q9988 (assembly GCF_976954375.1). Classification (NCBI taxonomy): domain Bacteria; kingdom Bacillati; phylum Bacillota; class Bacilli; order Caryophanales; family Bacillaceae; genus Niallia; species Niallia sp. Marseille-Q9988. The sequence goes on along the minus strand of NZ_CDRJSZ010000005.1, from coordinate 252,436 downwards.
GATCATGAGTGTTTGTGGCCCAGGAGATAAAATTATTGTTCCAAGAAATGTTCATAAATCTGTTATGTCTGCGATTATATTTGCCGGAGCTATTCCAATTTTTATCCACCCAGAAGTAGATAAAAACCTTGGTATTTCTCACGGAATCACGGTTGAGTCTGTTCAGCATGCTTTTGACCTTCATCCAGATGCGAAAGGACTACTTGTTATTAATCCAACTTATTTTGGCATTTCAGCTGATTTAAAAACAATTGTGGATTTAGCTCATTCCTACAATATTCCTGTTCTAGTGGATGAAGCACATGGAGTTCATATTCACTTTCACGAGGCTCTGCCCATGTCTGCAATGCAAGCAGGTGCAGATATCGCAGCAACAAGTGTACATAAACTTGGTGGTTCTATGACACAAAGTTCGATTTTAAATATGAGAGGCGACCTAATTAGCTACAAGCGAGTCCAGTCCATTCTAAGTATGTTGACAACAACTAGCACATCCTATCTGTTGCTAGCATCATTAGATGTTGCGAGAAAGCGACTTGCAACAGAGGGAAAACAACTAATAGATAAAACGATAAATCTTGCACAATACATTCGAAGACAAATTAATGACATTGAACACTTATACTGTGTTGGAGAAGAGATTCTTGAGTCAGACTCTGCATTTGATTATGATCCGACTAAACTAATTATTTCCGTGAAGGATCTTGGCATAACAGGCCATGATACGGAAGAGTGGCTTCGTAAAAATTATCGGATAGAAGTGGAAATGTCAGATTTGTATAATATCCTGTGCATTATTACACCTGGAGATTCAGAAAAAGAGGCCAATATTTTAATTGATGCCCTAAAAGCACTTGCTGAAGAAAGAAAAGATAAAGCGTCTAAAGTGGAGGCACGAGTAATGCTGCCAAACATCCCTCTACTAGCGCTAACACCAAGAGATGCTTTCTACTCTGAGACAGAATTAATTAATTTTGATGATTCAGTTGGAAGAGTCATTGCGGAATTTATTATGGTATACCCTCCAGGAATCCCTATATTCATCCCTGGCGAAATTATTACAGAAGATAACCTTGCCTATATAAAACGAAATATGGAAGCAGGATTACCTGTTCAGGGGCCTGAGGATTACGATTTCAAAAAGCTTCGCGTTATTAAAGAGCATCGCGCGATAAGATAATAGTGCTTTAGGTAACAGGAATGCCAAATGAAGGTATTCCTGTCTTCTATTTGGATATAAAAAATGCTAAACATTTATTTCTATAGGTAAGAACAGATTGGAGTTTTCTTTTTGAAAAATTATTTGATTATGACGATTATAAGTTTACTAATTAGTCTTGCTACCCCGTTTCTCTTTAAAAATTACATAGTACAAAAACCGACGCAATTAACACAATCCTTTCGTTTTGGTGGTCCCATCCCATTTGCAGAACAACAAAAGCTGTTGCCTGCCTCATCGAATGCCTATCCATTAGAAGTTTCATTCGAATCTCCCATGCAAACGAAAACTATTTTTCATCCCGTTTCATTTATGTTTAGCTTTCTTATGTTTTTCTTATTAATACTATCGATCTTCACTGTTCTTAAAAGCTATTTTGGAAAAATACCATCAAAGCGGAGACAATAAATAGTTGCATGGTTTTTAATTCTATTTAAATAAAATGCCTTTGATTATCCAAGGGCATTTTTTGTATTGTATTACTGTTTTGTTTATAAGGAAATGGCAATGGTAACAGAGATTGCCTCTCTACTTTCTTCTTATCCAAAAAAGCAAGTCCAAATGATTCAGAGCAAAACACTTATCTAATCCTTTTTAATTGTATGTTATGTTATATTTAGACTACAGAAATAATCGTCATAATTAAATGGAAGGATCCGTAAATAGATAAACTAATCATCGTGGCTAACATCGTTTTTCTTGTTGATTTTATGATTGTATTTCCTATAATAATCGCTAAATAAAAGAACACCCCAAACATAAACACTTTATAGAGGATTAAATCATGTCTTGATAACCATTCTATGATCGAAAAGCCACTCCAAATGATTAGTTGAAATAAAATTGCCGTATAAATCTTCAAGAAAAACCACCACCCTTCCTTCCTAAAACCTAACAATTAATACTAGTATATGTATCAATCTTTTGTTTTATTTTATAATTATTTTCTTCAAAAAAACAGTAATATGGCTGGACGGAATAAAGCTGACTATATGAAAAATGGATAAAATTAATAGATTTCTTTCCTTTTTAAAGTCAAAAAAAAGCCCTCTTATAAAGAGGACTTCTTTTTTTAGCAATTAACGTAAGATATGAATTGGGTTACCAATTGCAACTTCCGCTGCTTCCATTGTTACCTCACCTAAAGTTGGGTGAGCATGGATAGTCATAGCTAAATCTTCAGCTGTCATACCAGCTTCGATTGCTAAACCTAATTCAGCGATCATATCAGATGCACTTGGACCAGCGATTTGAGCACCGATTACAAGACCATCTTCTTTACGTGTAACAAGCTTCATGAAACCTTCAGCATCATTAAGTGCTAATGCACGTCCGTTTGCTGCAAATGGGAATTTAGCAGCTTTCACTTCGATACCAGCTTCTTTAGCTGATGCTTCTGTGTGACCAACTGTAGCTAATTCTGGCTCAGAGAATACAACTGCAGGAATTCCTAAATAGTCGATTTCTGCATTATGTCCAGCAATAACTTCAGCAGCAATTTTACCTTCATAAGAAGCTTTATGAGCTAATGGAGGACCAGAAACAACATCACCGATAGCAAAGATATTGCTTACAGTTGTACGGCATTGCTTATCTGTCTTAATGATTCCGCGTTCGCCTAATTCGATACCAACTTGTTCTAATCCAAGTTCGTCTGTATTAGGTTTTCTACCAACCATTACGAATACATAATCAGCTTCAACTGATTTTTCTTCGCCTTTAACTTCATATTTAACAACAACGCCAGTGTCCGTTTCTTCTACACCTTTAGCCATTGCTTTAGTGATGATTTCAGCACCTTTTTTCTTTAAGTTACGAGTAACTAATGAAGACATTTGTTTCTCGAAACCACCAAGAATTTCATCAGCACCTTCTAGGATAGTCACTTGAGTACCAAAGTTAGCGTAAGCTCCACCTAATTCAGTACCAACATATCCTCCACCGATTACAACAATTTTCTCTGGAATTTCTTGAAGTGCAAGAGCACCAGTTGAATCAAGAACTCGCTTAGAGAATTTGAAAGTAGGGATTTCGATTGGACGAGATCCTGTTGCGATAATTGCGTTTTTAAAAGTATAAGTTTGAGATGATTTTTCATCCATTACTTTTAATGTGTTAGCATCTACGAAATATGCTTCCCCATATGCAATATCAATTTTGTTCCCTTTTAAAAGTCCTTCTACTCCACCAGTAAGTTTTTTAACAACACTGTCTTTCCAAGCTTGAACTTTTGAGAAGTCAACTTTTACATTTTCAGTTGTAATACCCATGTCTGCAGAATGTGCAGCATGCTCATAACGGTGTCCAGCAGAGATTAAAGCTTTAGAAGGAATACATCCAACGTTTAAGCAAACTCCACCTAATACGTTTTTCTCAACAATTGTAACTTTTTGTCCTAATTGTGCTGCGCGAATTGCTGCAACATATCCACCAGGACCCGCACCAATGACTATAGTATCTGTTTCAATAGGAAAATCTCCAACTACCATGTTTTACGCCTCCATTAACAATAGTTCTGGATCGTTCAATAAACGCTTAATATGATTCATTGCATTTTGAGCAGTAGCTCCGTCGATCATTCTGTGGTCAAAGCTTAAAGAAAGTGCTAATACAGGAGCAGCAACAATTTCTCCATCTTGAACGATAGCTTTTTCAGCAATACGACCAATACCTAAAATAGCAACTTCAGGATGGTTGATTACTGGAGTAAACCATTGTCCACCAGCAGAACCAATGTTAGAAATTGTGCAAGATGCACCTTTCATTTCAGCTGGAGCTAATTTACCGTCTCTTGCTTTAACAGCAAGTTCATTAATTTCGTTAGAGATGTTAAAGATACCTTTACGATCAGCATTTTTAACAACAGGAACTAATAAACCTTTTTCTGTATCAGCAGCAATACCGATATTATAGTAATGCTTATGAACGATTTCGCTTGTAGCATCATCTAATGATGTGTTTAAAGCAGGGAATTCTTTTAGTGCACTTGTTAAAGCTTTTACTACATAAGGTAAGAATGTTAATTTAATACCTTTTGCTGCAGCAACTTCTTTATATTTCTTACGATGTGCAACTAATTTAGACACTTCCACTTCATCCATCAATGTTACGTGAGGAGCAGTATGCTTAGAGTTTACCATTGCTTTAGCAATCGCTTTTCTAATTCCACTCATTTTCTCACGAGTTTCTGGGAAATCACCTTCTGGAATAGCAAGTGGCTTAGGAGCTTCCGTTGCTGTTTCAGCTGGAGCAGCTTCTGCAGCTGGTTGGCTAGCAGGTGTTGCACCACCATTTAAGTAAGCATCAATATCTTCTTTTGAAATACGTCCGTTTTTACCAGAACCAGAAACAGCTTGAATTTCTACGCCTTTATCACGAGCATATTTACGTACAGAAGGCATTGCAATAATGCGTCTGCTTGGATCAACATCTGCTTCTTGTGCTTTGCTTTCTTCAGCAGCATCAGGTTTTGCTTCTTCAGCATCAGCTGGAGCTTCATCACCATGATCGCCTTTGAATTGAAGATTTTCATATCCAGGAGCATCAAATGTAATTAAAATATCGCCTACAACTGCTACTGTTCCTTCTTCAACCTTAACTTCTTCTACAGTACCTTCAACAGGAGAAGGTATTTCTACTACTGCTTTATCATTTTGCACTTCACATAATACATCATCTTCTTGAACTTTATCGCCTGGTTTAACAAACCATTTTACGATTTCGCCTTCGTGAATACCTTCACCAATATCAGGCAATCTAAATTGAAAAGCCAATGTGACAACCTCCTAATAATCTTATGAAAAAATTTTCTTCGTTCAACTAACTTATCTTCTAATTGTTGCGTAAATATTATTCGGTATTAATTAGAAAGTTAGAACTTTTTTAGCTGTTTCAATAATATCTTTAAAGTTTGGAAGCCATACAGTTTCAGCTTGTGTAAATGCAAATACAGTATCTGGTGCAGTTACACGTAAAACTGGAGCTTCTAAGCTTAGAATTGCACGATCATTGATTTCAGCAACAACATTAGCCGCAATACCAGCTTGTTTTTGTGCTTCTTGAACAACAACTGCTCTACCTGTTTTTTCAACAGATCCAATGATTGTATCGATATCAAGTGGGCTTACAGTACGTAAGTCAACTACTTCCACTGAATATCCTTCTTTTTCTAATTCTTCTGCTGCTTTAATAGACTCTTGAACCATCGCTCCATAAGTAATGATAGAAAGGTCTTTACCTTCACGCTTTACATCCGCTTTTCCAAGAGGAATAGTGTACTCTTCTTCTGGAACTTCTTGACGGAATGAACGGTATAATTTCATATGCTCTAAGAAGATAACAGGATCGTTATCGCGAATAGCAGAAATTAACAAACCTTTAGCGTCATAAGGAGTAGATGGGATAACAACTTTAAGACCAGGTTGTTGTGCCATTAATCCTTCTAAGCTGTCCGCATGAAGTTCAGGAGTATGAACCCCACCACCAAATGGTGAACGAATAGTTACAGGTGCGTTGTAACGTCCACCTGAACGATAGCGCATACGAGCCATTTGTCCAGAAATACTGTCCATTACTTCATATACGAAACCAAAGAATTGAATTTCAGGTACTGGACGGTAACCTTGAAGTCCTAAACCGATTGCTAAACCACCAATTCCAGATTCAGCTAATGGAGTATCAAATACACGATCTTCACTGAATTCTTTTTGAAGACCTTCTGTCGCACGGAATACACCGCCGTTTACACCTACGTCTTCTCCAAATACTAATACATTTGGATCATTACGTAATTCTGTGCGTAACGCATCAGTGATTGCTTGAATCATTGTCATTTGCGCCATGGCTTACTTCGACTCCTTTGCTGCATAAATTTCATATTGTTCTTGAAGATTAACTGGTAGCTCTTCATACATGATGTTCATTAAGTCAGTTACTTTTTGTTTTGGAGCTTCGTCAGCAATTTTGATTGCTTCTTTAATTTCTTCTTTAGCACGCTCAATTACTTCGTTTTCTTTTTCTTCGTTCCAAATGCCTTTGTTTTCAAGGAATTTACGGAAGCGCACTAATGGGTCTTTCTTTTCCCACTCGCTGTCAAGATCAGCTGTACGGTAACGAGTTGGGTCATCTCCAGCCATTGTATGTGGACCATAACGGTAAGTTAAAGTTTCGATTAATGTTGGACCTTCACCATTGATTGCTCTTTCACGAGCTTCACGAACAGCAGCATAAACTGCTAAAGCGTCCATACCATCTACTTGAATTCCAGGAATCCCTGCAGCAACTGCTTTTTGAGCAATTGTTTTCGCAGCAGATTGTTTCTCAACTGGAGTAGAAATTGCAAAACGGTTATTTTGTACAACGAAAATTGCAGGAGCTTTGAATGCACCAGCAAAGTTAATTCCTTCATAGAAATCACCTTGTGAAGCACCACCATCACCTGTATACGTAATTGCAACAGATTTAGCACCACGTTTTTTCATTCCTAATGCTACACCAGCAGTTTGGATGTATTGTGCACCGATAATGATTTGTGGAGAAATTACGTTTACACCTTCAGGAATTTGATTTCCTTGGAAGTGACCACGTGAGAATAAGAATGCTTGAGATAAAGGAAGCCCGTGCCAAATAATTTGCGGAACATCACGATATCCTGGAAGAATAAAATCTTCTTTTTCTAATGCAAATTGTGAAGCTAATTGAGAAGCCTCTTGTCCTGCAGTAGGTGCATAGAAACCTAGGCGACCTTGTCTGTTTAATGAGATAGAGCGTTGATCAAGAATACGTGTATATACCATACGAGTCATTAATTCTTGTAATTGCTCATCACTTAAATCAGGCATTGCAGATTCGTTTACAACTTCGCCCTCTTCATTTAGAATCTGAAGTGTTTGAAATTGGTTTGCCACTTGTTCAAGCTGTGCTTGCACATCAAATTGTGCCTTCTTTGTTTTAGAAGCCATTAAAGCCACCCTTTCCTTTCATATTAAAAGACTTTTTTCTGTAAAAACAAATAGATGTTTACAATGTGTTTGAATGTGGTAAACATTCAGTTGGGTAACGCTTTCTATTACTTACAGCATATCACTTTAAGTAACAAAAAAAACCATACTAAAACAGTTTTCCACAAATTACGCAAGAAAAAACGTCTTATAAATTAATTCGGTTTCCGTATAGACTGTATCAATTATTAATATGTAAATATTAATACAACTGTTCAATACATTTATAAGTTTAATATACTTAAATATTATCCGTCAATCTTTAAGCTCTAAGTTTTTATTATTTTTTACATAAAATTAATACAACTGTATTATTTATAAAACTACATCTGTATTATACAGATACCACTATTTACAACTGTTTTATAATAATTTTCCTCCTTGTCGAATAAACACATTATTGCGATTAAAGAATACAGAAGTACAGTAACAACAGTTTCTATCATTAAATGTATTTTAATTCGCAGGAATTTCCGTAAAACTTTTGCTAATTCTCACCTCCACCATTGTGCCATGTTGGTCCATCTTTAGACAGCCACGTATTTCAAAAAAATTTATTTTCCCCTATAAAAAAACCACAGTAACAGTTTGTCCAATTCAGCAATTTTCTTGCTCCTTGACAGATTCTGTTCCTGCGGTAAATGAAAATAAAACTTGGAAGACATAAAAAAATATAAAAAAGCTACTTACTCCTCTTCCTTCTCATCACTCATCTTAATTTTTATTCCTGCTTCATTATAGAAGTCTACTTTTAGTTCATTATATTTTTTCGTCAGTTCATTAAAGGTTTGATTATTTTCATACACTTTTTCATATGTTTCATTTATTTTCTTTACTTGCTTTTCTAAATCATCCATATTCACATCTTCATCTTTAAACATTTCATATAGTTTTTTATCACTGTTAAGCCCTTCTATGTAATTAGCGTATAATTTATCATGTTCTTCATAACGGGCCATCATTGTTTTATAAAGTTCGTCTGCTTTTTCTTTTAGCTCTTTATCTTCTTTTTCTTCTAGTTCTTCCATATCAGTTGTAATTGTCTCAAACTTTTCTTGCGACTGTTTAATGCTTTCTGCTTCTTTATCCATATATTCTTTTCTCTTGGCAATAGATTCTATGGCCTCATCTGATAATTTTGTGATTTCATCCATATCTTCTAAGCCAAGACTAATTATTTCGGAATAGATGTCTTGTTCTTTCTTCTCTAAAGTCACAAGAGGCTCTTGCTGCTCTTCAAAGCCAATTTCAATTTCAACCACTTCTTCTAGTTTTTCATACATTTTCTCACTTGGAGACTGAAAATTACATCCAGCAGCAATCATTGCAAATAGCAAGATTGTACTAAACAATAGCATACTTCGTTTCATCTGTTTCCTCCTCACTTTCTTATTACTATATCGATTCTTCTGTATTTTTACAATAACGGTTGGCTTATTATTACTCCCTTTTCCTTATTACTAACCCTTTTTAATTCCGTCATAATATAGTGTTATTCAATTTAAGTAAAATGAAACGGTTTATATATTAAACATATTAGCCTGTCCTATAATATATTATGGGTATATATGATTATCTTATTGCATAAAGTACTATTCTCTTGTATTAACTTTTCATTCTTTCTCTGTTAGACTACTTTATAGATAGAACAAGGAAGTGATTATGATGATAACAATGGCAGATATTATTCGGGATGGTCATCCAACATTAAGAAGAGTAGCAGCAGAAGTTACAATGCCACCAAGTCAAGAAGATAAAGAAATTTTAAAAAGCTTACTTGAATATGTAATAAATAGTCAAGACCCTGAATTAGCGGAAAAATATGGTTTAAGAGGCGGTGTTGGATTAGCTGCACCACAAATAAATGTTTCCAAACGAATGATTGCTGTTCATGTTAAAGATGAAAATGGCAAGCAATATAGCTACGCCCTTTTCAATCCAAAAATCATTAGCCATTCGGTTGAAAAAGCCTATTTAACTACAGGAGAAGGTTGCCTATCTGTAGACGAAGCCATCCCAGGATTTGTGCCAAGATATGCAAGAATCACATTAAAAGCTATTGATTTAGATGGCAAGGAAGTAAAGCTACGACTAAAGGGCTTACCAGCTATTGTATTCCAACACGAAATTGATCATTTAAATGGTGTCATGTTCTATGATTACATTAATGAAAATGATCCTTTTCTTCCTATTGAAAATGCAATTCCAGTGGAAAGATAGAGTTAAGAACATTCCTTCTTTCCTCCTGGTTCGATCATTTAATAAATTTCTTCGAGCCTTCTTCTCCCTTCCACTCCTAAACAATTACAATAGAAATAAATCAATCTTCTTGCTTCCCCTCTTCCATTAGAGGGGACCCATTCGCTTTCATATAAAGTTAATTATTACGAAATAAAAGCCTATTTTACAATTACCAACATTAACCATGAGAATCCTGCAATAAATTTCATATACTATTACTATAAAAGGCTGTTTTTAATAAGATTGTTGTTATCATATATAAAAAAGCCTATTAAATGAACGAACCATTCGATGTGATTTAACACATGTAAAATCACCTTCAGTTAAAAAAAGAAAGAATCGGTAAAAAAACAACATCTCAAAAAACTATTTTTTTACAAAAAGAAAATATAAAATGTGAAGATGACTTTACTTTGTACAAGAATGGTTTAAAATAGAATTAAGGAGATGATCCACTATGTTAAAGAAGCTAAGAAAAAAGCTCTTAAAACAGTGGAAAGATTTACTGCGTAAAAAAACAATAGCTTAAAAAAATTGAAGGGTATTCTTATGGTCCGACCTATGCCACGCTTTGTTAAATATAGTGGTTATTATACCACTATATAAACCAAGCTTAGTGGGAAGAGTCTGACCTTTTATTTTATAAAGATTTAAATATATTTTACATAATAAAGTTGATTATCTTTCAAACAATGGATTTTGATAATAATTGCTATTAAAAGAAAAAACATGAAAAACATGTTATTTTTTTATATAATAATTTTAGATATAAATGATTAAGGAGCGAATTACCATGATATTTAAAGTATATTTTCAAGATTTAAAAACAGAGGTACCAGTAAGAGAAAACACAAGAACAATATATGTTAAAGGTGTTTCTGAAAGAGATGTTAGAACAAAATTGGCAGAAAAACCATATAATATCGAGTTTATAACTCGTGTAGAAGGTGCATTCTTAGAGTATGAACAACAAAACGAAGACTTTACAGTATTGGAGATTGAATAATGAAATTTGTAAAAAATGATCAAACTGCTGTATTTGCCCTCGGTGGACTAGGGGAAATCGGTAAAAATACTTATGGTGTCCAGTTTCAAGACGAAATTATTTTAATTGATGCTGGTATTAAATTTCCGGAGGACGAGCTTTTAGGAATTGACTATGTTATTCCCGATTATACTTTCTTGGAGAAGAATGTAGACAAAATTAAAGGCTTATTTATCACGCATGGTCACGAAGATCATATTGGTGGTATTCCTTACCTTTTAAGACAAGTTAATATCCCTGTATATGGTGGAAAATTAGCATTAGCACTTGTTCGTAATAAGTTAGAAGAGCATGGACTATTGCGTCAAACTACGATGCATGAAATTCAAGAAGATGATGTGATTAAATTTAGAAAAACATCTGTTTCCTTCTTTCGAACAACTCATAGTATACCTGATTCCTATGGTATTGTCGTGAAAACTCCACCAGGAAACATCGTACACACTGGAGATTTTAAATTCGATTTTACGCCCGTTGGGGAGCCTGCCAACTTAACAAAAATGGCTGAGATCGGTAAAGAAGGCGTTTTATGTTTATTATCTGACAGCACAAATAGTGAAGTGCCTAATTTCACAATGTCCGAAAAAAAGGTTGGCAAAAGTATTCATGACATATTTATTAAAGCAGATGGTAGATTGATTTTCGCTACTTTCGCTTCTAATATTTATCGTTTACAGCAAGTAACAGATGCTGCCGTAGAATTCGGTCGTAAAATCGCTGTTTTCGGAAGAAGCATGGAGGCTGCCATTAATATTGGCTTAGAGCTTGGGTTTATAAAAGCTCCAAAAGAAACCTTTGTAGATCCTCAGCAAATTAATCGTTTACCGGCTAATCAAGTTGTGATTTTATGTACAGGAAGTCAAGGCGAACCTATGGCTGCTCTTTCAAGAATTGCCAATGGAACACATAGACAAATCCAAATTATTCCTGGTGACACAGTTGTTTTCTCATCTAACCCTGTACCAGGTAATACACTAAGCGTTAATAAAACAATAAACATGCTTTTTAGAGCTGGTGCTGAAGTTATTTCTGGGCCACTTAGCAATATTCATACTTCCGGTCACGGTGGACAGCAGGAGCAAATGCTAATGCTACGACTAATTAAGCCTAAATTCTTTATGCCAATCCATGGAGAATTCAGAATGCAAAAAACACATGCCCAGACTGCTGTTGACTGTGGCGTCAAGGAAGAGAACTGCTTTATCATGGATAATGGTGAAGTATTGGCACTTTCGAGTGATACAGCGCAAGTTGCTGGTAAAATCCCATCCGGAAACGTTTATATTGACGGAAGCGGAATTGGAGATATAGGCAATATTGTATTACGCGACCGCCGAATTCTTTCAGAAGAAGGCTTAGTCGTTGTAGTAGTAAGCATTAACATGACAGACTTTAGAATCGCAGCTGGACCAGATCTTATTTCAAGAGGATTTGTATACATGCGCGAGTCTGGCGATTTAATAAATGATGCACAGAACTTAATAAGCAAGCATCTAAATAAAGTAATGGAACGCAAAACAACACAATGGTCTGAAATCAAAAACGAAATTATTGATACGATTTCTCCATTCCTTTACGAAAAAACAAAACGTAGACCAATGATTCTTCCAATAATTATGGAAGTATAACGGTATATAAAAGGCGCTGTATGTTCAATTCTTGAACATACAGCGCCTTTTTTTCGGTTATGAAAGTATTTTTAAAAAACTAAATAATTATAAGTCTAGCACCATAAACCCAATATCTTTCTTTCATTTGTACTGTATTTAGGCAAGAGTCCTCGCTTTTTCTTATTAATGATTAAGACATTACCTTTTTTTCAAAACGATTAATATCTGAATCCGCACCAATAACAATCAAAATATCATTTTCTCTTATTGGTTCTGATGCCTGAGGAGAAACAATAATCTCCTTGTCTCTTTTTATAGCAACAATCGTGATTCCATATCTCGCACGAATATCTAAATCAATAATGGAACGACCATCTAATTTGTGGCTAGCCTTAATTTCCACAATACTATGTTCATCAGAAAGCTCCAAATAATCAAGGACATTATTAGAAACAATATTATGCGCAATCCTCTTCCCCATATCTCTTTCTGGATGAACTACTGCATCTGCTCCTATTTTACTCAACACCTTCTCATGATAATCATTTTGAGCCTTTACCGTTATATTTTTAACACCTAGCTCCTTTAACATTAAAGTAGTTAAAATACTCGCTTGTATATCCTCGCCTATCGCAACTATAACGTGATCAAAATTACGGATTCCAAGACTCTTTAATACCGTTTCATCTACTGCATTACCGACCACTGCATGTGAAACTAGATTTGCATATTCATTTACTTTTTCTTCACTTTTATCAATTACCATAACATCCATACCTAGTTCCGTTAATTCCCGACAAATACTGCCTCCAAATCTTCCTAGGCCAATTACCGCAAATGCTCTTTTCACTATTAAATCCTCCAACTATCGTATAAATTTTATCTCGCATCACATGTATTATTATCTCCTATAATAAACATTCATTTTAAGCGAGAAGCAACACCTATTCATAACTATCTTATCAATGCCAGTTAAAACTCCTAAATAATGATGTTTCCCGTTATCTAATGAAACGCCATTATTATAACATTAATTGAAGCTGTATTGATATACTTTCCAGATGCCAAATTATATTCGCTAAGTTCTGTCTAATTGGCCATTTAATACTCGACTTATTCGGGTATCTAACATTTTCAAATTAATCCCGCCAGCCTGATAGTATCGTAATTTCCCAGCCTGATCAAATAAATAATAAGATGGCACATATTCATTTGAAAATGCTTTGGCTAGCTGAAATTCATGATCTACATAAATGGATTGTGTCATCTTATATTCCTCCACCGTTTTTTTCACTAATTCTATGTTCAAATCATGTTCCGAACGAGGAAAATGTACAGAGATAACAGTCAAATTTTCTTGATAAAAATCTCTGTATTGGTTTAGTTCTGACATAGCCCTTTTACAAAAATAACAGCTTATAGACCAAAAGTGAATTAAAGTTACTTTATTTCCACCTTTCTCCATTCCTTTTGTTTCTCCATTAATCCATAGTGTCGGAGCACCCCATTCGGGAAGTGGATCACCTATTTTCACAGTAGTATTTACCCTCTTTCCTTTTCTCTCTAAAAAATATTAATATAACCTCTAGTTTATCAAATACATATAAGGGAATAAAAAGAAAATACTTGGCTAGTTAATTTTTACAAAAGGAGTACAGCATTAAATGTTCTATTTAAACAATTTAAAAACCTATATACAAACCATACATTGGGGAGACTTCTTCTTAAATACTGCCCTTGTAGCAATAAAAATACTGCTTATCCTTCTTAGCTATCTTCTAATTAAAAAAATGGCTAAGCAGCTAATAAATAAATTATTCGAATCCTATATTAAAAAAAACTCTATCTCTAGAGGTAGAGCTTTTACACTGGAGAGCCTGATTAATAACCTAATTACCTATGTACTATTTTTCATTCTCATTATAACCATACTCCAATTGCTCGGTATCGATGCTACAGCAATATTGGCTGGTGCAGGAATTATAGGATTAGCAGTCGGCTTTGGAGCTCAAGGACTTGTTAGTGACCTAGTGTCAGGATTTTTTATCCTATTAGAAAAACAATTAGATGTTGGGGAACTTATAACGATTGGAGAATTTTCAGGCACAGTAGAACAAGTTGGCCTTAGAACAACCCAAATACGAGCAGCAGATGGCACTTTACACTTTATCCCGAATCGAGAAATTACACAGCTTAGTAATCATTCCCGGGGAGAAATGCAAGCTCTAGTGGATATAGATATTTCAGTCAACAATGATTTGCAGAGAACATTAGAAATACTACAGCAAGTTTGTGAACGTATTGCAGACGAAAACGACACTATAACAGATGGCCCAAATCTAATTGGTATACAAAATTTAGGTGCAAATACGATTACAATAAGAATAATTGCAAAAACAAAAAATATGGAGCAATGGGGAATGGAACGCTTGATTAGACAGGAAGCGAAAGTCGCGCTTGATGAAAATGGGATTCAATTCCCACAAGCACCCCTAGTGATTGAAAAAGAAAATTAATGCTTTAAAAAAGCTTACTGCTATTATTCCAATATAAAGCAGTAAGCTTTTTGTTTACAAATAAGCAACCGTCCGAACAATTAATTTCCTTTTTTCATTAAATACGCAGTTAAAACATTAACAGCTACTTGTAATGCGTCTTCTTTCGGATTAAGCTTGCTATGATGTAAACCATATGGAGAATCAACACCTAGCCAAAACATAAACCCTGGAATGTCCTTTAACATATAGCCAAAATCTTCGCCCGTCATTGCTTCTTTGCATTCCAACACATTTGCTTCTGTTTCGTATTCAATAAAATCCATAAACTCTCTTGTTAATGGCTCATTATTATAGACTTGATAATAACCACTACCGAAATCAATCGTACTCTCACAGTCATAGCCAATTTCAATACCATTCACCAAAGCTTGGACACGTTTCTTTACTTTATCCATTGCCTCACTTGAAAGGGTTCGCATTGTCCCTTCTAGTCTTGCATTTTCAGCAATGACATTTTGCACAGTTCCACCTGTGATTTTTCCGATGGTCACAACAGCACTATCGAGCGGATCAATATTCCTGGATACAACAGACTGAAGCTGGGAAACCAGACTACATGCTGCAACTACCATATCATTAGTAAGATGTGGGTATGCTGCATGCCCGCCTTTCCCTTTTAAATCAATAAAAAGCTCAGAAGTGTTTGCAAATAGCAAGCCCGGCTTTACTGCGATGGTGCCTACTGGATATTCAGGAGCTACGTGAAGAGCCAGGATAATATCAGGCATCCATTCTTTAAGCTCCTTACTTTCAAGCATAGGCTTTGCTCCGCCTGGTCCTTCTTCAGCAGGCTGAAAAATAAACACAACATTATCTTTAATAGGAGTTTCCATTATATTTGCAAGTAAGCCTAAAGCAATGGTCATATGAAAATCATGTCCACAAGCATGCATTTCTGTAGGGTGCTCAGATAGAAATGGTAATTCCGTTTCTTCAACAATTGGCAATCCATCAATATCTGCTCGGTAGCCAATCGTTTTCGTTGGGTTAAGTCCATGAACCTTAACAATAATCCCCGTTTTCCATGTTCTTATTTCTACTCGTTCATTTGAAAAGCTTTGAATTTTTCCGAGTAAATATTGTTGTGTTTTAAATTCCTTAAATCCAAGCTCTGGAATTTTATGCAAATCTCTGCGGATTTGGATTAAATCAATCGTATTCCCCATATAAATCCCCTTCTCTTCCTATTTTCTGATGAATGCTTTCCTTTTCTCTATTTCTAAAACAAAAGCGTGGAAACTTCTCCACGCTTTACACTGAAAATTATAGTTGACGTAGCTCTTGCATAATTTCCGTTTTTGATTTAGTTTTATCATCAATTTCTTTAACTACACGTGCAGGAGCTCCTGCAACTAATGTGTTTGCTGGGACATCTTCTAGTACAATAGAGCCTGCAGCTACTACAGATCCTTGACCAACTGTAACTCCTTCAACGATAACTGCATTTGCGCCCACTAATACATCATCTTCAATGATAACTGGTTTAGCAGAAGGTGGCTCAATAACACCTGCTAATACTGCACCTGCACCAATATGGCAGTTCTTCCCTACGGTAGCACGTCCACCCATAATAACGCCCATATCAATCATTGTACCTTCGCCAATTGCAGCACCAATATTTATAACTGCACCCATCATGATTACTGCTTTGTCGCCAATATCCACTTGATCACGAATAATAGCACCTGGCTCAATACGCGCTTTAATATTTTTTAAGTCTAGTAAAGGAATTGCAGAGTTTCTACGATCATTTTCAATCACATAATCTGTAACTTTGTCCTGGTTTCCTTCGATGACACTTTGAATATCAGCCCATTCTCCGAAAACTACACCAGAATTTCCACTGATAAAGGTTTGAACATTTTCACCAAAATCAACTGCAGATAAATCGCCTTTCACGTATACCTTTACCGGTGTAGATTTTGTACTATTTTGAATAAATGAAATAATTTCATTTGCATCCATCATTTTCATAAACTAATACCTCCATTATGTATATATGCAATACTAAAAATTACTTTACCAAACAAAAGTGATGAAAACAAGCCATAAATACTAACTTTTATCTTCGATTCATCCCTTTCCCCTTTTTTCTTCTTCCAGATATTCGTGAACAATTTCTAAAAAAGCTTGTACCTGTTTTAATTGAAAAGTTGCTTCATAGCCAATTAACCAAGTTCCTCTTGTGATTGGCTCATTATAATCATTAAATAACGGAATTCGGGAAAGTGCATCATCTACTTTTTTTAAGGCAATAGAAGGAAGTATACTATAACCAATCCCATTAAAAGAAAGCTGTTTACATGTTTCAATCTGATCCACGACAATAGTATTGTTCGGAGGCAGTTGAAAATTCCGATGCCACCAAACCTGTATTTCTTCGTAATAGTTTGAATCACTTTTAAATTGGATAAACGGCCGATTCGTTAAAGCAATATCCTCAAGCTTCGCAATTTCTCGATCCACTAAATAAAGGGGGTCATCAAATAAATGAATTTTAATTCCCTTCCAATCGGATACTCCTCTTACAATACCTATATGCATACTATCCTCAGAAACAGATTTCATCATATCGCTACTCCAGCCTGTTACTAATGATACCTTTGCCTGAGGATAGCGCTCAACAAATCGTTTTAAGACCTCCGGAAGCCAGTTCTGTCCTACGATACTTGCAACAGCTATCTTTAATGTTCCATACACTTCTTCTTTGAAAGCATGAATGGATTCTTTCACTTCTTCTTCTTTCTTTAGCGTTTCCATTGCGAATTTCGTTACTAATTCGCCAGCAGCAGTAAGCGAAAGCCCTCTTTGTGACCTAATAAATAATGGTGTCCCCCAATCTTTCTCGATATTTTGCAGCCTTTGAGAAAGGGCGGGTTGTGTGACAAAAAGTCTTTCTGCTGCTTTTCTCATATTCATTTCTTGTGCAAGAACGGTTAATAATTTTAATTCAGAAATCGTTGACATGATAGTATCCTCATATAAAAAATTTGTTATCAAAAGAGGGAAAGAACTCTAATGAAGAGGTGAATAAGAGCGGCTACAGTAGGTGAAAGGAATTTAATTGTTATAGATTATTGGTGATTGTTTTGATGTAAATAATTGTTAAGTCGCTTTAATATTGCTCTTCTCGTTAAAATCCCTTCAAAATAGCCATCTTCTGTTTCTACACAAATAAAAGGATGGTCTACCAAATGTTTAATCGTATGTAATACAGAACTATTACTCTTCACTCTCGGCATTACAGTGTTCATAATTGTTTCTACTTTTATTTCTTCTAATTTTTCAAATTCAATTCTTTCTAGTCCAAGTATACTCTCCATAATAATTGGCGTACTCACCAATCCATGGAGCTTATAATGTGCATCTAATACAGGGATTGCTGAGTATCCACTTTTTGTTAAGACTAGCAGAGCGTGTTCTAAACTGTTTCCTACCTGTACATGTGCAACCCGTTCAGACGGAATTAATAAATCATTTAAAGTGATGTTTAAAAACTCTTCGCTGTGCATACTTATCATAGCCGAAAACTCCTCACAAAATATATTTATACCTCATTTTATCACAGTTTCCGGCTTAATGCTCCTTTAACCCTTACTCGTTTTTATATTCCTTACAAGTAGTTGACAATGAGGGCATTGAAAGATTACATTTTGATTAGATTGAGCTGTCAGTACATTCTCTAATTTTTCCTCACGAGAGCATTCTGGACAAATAACCGTTGGCATCATGTTTATCACCTCAACTATTAGTATGGATTCACTTGCTTTTTTCATGTAGTAAAATTAAAAGTATAAAAAAAGCTTTCTGCATTTGGGTATCCGTAAATGCAAAAAGCTTCTTAAAAATCTTACTGAATTAAATCAAAAATCTCAATTGTAATCATATCAACATTATCAAATTGATATCTTTTTGGTTTTTCTTTGTCATTATAGACTTCTAGTTCAAACGTTTCTGTTTTTGGATGAAATGTAACTTGACACTTTCTCTCCCCATTTACCTCGAAGAAACGTTGAGTTGGTTCTCCCCCAGTTGCCTGCTCTTGCAGATTCTTTAATCTTGTTAATATGCCTTGTAATTGTGACATGCTCTCTCTCCTTTCAAAACAAACCTTTTGTTAACAATAGGTTTCACTATTAGCATGTTTCTATACACTTTCTTCGTTAAATAAAGTACCATTCGCCTCTTGTGTAAAATGCCAATACTAACAGAATAAAAGATTGTCGAGAGTTTGTCCAAGTAAAACTAAAAAAAACTAGTTGTTTTTTTATTATTTATTTCATCTGAATATTCTAACATATAAAATCATAACAAAAAAACACCTTTCTTATAGCAAAATGGAAATAATCATTTGTCTAATTCCGCACATCTACAGCTCCCTCAGAATCCAAAAAGTAACCTTTCCTGTTTAAACCTATTCCTATCATTTGCTAAAATGAATTGCACGAAAAAAGCTTTCTTTGTATGATTAGAAGTAGAATGAATGTAGGAGGAACAAAATGCACCAAATCACGTTATATACCCAGCCTGACTGTCCCCCTTGCGAATATTCCAAGCTCTTTTTAAAAGAACATGGATTTGACTTTGTAATAAAAGATATTCAAAAGGATTCGCGTGCGAAAACAGAATTAATAAAGAAATACCAATCCTTTTCAACCCCAACTTTTGTGGTAGATGGAACTGTAATTTATGGTTTCGATTTGGAAAAACTTAAAATTGCTTTAAATCTTTAACAGCAAGTCACCAATGTGGCGTACACTATACGTAAAAAAGTGCGCCACACTTTCATTATAGCTAATACCTCAAAATCTAGAAAATAACTCTTACAAGCTATTTTAGCGTTTGTACATTATGATTTTTCCAATTGTTACTGATATAAGTTACTTGATTTTCTATTGCAAACAAGGGCATATAAACCAATGTACTATAGTTATTTTCTTTGTTATTTATAATGGTTCTTACCTCTTTATCTGTCAGCATATTCGTAACAATCCAATTCTCATTCACCTTTCTTATAAGCACTCCTTCATAGGCTCCTTCATATACTTTTTCTCCAAATATAATTGGTTCATAATATTCATATAGAAGAATACTATTTTCTTCTGTTTCTATAAAGGTTTGATCGGATAACTGATAAAAAGGCAGATAATATTTTCCGAATTCATTACCGTATGTATAAAATGCCCCATTTTCTCCAGTCAAGTTTTCATTAAGAAATAAATAGATTAGTTTCTCCGAAAAATAAGGTGCCAATATTTCTTGTATCTCCTCCATATCCCTCGCTTCTTTACTTAATGACACCTGTGCTCGAAATGCCTTTTCTACAAAAGCAAAGACTTCATCCCTACTTGTCAAATGGCTGGTAGCATGTGCGGAATATGGAAATATACCAAGAAGCAAAATAATCACTATAGTAAAGAAGCTTTTATTCATCCTACTCTCTCCTTCTCTATTTATTTCATTTAAACTTTACCCTTAATTTATGGCATAAAAACAAGCTGAAGAGAAAATCTCTTCAGCTTGTTTTAACTAAGTAGCAATTTCTTTCGATCAAGAAAATTATAAGATAAATCAATAAACAAATATTCCTTGGCGTTTAATGGGTATGAATAAGTTCTTACTGTTTCTCCTGTTTCGATATCACTATATAAATCAGACAATATCCCTCTTTTTTCATTCCTCATTTTTATAATATTTTCTAGGAAATATGGTCGCCAACTCCAATTTTTGTGTGCATATTCAGGCTGAATAATCCAATCACTATCGTATTTAATAATATTTGCAGATTTTTGAAATCCATCTTCATCACATACATACATTCGAAAAGCAACATCTGTTAAATCAGCAGTAAGTAATTTCAAAAGCTCTTCATAGGAAGAATATTTCTTATATTTAACAAGCAATGACTGTAATTGAACTTGAAAATCCTCTGTTAATTCAAAAATTGTTGATAGTTTTTTCTTTTCTGAAAAAATGAACTCATGAAACAAATCTCTTAATATTTCTTTTCTACAATTGCGATCAACGAAATTTGCCTCAGGATAGTGTAAATAGTATCCTTGATAAAATCTCCCACCATTTTTCCAAGCAAATTGAAGCTGATATACCATCTCAATATTTTCAAATAATAAAGTAGCACCAATTTTTCGAGCAAGCATAGATAGCGAATATAAAACATTTTGGTAAGCATGCGAGGTAG
This sequence comes from Niallia sp. Marseille-Q9988, assembly GCF_976954375.1. NCBI lineage: Bacteria > Bacillati > Bacillota > Bacilli > Caryophanales > Bacillaceae > Niallia > Niallia sp. Marseille-Q9988. Next base: position 231,565 of record NZ_CDRJSZ010000005.1, on the reverse strand, counting down.
ATGTAGATCGCAAAGCTAATAAATCAATTTTTAGGATATCAGGTGCTAAATCACCGAGTCTGTCTAAATAGCTACTATCACTTCCCATTTTATCAATGGCAATTTTAATGCCATATGTTCGATAATAAAGTAATAAATGATCTAAATGATAAAATTGCCCATGATAATTTCGCTCTGAAATCTCCAGAACGATTCGATCTAACTTGAAGCCTTTCCCTTCATATTCCAGCAATGTTTCTAAAAATGATTCTCCATCATCCTTCATCAAGATTTCAGCATCTCTATTGATAAAGAGCAATACATCCTCGTCAAAGGACAACGCTTTATCCAGCGCCTTCGTTAAAATAACTTGATCTACCTCAATTTTATATTCATCAGGAATTCCTTCATCAAAAAAGAAATCTCCAAGGCTTTCAACACCATCTGCTCCATTATATCTTCCTAATATTTCATAACCGATTACTCGATGTTCATCAGCGCTAAATATAGCTTGAAAATAAGGGATGACATTTTCTAAATCAGTCAAAATATCCAAAGCATCCATATTTTGATAGCCTCCCCACAAGAAAAGCAAACTCCTTTGCTTATCGCTTCCGTTATAAATCATTTCGTCCTTTTTTTGATGATATTTATTTTTAGACAGTAAGTAGGCAAAGGTTCTTCACTTTATTCTAAGAATTAAAATAAACCTTATTATATCATATAAATCCTTAGCTAAAGAAACATTGATAGAAAATTCTTTCAATTTTTAGCTGAAACACAGTTTCATCCGATGATATCATTCCACAGGCAAGCACAATAAAAAAAGGATAAGGTGTTGGTAATAATATGTCCTTATAATTTTGTTTGAAATTTCGTATGATAAAAAATAGGAGTTGGCAAGAAAGAGGTAGTAAAATGCAGTTGTGTAAGCTATTACTGTTGCTCACTCCCTTTTTCGGGTCCGAGCAAACTTGGGAATATTTCCATATTGAAGAGAGTAAGCCAAAAGTAGAACAACTACATCAAGAATCTAGCACGAACAAAAGTGTATTGCTTGATGTTCCTTTGATAAAACAAAATCCTGAACTAAAATATGGATGTGAAGTGACCAGTTTAACGATGGTTTTGAATTACGCTGGTGTTAAAGTAAATAAAATGGAGCTTTACAAAAATATTCAGAAGGACATAGACCCATTGATTCGAAAAAATGGCAATATTATCGAATGGGGAGACCCCTCTATTGGATTCGTAGGTGATATGACTGGAAAAAAGCCTGGGTATGCTGTATTTGATAAGCCAATGGAAGATCTAGTTAACAAATACCTCCCAGAAAGAGCCGTTAACTTAACGAAATATTCTTTCCATGATTTAGAGAAACATGTTCAAAATGGTTATCCAATTGTAGTTTGGACAACAGGTGATTATCGTTTACCAGATAGATGGGAATCATGGAAACACAATGGAAAAACAATTAAAACACCATTAGACCTACACGCTGTTGTATTAGTTGGCTTCAGTAAGAATCATGTTTACTTAAATGACCCCTTATCAGGTAAAAAGAATGTTAAAGTCGATAAAAAGACTTTTATTAAATCTTGGCATGCTTTAAAGTCCAGAGCTATTAGTTATCGGTAAAAGTGTATAAAAAGGATAATAAATAGAACGTATTCATAATTTGTTTGCAACAACATTTAACGATTAGCGTTGATTGCATCCACCTATTGATAATTGTTAAAGTAAAGAAGGGATTCCGAGTGTAAATCCAAATTCCCTTATTCTTTTCCTCCAAAAAGCAATTATCTGTGCGCTGCAATCAACGTGTTTCTTTCAAATAGACTCAACCCTACATTTTTTTAAGTACTAACAAAAAGATATGCGTCCAGCTATCCTTCTAGGGTCTTCCTTTTTATTAACTCGCTTAATATAAGTTTATGTTTCCATCTTTCTATTCATGTTTAAAAATCCTTAAGAAATTGCTCCGCCTCTTCACAAGTCAATGGTCGAGAATAATAAAAGCCTTGTGCTTTTTGACAATTTGCCTCTTTTAAGAAGTCTTCTTGCTCTTTCGTTTCCACACCTTCTGCAATAACTTCTATCCCTAAATTTTGTCCTAAGTGAATAATCGTTGTCGTAATGGCAGCATCCTTTGCATTTGTAACCACATCTTTTACAAAGGATTGATCAATTTTTAATACATCAATCGGAAATTGCTTAATATAGCTTAGAGAAGAATAACCAGTTCCAAAATCATCGACAGAGATAATAACCCCTAAATCCTTTAGTTTTCGCAAAATAGGAATTGCTTCTTTAATATTCTCCATAACCCCTTCTGTAATCTCAATCTCCAGCAAGGACGGTTTAATATTAAATTTTTGAATAGAGTAACGTATCATTTCAACAAAATTGGGTTGTTGAAATTGCTTTGGTGAGATATTAACTGCTATACGCACATCCTTATGGTATAAAGTTTTCCATGTATTTATTTGCTCACATGCCTTTTCGATTACCCAGTTTCCAATAGAAATAATGAGACCTGTGTCTTCAGCAAGTGGGATAAAATCATTGGGTGCAACTAGTCCCAATGAAGGACTCTCCCATCTTAATAATGCTTCAAAACTATTAAATGTATGACTCTTTAAATCAATTTGTGGCTGATAATACAATTTTAGTTCATTTTTTTGGACTGCTTTTCGCAATTTTGTTTCTAATGATACTACATTTGTTAAATTTGAAGTCATATCAGAACGATAGAATTGATAATGTGCCTTACCTCTTTCTTTCACGCGAAAAAGTGCCTCATCCGCGTTCTTAATGATTTTCTCCATGTCATCTCCATCATATGGATACATACTAATTCCGATGCTCGGGCTAATATAGTATTCATGAGAGTTTAAGTAGAAGGAATTTGCAAAACTTGAGATAATACGTTGAACTAAGCTTGCTGTTTCTTGTCTATTTGTATTGGACAGGAGAATATTAAATTCATCTCCTCCCTGTCGATATACATGGCATTTATGATTTTTAAATTCTAATAATCGTTCCGCAACTTTTATGAGAATTTGATCTCCGACAATATGACCAAATGTATCATTGATATATTTAAACCGATCTAAATCAATCGTCATTAAGGCAAACGTAACTTTCTCTGTTTCAGCCTTCTTAATCTCCAGATTTAAATCTTCAACAAGGGCTCTTCTATTATAAAGACCCGTTAGCTGATCATGAAAGGACATATAGCGAATTTTTTCTGCCGTTTCCGCACGTTCAGAAATATCCCTTAAGATAACATAAATACCTCTAATGGTATCATTCACTTTAATGGGAACAAATTTTGTATGAATGGACAGTTTTTTTCCATTTTTGCTTTTTAACTTACAATCTAGCGATTGGGATGTTTCCGTTAATTTGCATTTTCTAAAGCTATCGTAAAATAAGGTATTACCCTCATCTATGAGTTCATACAGTGAAAACAGTGGCAGTTTTACATCACTAAAGTCAATTAACTTTAATCCAGTTGGATTCACTTCTTGAATAACCCCATCTAAGCTAACCGTGAATACGGCATCTAAATTATTTTGAACTAATGAACGATATTTCTGTTCGCTTTCATGCAACAATCGTTTTTCTTTAATGGACTCTGTAATATCTCTTGTGATGGATACAATATACTTTACTTCATTCTGTTCATCTATAATAGGCGTCAAAACAGATTCCGCATAAATGATATCGCCATTATCTGTCAGTATTTGATCTGTATAAATATGATTCTTCTTTGTTTCACATACAATCGTATATTCCTGTTGTAATCTATCAGCTATTTTCTTAGAAGAGACATCTTGAAACCCTTTCCTATGAAATCAATTGGTAATTGAGAAAATAAAAGGCAGCCTCATTGACAAAGATATACCGAAAAGTATTGTCTTTTTCTGCTTTCATAATAAATACCATATCTTTTATATACATAAAAATAATTTCAAAAATAATATTTTCTATATTTGATTTAGATTGTGCTATCATTTTCTTACTTGCATTATTCTTGTTAAATTCGTTCATCCATCTCATTCCTAACATGCAGCGATATATTATTTTGTTTCGAATAAGATTAACTCTATTAACAATCGCTATCCAATCTAATTTTCTTTTACTACTTTTATCGGCATATATATGAAAGTTTGTACTTAAATAGATAAAAAATTTAGTTTATTCGTATAAAAGGGCTAATCCTAGATTATTATTCTAATTTTAAAGAAATAACGGAAAAGATATTCTCTTTTTATTTCCTTTTCTCTCGTAAAAATAGTATAATAACTTGTACAATTTAGTAAGAAAGGAGCATTAACCGATTGAATAAGCAGCAAAAATATCCACCACCAATACAACCTACTGTTGAAAATCTTCTCCAAGCAATTTCTGTTGTAAATCGTCATGCAAAAACTGCTCCAAACCCAAAGTTTTTATATAAATTGAAGCATGACAGTTTACATAAGCTATTAGCAGAAGGCAAAGCAAAAAAAATGGGTCTACACTTCTCAAACAATCCAAAATATAGCCAACAACAATCAGATCTATTAATTGCATGTAAAAACTATACTTTTCATCTACCTCCAACTAAAAAGGATTTTGAGGAATTGCCACATTTAGGATCTCTCAATCAAAGTGTTCGAAATCCCAAATCAACTCTATCCTTAACACAATCAAAAAAGCTTTTATCCGTTTACACTGGTTTAAAAGAAGATTCGCCACCTAATCAAACATTCCGCAAAAAGCAATACCAAAAACCAGTATTTAAAAAGCTCGGTGAAAGCTATTAATTTTTGCTCTTTCTCAACTATTTGCAAAGGGGCTAATCCCTCTAATCAACTTATCTCTTTAACAAAGAAAAGCTGCCAAGCTATTTTGCTCTTAAGGTCAAAATAGCTTGGCAGCTTTCATTAAATCACATACTTTTCTTTTAAAACATAAGTATTATAAAATGATGTCGTCGATAATTTGAATTAATTCGTTAATCTCTGGTTTACTTACTTGGGCATTTGCTCCAACAACCTGCCCCTTATGTCTTAAACCCTCTGTAATTAATGACGAAAATATAACGACAGGTAACTTAGATAAGTTTGTATTATCTTTAACTAGCTTTGTTAGATGATGCCCGTCCATTTGTGGCATTTCAATATCTGTAATCATTAACTGGGCAACCTCGTCTATAGAAGTACCATTCTCCACATTTTTTGTTAAATAAGCTAATGCTTCACGACCATTTTCAAAAAATGTAATGTATTGAAAGCCTGCAGCGCTCAACGTATCTTCCAGTAATTTTCTTAGAAGGGCAGAATCTTCCACAACAATTAGTTTCTTATCACTTCTTGCTCTTTCCCCTAATTTTTTCACTTGTTGTACATTAATTCCGGATTCAGGATTAATATCTACCACTATTTTTTCAAAATCCAGCAGTAAAATCATCTCTCCGTTTAATTTAACTACACCAATTATTTGGCTTTCTGATCCATAATAAGTCTCAGATGGTTTCTCAATATTTTCCCATGATATCCGGTGGATTTGTGTAACATTATGAACATGGAAAACAATTTTTGTTTTATTGAATTCAGAAACAATATATTTATCTTTTTCAGGAGTATCAGAAGGAGCATATCCTAATACGTTTGCAAGATTAACTACTGTTAATACTTCTCCTCTTAGTTCCATTATTCCTTCTACATAGGGATGGGCATGTGGTATTGGAGTAATCGGTACTGGATTAATAATTTCCTTCACCTTAATAACATTTATACCAAAATTGTTCTTTCCAACACTAAATTCCACAATTTCAAGCTCATTTGTTCCAGATTCTAAAAGTATTCCTTTGTCGTTTTTCATTTATTTCTGTCCTTTCGTGGTTCTAAAAATTCCTTCATTTATGAAATCCACTTTTCAGTTATTTACCTATTCTTTATATCGGACTATTTATCTATTCTTAAAGTAAGTTTATTCAATTTTCTCCAATTAGAAACTATCTTTGCTCGCTAACAATATCCTCTTTTTTAATCCATCTAGCCAACAATTACTATACCTAATACAGTTATATTAAAAAAGACTGTTCCTAAAGGCAACAATCAAGCAGCTTTTTCCATTGGTTTCACCATTTACGGAATATCTGCTTTCGTTAGCCTTCTTGAACAGCCTAGCCTACCATTCTTCTTTTACGCGTGCATGGATTACTAATCCAATAATAGTTAAAATAATTAACGAGCCTAGCGCCATCCTGCTCGCTATATTTCCTAAATCAGCAAATATGAGTGTAATCGTACCATATACAAATGGACCGATAATGGAAGATACCTTACCAGAAAAGGCAAATAGTCCAAAGAACTGGCCTCTCTTCTCTTCTGGAGTAATATCAACAATATATGTTCTTGTCGTTACCCACATACTCCCTAGAGCAACTCCAAAAAGACTCCCAGCAATCCAAAATGCCCCTTGATTCCAAGCAAATGTTGCAATAATCAAAGCGATAACTAATAATATCCCTACATATCGTACAGCTCGATATGCTCCAACTTTTTTTGCAATATATCCAAAGATAAAGGATCCAATGATGCTTGCAATAGTTGACACAAGATATAGAATAATGAATTTACCTGAACTTATTTCAATAACTGTATTTGCATAATCTGCCATCATAGCAATTGTAGTTGCTAAGGCATCATTAAGAAAAAAATAGGCAAGCATAAAAGTAAAAATCTTTCGATAATTCCTCATCTGCTTAAAGGTTTCCACTATTTCACCATAGCCTGAGAAAATAGATTGCTTTTGGACATTTTCTTTTGGTTTGTCTTTAATGAAAAAAAATAATGGCAAGGATAAGAGCAAAAAGAGAATCCCAGTTGGTATAAATGATTGATTAAAAGCCCCGTCATCTATAAATAAATAAACAGATAATCCAATAAGTGTTCCGATATAACCTACTGCGACACCAAATCCGGAAATTAACGGGATTTGTTCCTTGCTACCTAAATCAGAAATCATTGAATCATAAAATACTAAGCTAGAATGATACGTAAATTTCGATAGTACAAAAAAAAGAACCACGAAACCTAAGGACAATGGTATTCCAAGTATCGTTTGTGAAAACTCAATAGACGAAAAGATCCCCATTGCAATTGTTCCTAGCACTGTTAATAGTGTCAGGATTACAATATATTTCTTCTTTTTTCCTGTTCTGTCCATAATTACTCCAAATAACGGTGTAAAGATAACTAATAAAATGCTTGCAAGGGCATTTGCATACGAAATAAACGTGGATGCTATTTGTTGCTGTACCTCACCTGAACCAATCATTCCCTTTAAATAGAAGGGGAAAAAGACTGTATTAATATTAGACGAAAAAATGGTATTAGCAGCATCATATAATGCCCAAGAAAGAATGGGCAAGGAAAAATACAACGCCCATCCTTTTTTTTCCATTTGAACTTTATTTGTTACTGACTCCATCCATCAAGCTCTCCTCTCCAAAAAGCAAGTATGACATTTTATTTACTGTTCGTTGTCCCCGATAGGAAATAAAACGCATTATTTTCTCACCACAAGAGAACCAACAATTAAATCATGTAATGCTTGTTTTTTCTCTGTAAAAGCAGCCAAAATAAAACCAATCAAAAGGATTCCCGATAAAAGACTTGATACTACATATCTTCCTAGGCTTCTCCAAAAAGATAATCTATTCCCATTTTTATCTGTTACCTTTAACCCTAAAAGTTTTTTCCCAATTGTCGCTTGCCATTTTGATGAATGAAGTAGCGAATAATAAAAAAGACTAATAAGCAAACATATACCCATTGTTCCAAAAAATGCGGTCATCATCGGTCCTATTATCGATAACATTTCTGCATCAGATAATGTGTCTACACTTGCTGGATCCATTAATAGCTCTTCCGGGATTTCCATTGAATTTACAAACAAAGCAAAAATGACATTTGAAAGAATTAATAAGGGAATCCCGATAATAATACTATCGATTACCCATGCTCCAAAGCGAATCCAAAATCCTGCATATTCAGGTTGTTCGTTTTTTTCTATATGTATTGTTGTTACCATTTAATTTCCCCCTCCTATTCTTATGATAAATGGAATTTATTATCTAAACAACCTTTTTTATGTAATAGGTGAAAGGTTTACAATTTTTATACAATTAATGAATTCCTTTGTTTCCTTCCTTCTTTAAATATTCATAAAATGTTTATATTTTTTTTACTATTTCGTGAAAAGTATAACAAAGACCTAGACGATTTAGTGCAATTGGAATAATCTAAAAGTGTAAGCAAGTGAAGGAGAGAATGAAAAGATAATTGCTAAAATATATTTAAAGAGAGGACGAGTACACAATGAAGGGTACTGCAATTCTTTTTCATGAAGACTTATCTGTAACTTTTTTAGAAAATATTGACTTAGAAGCATGGAAAAAACACGAAGAAACTGTACAAATAACGGAAAAATTAGAGAATCATGAGCAATTATTCCTAATGGAAGAAGACGTTGATTGGGATTATGGTTACTAATTCACGATAAATAGATAGAGCTGTGATTGATTTTTTTGTCACTGCTCTTTTTTATTTTGTCTATGGTTTTCAATAATCTCCGCTTTTGATATCATAATAGAATACATTATGATGGGAGACTTAATATGGAACATTTAATCAATAAAAAAGTTAAAAATATTGAGATTTCTGGCATTAGGAAGTTCTCTAATATGGTCGCTGGAAAGGAAGGGATGATTTCTTTAACGATTGGTCAGCCAGATTTTCCGACACCTCTTCATATTAAAGAAGCTGCTAAAACGTCTATTGACGAAAATTTCACTTCCTACACACATAATGCTGGGGAGCTAGAATTACGGAAAGCAGCATCACAGTTCGTACATAATAAATATAATCTTTCTTATGATCCTTCTAATGAAGTGCTTGTTACAGTTGGAGCTAGTGAAGCAATAGATGTTACCTTTCGAACCATTCTCGATAAAGGAGTCGAAGTAATACTCCCTGGTCCTGTATATCCTGGATATGAGCCAATTATCCGTTTATGTGATGCTATTCCAGTATATGCAGACATTCGTGATACCTCCTTTCGTTTTACAGCTGACGTAATAAAAAAATACATCACAGAAAAAACTAGATGTATTGTCTTGCCATACCCATCCAATCCTACAGGAGTCAGCTTATCGAAAGAAGAATTAATGGAAATTGCTGCTCTTATTAAGGGTAAAGACATCTTTATTTTAGCAGATGAAATATATAGTGAATTACTCTATGATCAAAAGCATGTATCTATTGCTGAGTTTCTCCGTGAACAAACCATTGTCATTAACGGACTATCTAAATCCCATAGTATGACCGGCTGGAGAATTGGACTATTATTTGCACCAGCATATCTTAGTCAGCAAATTATTAAAGTACATCAATATAATGTAACTTGCGCCTCCTCTGTCTCTCAGAGAGCTGCACTAGAGGCGTTAACAGTTGGTATAAATGATGCCGAGCCAATGAGAGATGACTATCGAATGCGAAGAGAATATGTATATAATCGCTTAACTTCTATCGGATTGGACGTAGTAATGCCAGATGGTGCTTTTTACTTTTTCATAAAAGTACCGACAACAAAGTTGAATTCCTTTGACTTTTGTCTCGATTTAGTTGATAAAGTAAATTTAGCGGTTGTTCCTGGCAGTGCTTTTTCTGCATTAGGAGAAGGATATTTCCGGATTTCATTTGCCTATTCAATGGAAACATTAGAAGAAGCATGTAATCGATTAGAGAAATATATGACAACGTATATGAATTAGAAGCAAAGAGCTTCCACAGATGTGGAAGCTCTTTATTATCAATCCCAATATTTAAATAAAGCTTGTGTGCCGCTTTCTTCTTCTCCTTTAGCAGATAAATGGCTATATAATGTTTCTGCAAGAGATAGACCAGGTGTTTCCATATTCATTTCTTCTGCTTCTTTAAGAGCAATCCGCATGTCTTTAATAAAATGCTTTATATAGAAACCTGGTTCAAAATCGCCTTTTATCATTCTTGGCGCAAGATTACTTAAAGAGAAGCTTCCTGCTGCACCAGTTGATATGCTTTCTAGAACTTTCTCTGGATCTAATCCTGCCTTCTTTGCATAAACAATTGCTTCTGAAACGCCAATCATGGTAGAGGCTATAGCAATTTGATTACACATTTTTGTATGCTGACCAGAGCCTGCAGGTCCTTGATAAACGATATTTGTGCCTAATATCTCAAAGATGGACTGAAGTTCTTTATACACCTCTTCGTCCCCACCAACCATAATAGATAATTTTGCATCTCTTGCTCCTACATCTCCACCGCTAACTGGCGCATCCACAGCATAAATATTTTTCTTTTTTGCTTCTTCATATATTTTCTTCGCAAGGCTAGGAGTAGATGTTGTCATATCGATTAAATAGGTATTTTCACTTGCATTGTTAACTAATCCATTCTCCCCCAAATAGACTTCTTCTACATCTTTTGGATAACCAATAATCGTAATAATTACATTCGCCTTTAAAGCCATCTCGTATGGACTGTCTACCCATTCTGCACCTTCTTCTACAAGGTCGCTTGCTTTTTCTTTCGTGCGATTATGTACAATAACAGGATAACCTGCCTGTAATAAATGTCTTGCCATACTTTTCCCCATTACTCCTGTACCGATAAAGCCAATGGTAGTAGTTTCTTTTGCCAACATGCTATTCCTCTCCTTTATACAATGTTCCAATTTTATTTAAACATTGTTTTTCTTTATAGTAACATGAAAACATTTATAAATGTCTAAATTCTCTTCTAAAGTCGTACTCACAATGACTGAAAAACTACCCATTATACAAATCTTTACACCGATTTTATATAAAGGGTAGTTTTTTTCAACTTATTTACGTAATATCCTCACTATAAGGACTTTCATTATTTCCATTGCAATTACAGCAGCGATTGCTAAGCCAGTTGCTATTAACCATTCATTCATGCCAAACGAAGCTGGAATAGCAAAGACTTCTCTAGCGAATGGCAAGATAGTAATCAAATATAACAAGAAGCATATTCCAACAGCACCTAATACATATTTATTGGAAAATAACCCAACACCAAAAATCGTTTGTGTACTAGATCTTGCAGCAAAAGTCTGCAAAGAACGTGAAAGAATTAAGGTGGTGAAAGCCATAGCGACTCCTAATTCATCCGAATGTTGTAATCCAATATAATGGGAGATAATAACTGCTATACCAATTAATACTCCTCTTACAACGACTGCTCGAAGTGTTCCGCCGGCAAAGATTCCCTCATTAACATCCCTTGGTTTGCGCTTCATTACGCCTGGCTCTGATTTTTCCATGCCAAGGGCAATCGCTGGTAAGGAATCATTCACTAAATTAATAAATAACAGCTGTAATGCTGTAAAAGGATTAGCCCAACCTGCTATTACCGCAAATAATATAGCAATAATTGCTCCAAAATTCCCTGCAAATAAATAACCAATTGATTTTTTTATATTATCAAAAACAGTTCTTCCTACACCAACAGCATTAACAATTGATACAAAATTATCATCTGTTAAGATCATATCTGCTGAATCTTTGGCCACATCGGTTCCACTTCCCATTGCAATACCGATATCAGCCTGTTTTAAAGCTGGCGCATCATTGACACCATCTCCTGTCATAGCAACAATTCGATTTTTCTTTTGCCACGCTCGAACAATTCGAATTTTATTCTCAGGAGACACACGAGCATAAACAGATATATCCTCCAATTTATGGTCTAATTCTGCTTCCGATAAAGCATCTAACTCTTGACCAGTTAAGGCAATATCGTTCTCTTCCATTAAACCGATTTTGCGACCAATTGCCTGGGCAGTTGTTTTATGATCCCCAGTAATCATCACAGTACGTATACCTGCATTCTTTGTTTGTTCAATTGATCCATATACTGCCTCTCGGGGAGGATCCATCATGGCACTTAACCCTACTAGGATAATATCTGCTTCCTCTTCTTCCGTAATCGTCATTTTATCTTTCGGCATGATTTTATATCCATATGCTAGTACTCGTAATGCTTGACGGGAGAAATCTTCATTTGCTTCCTGAAATTTGTTTAACCATTCATTTGTAAAAGGTTCTTCTTTTTCATTGACTAGCACTTTCGTAGCCCGACTGAACATTACATCTGGGCCACCCTTTATAAGCATAAGCCGTTGATTATCAATCGTATGGACGGTAGACATTAACTTTCGATCTGAATCAAACGGTAGTTCTGCTTCTCTTGGATATCTTAAACGAATTTCTTCATAGCTTCTTTTTCCATCATTATAGAAATTAATCAAAGCAACTTCCGTTGGATCTCCTACTTCCCTATTTTCTTTATTAATATAAGAATCATTACATAAAACCGCTATATTTAAGAGTAATCTTTCTGATTGATTCCAATGGGCGGGATCTTCTGGGAGATGCTCTCTTTCTCCTTCTGGAATGAAGTAATCTGTTACGGTCATTTTATTTTGTGTCAATGTCCCTGTCTTATCTGTGCAAATCACACTTGTAGAACCCAATGTTTCTACTGCAGGCAATTTACGAATTATAGCACTTTGTTTAGCCATTTTATTTGTTCCAACAGACAGAACAATCGTAACAATGGAGGATAGAGCCTCCGGAATAGCGGCCACCGCCACTGCAACTGCAAATAATAATGCATTCAAAATAGACGTGGTGACATCTACCGTTTCATCTCCCAACCATATTCTTAATGCTTGGATGGCAAAAATAAGAATAGATAAAAGAAGAATTCCTACTCCTAATTTCTTACTAAATTCTGCAAGCTTCTGTTGTAATGGTGTCTGTTTTTCTTCAGCAGTATTTAGCATATCTGCAATTTTACCTATTTCCGTTTTTTCTCCAGTACCTGTTACTACAAAAGTACCTCGTCCATAAACAACCAGCGAACTACTATAGACCATATTAATACGGTCACCAAGCGCAGATTCTTCTAATATAACCTTATCTTGTTTCTCAATCGCTTCTGATTCCCCTGTTAACATCCCCTCATTCACTTTTAAGGAACCACTTTCTACAATTCGTCCATCAGCTGGAACATAGTCACCAGCTTCTAGGAAAACAATATCACCTGGAACTAGCTCACGGGCTGGAATTGTACTATTCGTGTTATCTCGTCTCACCTTAGCCTCTGGTGCACTCATATTTCGCAAGGCATCTAATGAACTTTCTGCTTTTTTTGTTTGAATAACACTAATAACCGAGTTAAGCAATAGTACTAAAAATATGATTAAGGATTCGACAAATTTACCCATTATCAATTGGATAATGATTACTACTAATAACACAATAACCATCGGATCTTTAAACGTTTCTAAAAAGAGCTTCCATGTTGGCACTTTTTCTTTATCTTGGAGCTCATTATATCCTTCTTTTTCCAAAAGTGACTTTACTTTGTCTGATGATAAACCTTGTGCAGATGACTGTAACTCTTTTAATACGACGTCTTTTTCCTTTTGATAAAAATCCATGTGACTTTATTCAACTCCTTATTGTTCTGTCCTGACTTTTTTTGCACTTAACATAAACGAAAAAGCAATTCTTTGTACATATGTATAATAAAAAATCCTTTTTTAAACCACTTCCCATTATTTATTCTCCATAAACCTGTCCAATAATATGGAAAAACTATTTTCGTAAAGTTTGTTATACGATAACAGCTAAAAGTACTTTACATCCTTGCGAGAAAATAGAGCCTACTCGGTATAACTCAGTGGCCACTGAAAAAGTGAATTACCTGGTGAATGGTAGTTACCAAACCATTCTAACTTAGTGTAGGTTTTTGTTTTCCGAGGCTTATTATTCACTTTCAAATAAATAAAACCTCATTTTATTTGGAAAACTAGACTTTTTCAGTGCCCTGATAACTCATGAGTGAGGGCATTTACCTCAAACCACTCGGACCCTTTAAAAATAGTCGAGTTGATTTCCCACCTATTTTCCTTACTCATTATAGTCATAGAGTTTAAGAATGAATATACGAATATTTTACCTCTATCCTTTGCTTTTCATGTATGAATCTTTATAACCACATAAAAAACTGACTAGAATCATCTAGTCAGTTCAAATAAGGGGAAAATGAGAATAGCGTTAAGCTAACTTGTAAAAGAGCTTATGCTATTTTTATTTATACCCACTATTTTTAAGGATAAACCTATTTTATTCAGAAAGTTTTGCTGCAGCTTTAACTGCTTCCATAACTTCTTCTGTTGTAGACATTTGTAATGCTTTTTCTGCTAATTCTTCCATTTCCTTTTTAGAAAGGTTTAGAATTTGTGATCTTGCTTTTAAGATAGATGTAGCACTCATAGAGAATTCATCTAGGCCTAATCCTAATAATAAAGGAATTGCTGTTTCATCTCCTGCCATCTCTCCACACATACCTGCCCATTTACCTTCTTTATGCGCTGCATCGATAACCATTTTAACAAGACGTAAAATAGAAGGATTGTATGGTTGGTAAAGATAAGAAACACGCTCATTCATACGGTCTGCAGCCATTGTGTATTGGATTAAGTCATTTGTACCAATACTGAAGAAGTCAACTTCTTTAGCAAATTGATCTGCAAGAACTGCAGTAGAAGGAATTTCAACCATGATACCTAATTCAATTTTTTCTGCTACTTGAACGCCTTCACTTGTTAAGTTAGCTTTTTCTTCTTCTAAAAGAGCTTTTGCTTGGCGGAACTCATTTAATGTAGCAATCATTGGGAACATGATTTTTAGATTTCCATATGAGCTTGCACGTAATAATGCTCTTAATTGCGTACGGAAAATATCTTGCTCCTCTAGACATAAACGAATTGCACGGAAACCTAAGAACGGGTTCATTTCTTTTGGTAAATCTAAATATGGAAGCTCTTTATCTCCACCAATATCTAATGTGCGAACTACAACTGGCTTCCCTTTCATTCCTTCAAGGACAGCTTTGTAAGATTCAAACTGTTCATCTTCTGTAGGGAGCTGATCTCTACCCATGTAAAGGAATTCAGTACGGTATAAACCAACTGCTTCCCCACCGTTATTAATAACACCTTCTAAATCATTTGGTGTACCAATATTTGCTGCAAGCTCTACATGAACACCATCAGAGCTAACTGTTTGTTCATTCACAAGTTTTGCCCATTCTGCTTTTTGTTGTTCATATTGTTCTGCAGTCTTTTTATAGCTTTCTACCATTTCAGGTGTTGGATTAATATGGATTTCTCCTTTTAATCCATCAACAATTACTAAATCGCCATTATTAATTTCATCTGTAGCCTTTTTAGTACCGACAACAGCAGGAATTTCTAAAGAGCGAGCCATGATTGCTGAATGAGAAGTTCTACCGCCAATATCAGTTGTGAATCCTTTAACAAATTGACGGTTAAGCTGTGCAGTATCAGATGGTGTTAAATCTTCTGCGACTACCACTACTTCTTCAGAAATCATACTTGGGTTTGCTAAATGTACGCCTAAAAGATGAGACATTACACGCTTTGTAACGTCACGAATGTCAGCAGCTCTTTCTTGCATATATTCATTATCCATCGATTCAAACATAGTAATAAACATATCTGTTGTTTCTTTTAATGCATATTCTGCATTCACTAGGTCTGTTTTAATTTTATCTTCAATAGGTGCAATTAATTCTGGATCACTTAATACTAATAAATGTGCTTCAAAAATCGCAGCTTTATCCGCACCAAGCTCTTTATTAGCTTTTTCCCGAATAGCTTCTAATTCTGATTTTGCTTTCGTTAAAGCATCTTGAAAACGAGAAATTTCATTTTCAGCATTTTCTACACTAGTCTTTTCAAATGAAAGATCTGGTTCAACTAAACGATAAGCTTTTGCAATGGCTATTCCACTAGATGCAGCAATTCCTTGTAAAAAACTCATTATTCTGCTAAACCTTCTTTATTTAACGTTTCTTGTAATCCATTAATAGCTTCTTGCTCGTCATTACCTTCTGCGATAATTTTAATTTCAGCACCTTGAGCAATTCCTAATGACATAACACCCATAATCGATTTAAGATTTACTTTTTTCTCTTTGTATTCTAATTGAATATCTGAATCAAATTTGCTAGCTGCTTGTACTAAAAGTGTTGCTGGTCTAGCATGAATTCCTGTATCTGCAATAACTTTAAATTGTTTTTCTACCATAATAAAATCATTCTCCTTTATCGATTAAGTTATAAGATGTAACCATATAGATAAACTTTTCAAACTTAAACAACCTTAATATAAATTAACAATTGTTTATCATTAATAATATATAATTTTTATATTACAATTGTAAACTGAAAGCTATGTATTTTGTCGAAAAATATCGCTGTCTATGCACACAAACTTTCTTCACAACCATTTATAGCATCTTCTAAGAAGAAGAGAACATGTAATGACCTGTTCAAAATAGGCAGGCAATTTAAGTTTTTGAAAAAGACATCTCAAATGAAAGAATAGCATTTCTTTCTTATATAGACAATCAAAATTTATTAAACGACAAAAATTTGTTCACTTTATGGCGAAAATTAGCATTTTTTATTTGATAAACCTACACTTGGTGTAAAGTTACTGCCTGTTTAGTAAAATCCCCTAATTATCAACTTTTATACAATTAAAAATGGTGACTGTCCACTTAAAAAGATTATTGTAATTGAATGGGACATCTTATGAAAACAGTTAAAATGTGAACAAAGCTCTGTAACAAATCCTTCAAACATTTGTATAGAAAACTTTTATTAGTCGAAAAATATATTGCAATCTCTCGTTAAACAAGCTTTAATATTATTGAACTTTCAAATATGAATAGTTAATCTAATAAAATTAACCGTTTCAGTGGTATGCGTCATTTATCCACTGATTGTTAGTTGGAACGATTCAGCTTTGTATGGACAGTTGATTCCCATCTATTTTCCTCGAATACCATAAGCTTACGGTTAAGATATAAAGCTAGCGTATTCGTCAAGTTCACGCGATTTAACATGATAAATATAATTTTTATTGGAGAAAAAAATAAAGGGAGGGAGAATATGAGATACAAACGTAATGAAGCTTTTCGTTACCAATTGAATGATTCTCTTGACGCTATATTTACACTAAAGGTTGAGGAAGACACACTTTCTAGTAAAGGGCATGCTCTTATCTATAATATAAGTCCCAATGGATTAAGATTTCGGACAGAATATGACTTACCTGTTGGTGATTCGCGCTTATTATTACAACTTCAGTTCATTTTAAATGGAAACGAGATAATTATGCCTGGCCATATAACCTGGAAGAAAAAAATCGGGATTCTATTTGAATATGGTTTTGAAGGAAAGGAAAATAATGAAGCAAAACAGAAGATAATCAACGGCTTAAAAGAACTTTCTCGAATAGATAATAAAGATACGCTTTAAAAGAGTGCGTATTTATTACACACATCTAAATATTCTTCCACTTCACTCGACCACTGAACTTTTGCAGTGGTCTCCTTTTTTTGTTGGGGTACTTTCCGTCCTTGCTAATCTCCTCAACAAGTTGATCTATATTTTTTACTCCCCAAAGTTAACATTTCACCTGTTTAAAATCTTTTAAATAAACTCATTTTCTATGTTAATTTGGATAGAAAGGAATAAAAAGATTTCCATCAGTGGAGTTGCCTTAAAACTCCACCGATGAATAATTAGCAAACAGTTTTTCAGTGTCCGTCGTTTAAAATGGATCTAAAGCTAAGTGCCCTATTTTTCAACTTCTTGGCTCGTCCATATATTTATATGTAACATCTCCGCCAATTTCTGCAATTCCTTTAAAATGCTTAAAGTCTTCTCTCTTTACCAATTCTGATCGAAAAGTGAGAAATTCCTCTTTTTTAACTCGATAACTTTCTATTTCTTTATTCTTTAACTGTTCTAATATTTTTTCTGCCAATTCCTTATTCATGCCACTCACCAATTACCCTTTCTATCTTTTTTTCAGTCCATATTTTAATTTATTGTAATATTTTAAGCAAAGAATTCTACACTTTTCCTTTTTTAATATTATTTTTTGATATTATTATGGATATTTTTTTTAATTATGTTATAATATCATCTAATATTAGGATAGTGTAACCATTAGTGATAGTCAAAAAAATAGGATAATGAAGTCCAAATTACTTCCTTCACTTTCTTTTATATTAAAAATACATAATTTTTCGATAAACAGCATTTCCCTTTATTTCATCATGCTAGGTAGAACTTACCTTCAAGCAGCAACGAAAAAGACTATTTCAAAAAGTAAATGATACACATTTTATTTGCAGTTTCATAGTATATATTTATTAAGATTACTATACTGCTATTTTTTACGAATAAGTTCTAATAGTGCAAACTATAATCAGAATTTATATAAAATTTGGAATGATAAGGAGAGATTTGAGTGAAAAGAGCTGAGGTTGGAAATATAATTGAATTTAGAGGGTTACAAGGAATTGTTGAAAAAGTAAATGAAAATTCAGTTATTGTAGACTTAACTTATATGAATAACTATCGTGATTTAGAATTAGAGCAAAGAACAGTTGTTAACCACAAAAACTATCGTATCATTAAATAATGTTCAAAAAAGAAGTCTATATAGGGATTGCCTCCTTTTATTGACTTCTTTTTTGTATGCGCTTTATTTCTTCCTTATAATAAGGAAGAAACTATTCTTCCGCCAATTCTTTTTTTGTCTTTACTTTTCCATGTGGCTTTTGTTTCTGCTTACGTACAGTCCATTCTCTTTCTTTTTCTCTATGTGCTTTTGACATCTTCTTCACCTCCATCCTTCGTTATATAATAAACATTATCAACTTTTTTATCCCTATTAATAGTTACAAACTTATCCCATTTTCCAAGTGAATTTCCGCTCCAATATTCCATGCGCTTAAAAGAAATATTTGGTTGACCACATGAAAAAAAACTGTTAACATCACATTATATTTCTTAAATAAATTACATGCTATGAATGTTATGGATCAAACTATAACAGGAGCAGCTTCTGGAGAGACCGTTTGGATTCCCAAACGGCACCGAAGGATTCACAATCTCAGGTAAAAGGACAGAAGAACAACCAATACATATTTATAATCATGTCCTGGTTCTTCTTATCCTTTGAAACAGATTGGTGTATCCAATCTGTTTTTTTCATACATTCATTAAATCGTTTTATTTGAGAAGCAAACAAAATTGTGAGGTATGAGGTGAAATAATGGTTCAACAACGTCGAGCAGTCGTAAGTGTCATTGGAAAAGATCAAATTGGAATTATCAGTAAGGTAACAACAATCCTTTCTAATAATCACATTAATATCCTAGATATCAGTCAAACCATCCTACAAGATTTCTTTACAATGATGATGTTAGTAGATATTACCGATAAAGAAAACTTGGATAACTTAACAAAACAGTTTGATGAATTAAGCGAGCAACTTCATTTAAAAATTAATATCCAATTAGAAGAAATTTTTCAATCCATGCACCGTGTCTAAGAAAAGAGGGTCAGAAAATGAAAATTGCATTGAATGAAATGATGGAAACCATTAATATGGTACAGATGGAAAGCCTTGATATTCGTACTGTTACGATGGGAATCAGCCTTTATGATTGTGCTGATTCAGATTTTCAAAAGTTAAATGAGTCTGTCTATAAAAAAATTACAAAGTATGCAAGCAAATTAACGGAAGTAGCAAATGCTGTTGAAAAGGAATATGGAATTCCCATTATTAATAAGCGTATTTCTATCACTCCAATTGCAGAAATTCTAGGAAATAGTACAGTAGAACAAGCAGTAACCCTAGCAAAAACATTAGATAAAGCCGCAAAAGATTTAAATGTAGATTTTATAGGTGGATATTCTGCCCTTGTACATAAGGGGATTACTAAAGGTGATCAAACATTATTAGCTGCCCTTCCAGAGGCACTTTCTGTGACAGAACGCGTTTGTGCCTCCGTATCTGTTGCTACGACTAGAACCGGTATTAATATGGATGCAGTAAAACAAATGGGTGAAATAATTAAAAAAGCTGCTGAAAATACAAAAGATCAAAATGGTCTAGCATGTGCTAAGCTAGTGGTTTTCTGTAATCCTGTTGAAGATAACCCATTTATGGCTGGAGCCTTCCATGGAGCAGGTGAAGGAGAAGTTGTAATCAATGTTGGTGTTAGTGGACCTGGCGTTGTATTAAGTGCATTGAAGAAATATCCTGAAGCTGATTTAGGAGAAGTCTCAGAAATCATCAAAAAAACAACTTTTAAAATAACTCGAGCTGGGGAATTAATTGGACGAGTAGTTGCGGAACGTTTAGATGTACCATTTGGAATTATGGATTTATCCCTTGCACCGACTAATGCTATTAATGATAGTGTTGCAGAAATATTAGAAGAGATTGGTTTGGAACGTGTCGGAACACATGGGACCATTGCAGCATTAGCTTTAATGAACGACGCAGTTAAAAAAGGTGGAGCAATGGCAAGTAGTTATGTTGGTGGATTAAGTGGCGCCTTCATTCCAGTAAGTGAGGATAATGGAATGATTAAAGGAATTTTAGATGACAGCTTAACCCTTTCTAAACTGGAAGCAATGACTTGTGTATGCTCTGTTGGACTTGATATGATTGCCCTGACTGGAGATGTTACAGCAGCTACGTTATCAGCAATCATTGCCGATGAAGCAGCTATTGGAATGATTAATAAAAAAACAACAGCTGTCCGTGTCATTCCTGTCCCAGGAAAGAAAGAGGGAGAAATCGTAGAATTCGGCGGTCTTTTAGGTCGAGCACCTGTAATGGGAGTTAATCCATTTAGTTCAGCTAAACTCATTGACCGAGGCGGACGTATACCATCTCCCCTACAAGCATTAATTAACTAATAGTATCTTTACATGACAAATACATGAGGCTGGGACATAAGCATTTCATTCAACAATAAACACGAACTATTATGTAATTAATTTGCATGAAAATTCGTGTTTATTGTTTTGAAAAAGGTTTAAAAAACGAAGTGTAATGGAGCGGAGGATGCTCGACTCCTGCGGGAAATAGAGGAAAGGCTGAGACCCCGCAGCGCAGCGAGGAGGCTTAGCTTCCTCCCCGGCGCATCGTGCGTCCGTAGCGCAATGGAACGACTTAGTTTTTACACCTGACTATATTTAAAAACATAGAAAACCATCATGAGAAAGTAGCTTTATTTAAAAGCTACTTTAGAGATTATTCGTCTTTAAAGATTAGTTTTTTAGTTTTGTCCCAGCCTCACCTTCTTGTTAGAAGCGAAAACCAATTATTTAGGCACAGGTTTAATCCATAAGAACAGCAAGAATACTAAGCTTATGTAACCAAATATAGGATATAAAAAGGATAATAATGTGCCATACTGTACGAAACTAATTAAATAGGAAACCAAAATAATTCCACCGATTATTACCATACTTGGTAAAGGAATGAAGCTCCGCAACTGCCTCTCTAACCCATAAATATTCCCGATTACCGAACTGAAAATTTCTCCATATATGACTAAAATATAAACCCATGAAAGCTGTGGAGCTAAATTTTTCATAATAATAGCCATAGGAATAGAATACAGATAAACATCCTTCAGCATAATAAGGGAAAAATGACTGGATATTAGAATCATCATTAGAGCAATTCCACCTAAAATACCTCCCCATTTAACCACTTCTTCATCACCAATTTCAGAGGCTGCAGGTACTAGCACAGCAATTGCTAAAGCCAAATTTAAGGCAGTATACGAAAACGGAGAGCTGATCGTTTTCCAAGTAATGGTCTCCATTTGAAATATCTCTCCCAAAAATCCTGGCAAAGAAATAGAAAGTATAAAGAGAATAAAGCTGAAACTGATCATAATAGGTACAACAAATGTGTTTACGGCAAATAACCCTCTTGTTCCTACCATCATAACCATTAAAGAAAGGACAATTGTAAAAATGACGCCAACCGTTTTATCTAGGCCGAGCTGCTCTTCAAATACAGCACCAGCTCCTGAAAACATCACAGCACAGACTCCTATTAGCATAAGTAATAATAGAATGTTAATCATTGTTCCTATGACATTACCAAATAAGTAAATAGTAAACTCTTGATAGGAAGATGCCTTTATTTTGACCGAAATACGCATTAGTTTCGCCCCAAAATACGCAAAAATAAATCCACTTACAATGATTCCTAACAAGCCGATAAATCCATATTGTGAAAAAAAGACTACTATCTCTCTTCCTGTCGCAAATCCAGCACCGACAACAGTACCTACATACACCGCTGCTAGCTGTATTGCAGCATACCATTTATTTTTCACAGATTTCCCTCCCTACATCAACTATATGTAGAAATGGACAAACAATGACGAGCATTTTCTCTAAATAAAAAATAAATTTTTAAATGAAATAGCTTCCTAATTTTGAACAAGAATATTTACATTTGGATTAGGAAGAACCCAGTCTATCTTCCTCCCATTCTGTATGCAAGTAAAGAGTCTTCAGGAGATTTTTAAACGGAATAAAATTCCATTAATATTTTTTAAGCAAAAAACTTGAAAGTCAAAAAAGGTCAAAGTATAATCATAATTACAAAAGGTCAATATTAGTCAAAATCAAAAGGAGGATATTTAATGATGAAATGTGAAATTTGCCAACAAAACAGTGCCACAATCAGCTTACGATTTGTATTAAACAATATGGAAAGCACAATGAATATTTGTCATGTTTGCTATCAAAAAGAAAAGCAAAAAATGACAGCACAAAACGGCCCAATGTTTTTCCAACCTTCCCCTTTTGACGAGTTATTTCAATCACTTAACCAATCAAATTCATTAGGGGGAGCTAGTGCTTCAAAGGAAGCTCCTTTTATTAATAACAATAAAAAAGCTGGCATTCTCGATAAACATGGGAAAAACTTAAATCAAATGGCTAATGCTGGTTTGATTGACCCAGTTATCGGAAGAGAAAATGAAATTGAACGTATAATCGAGATTCTAAATCGAAGAAATAAAAATAATCCAGTACTAATCGGGGAACCTGGTGTCGGGAAAACAGCGATAGCAGAAGGATTAGCTTTAAAAATTATGGAAGGCAATGTTCCAAAAAAATTACAAAATAAAGAAATTTACTTATTAGATGTGGCTTCCCTTGTATCAAATACAGGTATTCGCGGTCAATTTGAAGAAAAAATGAAGCAAGTCATTCAAGAAGTACAAGCTAGAAAAAATGTTATTGTCTTTATTGACGAAATCCATCAGTTAGTAGGTGCAGGCTCTGCAGAAGGCTCTATGGATGCTGGGAATATTTTAAAACCAGCATTAGCTCGCGGCGAACTGCATATCATTGGGGCAACAACCTTAAAAGAATATCGTCAAATCGAAAAGGATGCTGCCTTAGAGCGACGATTCCAGCCAGTGCAAGTAAGTGAGCCATCTGTGGAAGCTACATTATCGATTTTAAATGGCATTAAGGATAAATATGAAAAATTCCATGAAGTTTCTTACACGGAAGATGCAATAAAAGCATGTACTGAGCTATCCCATCGTTATATTCAAGACCGCTTCTTACCAGATAAAGCGATTGACTTAATGGATGAGGCTGGTTCTAAAATGAATCTTTCTTCTACTTATCAAAACACGGAAGAAATCGAAAATCGTCTTGCTATGATAGCAAAAGAAAAAGAAAAAGTATTAAAAGAAGAAAATTATGAAAAAGCAGCTCAACTGCGCAAAGAAGAACAACAGCTTGAAAAGGCATTAAATGAACCAAACAATGATGATAAGCCGATTGTGGATGTTGCCCTTATCCAGCAATTAATCGAAAAGAAAACGGGCATTCCAGTAGGAAAATTACAGGAAGATGAACAGCAAAAAATGAAGTTTTTAAGTGATCGATTAGCAGCAAAAGTAATTGGACAGGATGAGGCTGTTCGCAAAGTGGCTAAAGCCATTAAACGTAGTAGAGCAGGACTTAAATCAAAAACGAGACCAATTGGTAGCTTCCTTTTCGTCGGTCCAACTGGTGTGGGGAAAACGGAACTTACCAAAACACTAGCAGAAGAATTATTCGGCAGCAAGGATAGTATGATTCGCCTAGATATGAGTGAATATATGGAGAAACATAGCATTAGTAAAATCATTGGTTCTCCTCCAGGATATGTTGGTCATGAAGAAGCAGGACAATTAACAGAAAAAGTTAGAAGAAATCCATATAGCATTATTCTGCTAGATGAAATCGAAAAAGCACATCCTGATATTCAATCCATCTTCTTGCAAATTCTAGAAGACGGACGCTTAACAGATAGCCAAGGACGCACTGTCAGCTTTAAAGACTCTGTTATTATTATGACAAGTAATGCAAGTGTCGCCCATAAACATAGGGTTGTTGGCTTTGGAAATAATGATGCAATCGAAGAAAGCAATCTTTTACAAACATTAGGAAACTTCTTTAAACCAGAATTCCTTAACCGCTTTGATGCGATTATCGAGTTTAAATCATTGGAAAAAGAACACTTACTACAAATTACAGACTTATTATTAGAGGAACTTTCTCAAAATTTACAAGAACAGCAAATCACTTTACAAGTAACCGAAACGGCCAAAGAGAAAATCGTAGAATTAGGAACACATCCAAGCTTTGGTGCTCGTCCTTTAAGAAGAGTAATTCAAGAGCATTTAGAAGATCAATTAGCAGATGTTATTCTCGATGAGCCAACAGTTAAAGAATTAACTGCAGTTATTGAGGATGACCAAATTAAGGTCAAACCAGTGCAAACACAATCTATTAGTCAGTAAATAAAAAGAAAACCGTGGGGCAATCCCACGGTTTTCTTTTATAGATTTCGGTCATCTACAGAACTTAACCACTCATCAATTACGCCGACAACTGACTCTACACAGCCATTTTCAAATGGAGAGATTAAATTAGCCTCTTTCACTAATTCCGTAAACGGCATGCTTCCCCCTAATTTGCATAGCTTAACATAATCAGCCCAAGCATCTTCTTGATTCTCTCTTGAACGTTTCCAGAATTGGAATGCACAGATTTGCGCCAATGTATAATCAATATAATAAAATGGAGAACTAAAAATATGCCCTTGCTTTTGCCAGAAGCCACCATTCTCTAGAAACTCATTTCCATCATAATCAAGATGTGGACTATATTTTTTTTCGATATTTCTCCAAGCCTGTTTTCTTTCTTTTGGAGTAGCGGTCGGATTTTCATATACCCAATGTTGGAATTCATCCACTGATACTCCATAAGGAAGGAATAAGAGTGCTGAGCTTAAATGAGAAAACTTATATTTCTCTACATCTTCTTTAAAGAATAATTCCATCCATGGCCATGTAAAGAACTCCATACTCATCGAATGAATTTCTGCAGCTTCATATGTCGGCCAATAGTATTCAGGAATATCAAATCCACCACTAGAGTACACTTGGAATGCATGACCTGCTTCATGTGTTAATACATCAATATCTCCTGAAGTTCCATTGAAGTTAGAAAAAATAAATGGCGCTTTATAATTTTCAATAAAGGTACAATATCCTCCCCCTGCTTTTCCTTTTTTAGCAACCAAATCCATTAATTCTGTTTCTCTCAAATAGGAAAAGAAATCACCAGTTTCTTTTGATAGTTCCTTATACATTTTTTGACCATTTTCAACTATCCAGGCTGGATCTCCTTTAGGAGTAGCATTCCCCGTTAAAAATTCGAATGGTTCGTCATAATATTTTAAGGAGTCGACCCCTATTCTTTTTTGCTGTCTTTCTTTTAATTTTGTTGTTAATGGGACGATATGTTCTTTTACTTGATCTCTAAATGCGGCAACCATTTCTGCATTATAATCGGTACGATACATACGATAGTATGCTAGCTCGACAAAGTTTTCATATCCTAGCTTTTTGGCAATTTCTGTACGAACCTTTACCATATCATCATATATTCTATCTAACTGCTCTTCATGCTCACCAAAGAAAGCAAAACGGGCTTCACTAGCAGCCTTTCTAGTATCACGGTCTTTTGATTCCGTAAATGGCTGCAATTGTGCAAGTGTTCTTTCTTCTCCCTCAAACATTATCTTTGCAGAAGCTACAAGCTTTGTGTATTCTGTTGATAGTTTATTTTCTTGTTGCAAAAGCTCTACTACTTCTTCTGAGAACACTTTTAATTGAGCTTCCGCTAATGCAAATAGCTGATGTCCCCATTTTTCTTCCAATTGTTCTTTAAACTTAGATTTTACAAGCGCTTCGTAATATTTAGTAGTAAGCCCCTCCACCTTAGGAGATACTTCATCCATATAATCTTGTTCTTTTTGATAAAATTCATCATTTGTATCAACAGAGTGTCGAATATAGCATAAATTAAACATTGTAGAAACATCATTTCTTAGCTCGTTTATTTTCTCTATCGCAGTAATTTGCTGCTGAACATGTTCTGCATTATTAAAATCTACTAATAGTTCATTCATCTTAACTGCAAACTCTTCAATATTTGGTCTTTTGTATGTAAATTCCGAAAATTTCATTTATATACCCCCTATTTCTTCTATGTATCACTATAATTATACATGAATATTAACAACACAAATACATAAAAGCGAAATTCGTAAGGAAGATTTATTTCAAATAGTTCCTTCGAAATAAACCTTTATCCTATTTATGAATACTCGCTTTTTACATTATACAATGACTATTTTCCAACTGATAAACCAAGGCGTTTAATTAATTCAATTGCCACATCTTTTTCTCCTGGTGATAGTTCAGACATGATTTCATGGATTCTTTGTTCGTGATTTGGAAAAATGCTTTCAATCAACTGTTTGCCATTTTCCGTTATTTGAGCGAATGTGACTCTTCGATCTGTTGGACAGGCAATTCTTCTTAAATACCCTTTTTCTTCCAGTTTATCAACTACATAGGTAATACTTCCACTTGCTAATAAAATCTTACCTCCTATTTGCTGTAACGGTTGATCTCCTTTATGATACAACAATTCGAGAACAGCAAACTCAGTTGGATTCAATCCATTTGCAGTAATTAATTTATTCACATTTTCATTGATTGCTCGAAATGCTCGAGACATAACAATATATAATTTTAATGATTGTTCAATATCTTTTTTTTCCATATTAAACTTCCCTTATTAGAATAATTCATTATCTCGAATTCAGATAAATTATAGTATTCTCCCTTAGATTTGTCAATTTCTGTAGAACTCCGCCTGTCATTGAGCTTTTACCATTTCATGTTATAATGAAGTTTATACATTGGAATTTCGTTATGGAGAATCTATTAATGAAAATAACTACACAAAAAAAAATTTCGTATATTGTAATCGTTGTTATTCCTATTATGATTACTGCAGTTCTTTTTTTTAATTACCAAATAAATAAAGAAGAAGCCAAAAATAAAGCTCATGCAGAATGGGTTGCTTCCATCCACCAAAAGCAATGGGACTCTTATATAAACAAAGTAGTATCCTCTTTAAATATATTAAGTCTATCTATTCAACCAAATATTGATACACCTAATGAGATGGATAGCTTACTTAAAAAAGTATTTACGAATGAGCATATCTATGGGGGTTTATTTTTACTCGACAGTAAAGGGAAAACGATTGCAGGGGTAAATGATACTTATGATTCCATTGATATTTCAGAGGAAGATTATATATTGGAAGTTATAAACTCAAAGGATTTAGTGATTTCTAATCGAGAAGAAGTATTAAGTAACGGACAGAAGGTTATCGGTATTGCAATGCCAATATTAGGTCAACATAATAGACTAGACGCGATTATAACAGCATATCTTCGTGTCGATTACCTTATTAATTTAACGAAGATGTTATCCTCAGAGGAAAATATTGCGATTATGAATGGGCAAAAAGAAACCATTCTCTATATAAATGATGGTGCAACTTTAGGCGAAAATGTCATTAACATGCCGATTGACCGTTTACCTTGGTCAATCATGGTTGAATTAGTAAAACCGAATATTTGGAACATTGTCAAAGCAAATATTTGGATACCTCTGTTCTTCATTCTCATTTTTCACCTTATTTATCTGATTATGATTCTTTACTATCAAAGAAAAGTAAGAAAGGAAGAAACAAAAGAGAATGAAATCCAAAAATTAGAGCTTGTTGGTAATTTAGCTGCTAGTTCAGCTCATGAAATTAGAAACCCTTTAACAGGAATTAAAGGATTGATCCAATTATTAAGTGAAAAACATCAAGATCAAAAGGATCAGCTATACTTTTCCATTATCCAAAAAGAAATTGCTCGAATAAATGAAATTGTAAGTCAATTCCTCATTTTAGGAAAGCCTACAGCACAAAAAAAACATAATATGAATTTAAAAATGATTATAGCAGAACTTAATCCACTTATTATTTCAGAAGCAAATTTATATAATGTAAAGTATATTGACAAAGTGCCTGATGAAGACATTTATGTACTTGGAATAGCAGATCAAATGAAACAAGTACTGTTGAATTTAACAAAAAATGCACTTGAAGCAATGGAAAATGGTGGTCAATTAGAGCTTACAGTTCGTCCTATTCGTTCAAACGTACTTATTTCAGTAACGGATAATGGTATAGGCATGTCCAGCCGTCAATTAAAGAAAATATTTGAACCATTTAACACTTCGAAGGAATCAGGTACCGGCTTGGGGCTTGTTGTATGTAAAAGAATCATTGAATCATTCGATGGTGAAATACAAATATCTAGTAGAGAAAAGAAAGGAACAAGGGTGAATATTATTTTACCTTTAATAGACTAACAACCTACTTCTTCGCTTCTTGCATGTTCCTTTATATTTCCCTTCTTTCCACAAAGAGGGGAATAACTATTGAACAAAAGATGCTTTTTTCTTTATCCTGATCGTGGACACATGCGGAATAATGGGGTATTAACATCATTTAATTACAGAAGGGCATTGATTTAGATGAGATATTATTAGGTAATTACTGCCATTACCCTTCACCAATATTATTTAATAGTATATTATCTATATACAACCTCAGAATAATTTTTGCGCTTATATTGACTAGCATTAGACCAAAAAATTCGAGTGTTTTTATATTTTCTTTTTATTTGTTTTCTTTTTTCTCGTTCGTAACGAAAAACAAGCTGATATTTATAGATTAATTCATCAAGCTCTTGACTTAACCTAATCGTCTCCGCATCAATAGTACCAAGCTCTTTTGCTGTTTTTATCATTACCTCCCTCTTCTCTTGAATTTCATCTAACAATTCTGTTTTCTTACAATACACCTTTTTCTTCCTCCTAATCAAATTCCAACTTTCAAACAATTCATTATTGTTTACTTGATGAATTATTACAATAAAACAAATAAAAGTAAATAGATTCGCAATATTAGACATTTTTTTAAGAAAAAATAGGTAAAAAGACCTATTTATCTATCTAACCATTACTGTTGTTCGACAAGAAACGTGACGAAAATAGTCGAATGGTATGACTAAAGTAAGCAAACGCTTTCTTTTTGGTTATTTCCGCCCATTATTTCCCCTCATATAAAAAAAGCTAGTACTCTTTATATTAAAAAAGGATTAAATAGATAAAAATCTATTCAATCCTAAATGAAATTTTATAGCTTTATTCCATCTTATTTAAAAATCGGAAGTGTACTTAATCTTTCAATGGCCTCTTGTAATCTATCCACTTCTGTTAATAACCCCACTCGAACATATCCCTCTCCAAATTGACCAAAACCGGATCCTGGAGCCATTGCAATATGTACTGTCTCTAATAAATAATCACTAAATTCTTGTGACGTAAAACCATCTGGTATTTTCAGCCAAGCAAAGAAGGATCCCTCTGGCGCCTTCACTTCCCAACCAATTTCGTTGAGTCCTTTTATTAATATATTTCGTCTCTTTTCATAAAGCTCATTCATCCTTTTTACACTCTCTTGAGATTCTGTTAATGCCGTGTAAGCAGCTTCCTGTATCGCACCAAATAAACTTACATACAGATGGTCTTGGTAAAGATTAATAGCTGAAATAACACTGCTATTTCCAACTGCAAAGGCTACTCTCCAGCCTGCCATATTAAACGTCTTTGACAATGTATATATTTCAACTCCAATATCCTTTGCTCCATCAGCTTGAAGAAAACTAATTGGTTTCTTTCCATCAAAGCCAATCGCACCATATGCAAAATCATGGACAACACAAATGTCATGCTTTTTACTTAGAGAAACTGTCTCATCAAAGAATTCCTTTGTTGCTATCGCTCCTGTCGGATTGTTTGGGTAATTTAAAAACATTAACTTTGCTTTCTCTAAATCCTTTTCTGCTATATCCTTATAATTGGGCAAAAACCCATTTTGTTCTCGCAACGGCATCATAACTGTTTCTGCTTGTGCTAAAGCAATCCCAGATAAATAGTCGGGATAGCCAGGATCTGGAACCATTACTGTTTCTCCTGGATTTAATAGACATAACGGAATTTCAACAAGACCTGCCTTCCCCCCAAATAAAATAGCCACCTCTGTTTCAGGATTTAAATCTACATTATATTCTTGCTTGTAAAATTGAGAAATGGCCGTTTTTAAATGAGGATAGCCTCTAAAAGGTGAATACTTATGGTTTTTCGGTTCTTCTGCTGCAGCTTGCAGGCTCTGGATAATAGTAGAAGGAGTCGGTTGATCTGGATTACCTTGTCCTAAATTAATCACATCATAACCTCTCTCAATATAGCTATTAACTTTTGTAACTAATGAAGCAAAGAATTGTTCTGGCAAATTTTTCAATAACTGAGATTGTTCATATTTCTTCATATAACTCACACCTTCTTTAAACGATAAAGTGAAACTTCCATCAGGGAAATTTTTCTTCTTTTTCCCCGCTGATGTTAATGGAATCATTCAACCTTTACAAACAGTTGATTATCAAATCTCCTACAAAAAGAAATGAGCGTATTCCTGTCCGTTAATAGTGGGATAATCGCTAAAAATATTTCACTTACTTAAATGATGCAATACAAAAATAATCATTTAATAATTCGCTTTTTTATGATATAACCAAATTACCTTAATAATTGGATTTTTTAGTTGATTATCATTATATAGGAAAATAACGAAGATGAATAGAGGTGTTAGCTTTTGAATTTTCGAATTAGTTTGATTCAAATGGATATTGCATTCGGTAAACCAGAAGATAATTTTCAGCAAGCAGAAGAAAAAATTACGGCCGCTTGCAAAGATAACTGCGATATCATTGTATTGCCTGAGCTATGGTCAACGGGCTATGACTTAGCAAGACTTTCATCAATTGCTGATAATCATGCCAAAAGAACTATCTCTTTTTTAAGTGAATTAGCACTTAAACATCAAGTTCACATCATTGGTGGATCTATTGCGAATAAGAAGGAAAATGGCATATTTAATTCCCTTATTGTTATAGATAAATCAGGAAATGTCGCCCACACCTATGACAAGCTCCACCTTTTCCAATTAATGGATGAACATTTATATTTAAAAAGCGGAACATCAAGTGGATTGTTTTCTTTAGAAGAGAGAATGTTTGCTAGTATGATTTGCTATGATATTCGCTTCCCAGAATGGATAAGAGCACATACAACAAAAGGGGCGGAAGCAATCTTTGTTGTTGCTGAATGGCCAAAGCCAAGATTGGCACACTGGAAAAGCCTCCTTATTGCTCGAGCCATTGAAAATCAATGCTTTGTAATTGCTTGTAATCGCGTTGGTGCAGATCCTGATAATGTCTTTGCAGGACATAGTATGATTATTGATCCATGGGGAGAAATCGTAGCAGAAGCCGGTGAAGAAGAAGAAATTCTAACAGCCTCTGTTCATTTAGATAAAGTTACAGAAGTTCGGAAGACTATCCCTATTTTTACCGATCGCAAACCAGAATTTTATAATTGATTTTAGCATTTTTATAAAAATATTCTAAGTAGAAATAATGAGCAGCCTGAATACACATAAACTTAGACTCCTCTTGGATTTGCGGAGGGCACTGAAAAAGAATAGTATCTCCAAATTAAATAAGAATTTATTTATTTGAAAGCGAATATTAAGTTGGTTTGGAGAGGCGTCCGCTCGACTCCTACGGGAGATGCGAGAAAGTCCGAGACCCTGCAGGAGCGTGAGCTGTGAAGCGGCTCGGCGCTCGCCCCTATGAGTCACGTGGGCACCTCGGAAAACAATTTGCACATCTAAGTTTAAAAGGCGGTTACTATCAATCATCAATAGCTATCACTTTTTCAGTGGTCTCGATTTGCGAGAGTGAGATCCTATAGCCGAAACACGGGGATTAAAAGCTTTCCCATTTGAAAGCAAAGTGTATTTAGGCAGAGGATTATAGCAACAATATTAACAAAAATACCGATCATTCTTTTAAGGACTGTTTGACTCTGTTGATCAGTCCTTCCTATTTTTTACTTTGCCCACATTTCCTCTGGATTAAGTTCATATATATTATTTTCTCTATACATAAAATGATTAATGATAAATTCTCTTCTAATTGTGGCATAATCATCAAAGTACTGTTTTATATGTTCATTTATTTCTTTTTCCTCATATTTTCTTCCAAAAACTAATCCTTTTAACATGTATTTGAATACTATTAATTTCTTCTTTCTTTGAGCAGGGATATTCTTAAGTCTTCCCTCTGCAGTAAAGAAGTTTTCGATAATTTTTGTTTGTTCCTCATTGTTAACAGTCATTACACTTTCCTCCATTCCTATAGCAAGTTTTTTTAAGGCTTCTGTTTGCTGCAAAATAACAGATTTGTTTAAATAAAAATAAATCGTGTTCTTATCTCTTCTATCATAGACGATATTTATTTCACGCATTTTCTTTAAATGATGTGTAATCGTAGGGGCAGATAAGCCTAGTTTATCTGCTAAAGCTTGCCCATTCCATGGTTTGTTTGCTAATAAAGAAATAATTCTTATTCTCGTTGGGTCTCCCATTGTTTTATAAAAAGCAACCAATTTATCTAATTGCATTCAACCACCTACTTTCATAACCTTCTAATTAGATACTAATAAAAGTAGTTGGTTGTGTCAAGAAAGAAAATCAGTATTAACTAATTCTTTTTTCCTATTGAAAAAACAACAATCTTTTAGAAAACGGACAAAGTTTACGAGATGCTTTCCCTTTTACCTTACTTCAACAAAAAAAGACCTAGTTTACATTAACGGGGTCTTTTGTAATAATTCCATTAGTCTATTTTGTTTATGTTTATTGGAAGTAGGAGGTGAAAAGTCGTACCAATGCCCAGCTCCGACTCTACTTTCACTTTCCCTTGATGGTCTTCTATTATTTGATAAGATACTAATAAACCTAATCCTGTTCCTTTTTCTTTTGTCGTATAAAAAGGCTCTCCTATTCTAGCTAGCTTTTCTTTACTCATCCCTTTTCCATTATCCTGGATTGATATATGGAAGTAATCTTGTTTTACTTCCATCGAAGCCTCGATTTCTCCGCCATCTTCTAATACCTCTATTGCATTTTTGATAATATTTATAAATACTTTTTTCAGTTGATTAGGTTCACAGTAAATCATCGGAATTTCTTCTTCGTATTTTTTTATAAATTGAACATTTTGTAATACTGCTTGAGCATGAAGTAATTCCATCGTTTCATTCATAATCTGCCTTAAATCACTTTTTACATATTTGACTACCTGTGGCTTAGCAAGCAATAAAAATTCATTAATAATTGATTCAATTCTCGTTAGCTCCGATTTTATTACCCCAAAGTACATTTCATTTTCAGGAGAAGCCACATCTGTTTCTAATAGTTGAATAAACCCTTTTAAAGCTGTCATTGGATTACGAATTTCATGTGCTATTCCTGCTGCCAATTCTCCTACAACATTTAATGTAGATGATTTCCTCAGTTGTTCTTCCAAGATGGCATTCTCTGTAATATCACGTAGCGTAGTAATATTTAAGCCAGAATAAACATTAAATTTATTTCTATATTCTAGCTGTGTGTACTCCCATTTATTCTGAAATTTCACTGTATATAGTCCTTGATTTTGTCCTTCTTCCTTCAAATGAATTAATTTAGGCTTGATATCTTCGCCTATCGATTTAGCAGGAGGAAGAGTGGATAATAAATCTAGACCGATTACTTGCTCTTTATTTTTGCACAATAGACGTTCTGCCGCTTTATTCATATCTATTATTGTAAATTTCTGATCCCAAATAATAATACCATCAAAAACTTCTTCAAAAATATTTTCGAACATCGCCTTACTTTCTCTTATTTCCTCTTCCATTTTGTATCGTTCCGTTATATTGCGAAAAATACTCATATTTAAACCTTCCACCGAATGGAGTTTTGTTGTAAATTCCAGTATTTTCTTCTGCCCATTTGGCATCAAAAACATTAATTCATCACGATTTTCCTTTTGATGATATAAATTCATGACTATTTCAGCATATTGCTTATCTTTTTTATAAATATAGTCACTAATCTTCGAAGTCAGCAATTGTTCCTTCGTGCTTTCAAAAATTTTAAGAGCAGAGGCATTAGCTGCAATAATTTGCCCTGTTTCTTTCCATAGCATTATCCCATCTAGTGCTTCTGTAAAAAATTCATTATACAAAATTTGTGTTTCTTCTTTTTCTTTCTCTTTCTCTATTTCTTCTGTAATATTTTCGATGATTGTTACAAAACCCATATCATATGGCAAGCAACTTGTTAAGGTTTCAAAATAATGTAATTTATTATTAATTGTTAACGGTAATATGCTACGTTTTGAATGCAAATCAGATTTGGTTATTAGATTGTTAATATTATTTCTTATCATCGAACGCTCTTCTTGTTGAAGGAAGTGGGTTATATTTCTACCGACAACTTGATCAACTTTTAAGTTAAAGTTATCACAAAGAAATGTATTGATATCGCGAATAACACCATTTTTATCAAATATAATGATTCCTACATTTATTGTTTGGAAAACAGTTGATCGCCTATCCTGTATATGACTCTTTTCCTCTAGTTTTTTTCTCAGAATTGTATTCTCTTTCTCGACTTCGCTTAGTTTCTTCTGCAATTGGCGATATTCTTCTGAATAGGATATACGATCCATCCTAGTGGTTACCCTCCTTACAAACGTAGTGTTTACATTATTCTACATAATTTTCGAATTTCCTTTACTTCTGGAAAAAATAAGAGAATAAAACTATTTTTATAAATAGGAAAAAGAAGCTCCCTATTTAAAAGAAACAAATGAATTGTCACAATCTATCCAATATATCCCTTTCTCCCCTATTATTTCTTAATAGAGACCCACAAAAAATTAAACAAATTTAAAGGTTTACCTGCTATGATAAATAAGATTTTTTCTCTTTGGGTTGTTCACCAGTTCATTTCATTTTTGTAATAAATAAAAGTTATTTATTTAACAGATTGACTACATGCGATTAAAACAAGGGATTTTGTGTTATATATAGTTAGTGAAATATATGATATTTCCATTCATGAAAGGATGAGTTTATGAAACAACGGGATTACTACTTTGATAATGCAAAATTTATTTTGATCTTTTTCGTTGTCTTCGGTCATTTTATCCAATCATTTATAAATGACAATCAAAATATTTATACGTTATATAAAGTAATTTACACTTTTCATATGCCGGCATTTATATTAATTTCGGGATTTTTTGCTAAGGGGATTTCGGATAAGGGCTATATAAAAAAATATGCAAAGAAGCTGATTATTCCTTACCTGATCTTTCAATTAGTATACAGCATTTTTTATTATTTTCTTTATGGAAAGTCGACTTTTGCCATTGAACCGTTAACACCACATTGGTCATTATGGTTTTTAATTAGTTTATTTTTTTGGAACATCTTCTTATTAGCTTTTGTGAAATTAAAGCCGATACAAGGGATTATTATATCCCTACTTTTAGGACTTGCAATAGGTATGATTGACTGGACATCAACCTATTTAAGTTTAACAAGAACATTCGTTTTCTTCCCTTTATTCTTAATGGGCTTTTATATGAAGAAGGAACATTTCAATTTAGTTAAAACGAGAAAAGCTAAAATTAGCGCTATTATCATTTTCGCTCTTGTTTTTATCGGTTTTCATTTCTTTCCGTCGATTAATTATCAATGGTTATTTGGTTCTAAATCT
Organism: Niallia sp. Marseille-Q9988; assembly: GCF_976954375.1. NCBI lineage: Bacteria > Bacillati > Bacillota > Bacilli > Caryophanales > Bacillaceae > Niallia > Niallia sp. Marseille-Q9988. The sequence continues at coordinate 195,359 of NZ_CDRJSZ010000005.1, read as the reverse complement.
TATGAGACATTAGGGGAAGGGTATATTGCAGGAATGGCAATGCGAGTATTTTTCTATATATTAAGCTTTCTAATGATTTTTTGTTTTTTCACATGTGTACCAAAAAGGGAGTATTTTTTTACTAAATTTGGTAAATCAACGTTATATGTATATTTATTACACGGTTTCTTTATTCGTCTTTTTAGACAAAGCGATTTGCCGGATATATTTGTATCTCCGAGATCCTATGTGATGATTGTCGTTGTATCATTCTTAATAACGATGCTGCTTTCAAGCAATATAATCATTTCTTTAACACAGCCGCTGATTGAGTTAAGAAGTTCAAAATTGAAACAACTACTCTTTAAACGGTCGACATATACTTCGAATAGATAGATTTTGAAGAATCTTCCCATCAGTTACGGATTCACTGATGGGAAGATTTCTTTATTTCCTTCTAGCTTTTCCCTTTACTTTATCTTTTGTTAACGCTTCTGTATCAAAGAATTTGCTTGCATTAACATCGCCAAATTCTTGACCAAATTCTACATTTGAGCTCTCTGTTTGTTTACGATTCTTTTGTTTTTTCGACATTTAATTTCCCTCTCTTCCTTGCTTAGAATTTCGATTAGCACCTTTGATTGGGTTCTCGCCTCTGCTAAATTCAGCAGAAAATTCCGTTTCTTGGATGTTTTTCTTCGGAGTTTTACTATATTTTTCTACACTATTAAATTCAGCCTTGCGCTTTGCCATTTTTGTCATCTCTCCTTTCACACTTACATTCTTATTATTCACAAGCAAAAAGAAGATATGCTTCCCTACATTTGTTAAAACGGAATAAGGTACACAAGTATTCTAACTATAAAAAAACCCAAACAAGTACAATCCTTGTTTGGGTTTTTAATTAGTTAAATAGGGTGTTTTCGTAAAGGTGGTGTTTCACCCAATAATGATTCGTTCTTTTGGATAGTGGAAATTATCTTTTTTCTCTTTTCCACCGATGATATAGATGAATGAAGTCAATCCAATTCTTCCGATAAACATGAGGAGCATAATCACACATTTTCCAAAGTTAGATAATTCTGGAGTCAAGCCTAAGGAAAGCCCTGTAGTACCGAAAGCAGAACAAACTTCAAAAAGGATTGCAATAAGAGGGGCATTTTCAGTTATGGAAAGAGCAATAACAGCGACAATACAAATTCCAGTTGCAAATATTGTTACTACTAATGATTTTATTATATCCTCTTCATGTATTTCTCTTTTAAAGATCTTTATATGTCTGTTTCCATTTGCATAATGATAAATAAATAATATGTTTAAAGCAAAGGTTGTCGTTCGTATTCCACCACCGACTGAACTTGGAGAAGCACCGATAAACATAAGAAAACAAAAAATAAGCAATGTCGTAATAGAAAATGCATTTAAATCCATTGTTGCTAACCCACCGCTTCGTGTAGACGTAGAATGGAAAAAGGCATTAAAGAATATTTGGTGCCAGTTCATTCCTGCATAATAATTACCCCATTCTAAAAGAATAAACATAATTGTTCCAAATAACAAAAGAAAACCAAACGTCATGGTCGTTAACTTTGTAAATAAAGAAAATTTAAGATTCACATTCCCTTCTTTTGGAAAAAGATAATTCTTTCCTTCAATTAATACAGGAAAACCGATTGCTCCCAATGTAATTAGAATGATATTTACCAACTGTACAAAATAATCATCCTTAAATGGAATAAGAGATTGTCCTGTTAAATCTAAACCTCCGTTTGTTGTAGCACTAACGGACGCAAAAGCTCCATGTAAAAGAGATTCTTTCCAGGTAGGATAATAATTATGGAATTGCAATGTAAGAATAATAGCTCCAACAACTTCAATGATTACAATAATTTTAAAGATTTCTCTAATTAAATTGACTAACCCTGACAGATTAGACTGATTGTGATCAATCATAATTAACTGTCTCTCTCTTAATCCTATCTTCCTCCGAAAAATCATCCAGAAAAATGTTCCTATAGCCATAACGCCAATTCCGCCAAATTGTAAAACAAGCATTAAGATGATAATTCCATATGTACTATATGTCTCTGCGATATTAATTACCGTTAGTCCTGTTACACTTACTGCTGTTACTGCAGTAAAAAGTGTATCCATAAACGATACCGTTACTCCTTCTTTATGTACACCTGGTAAACTCAATAACAGAACAGATATACTAACTGCTAATATATAATAGCTGGTTATCATTTGCGCAGGAGTTAGGTTTTGAAGGACTAACTTAAACTTCTTGCCCATTAAAAAACAATCCCTTTCTTTCAAAGCTAATTAATAAAGAACCTCTTTAATAAGATCTTTTTTTCTATGCATGAATAATAAACAGTATAAGTTATCTATCCCTAGTCGTACAACCTTATATTATAATTGTTTATTTAACTTTTATAGAGGCACTGTAACATTATACGATACGCAAATGTAGTTGGGAAAGATTCATTTTTTTGAAATTCTTTTCATAAAGCAAATGACAAGAACAAATTTTTCAAAAAATTTATGTTGATTGTAATTTATCCTATTTTCTCCCATATAAACAAACATTACCACTAATGAACTTCAATAAAATCCATATATTATTAATACAGAATCATTTATCATTTCCATATAAATTGCAAATGAATTTGATAAATAATCACTGTACTATTAATAAGGAGGAAGAAAAGAATGGCTTCTAGTAATAAATTATTAGTTCCGGGAATTGAACAATATTTAGATAGTGTGAAATATGAAATTGCACAAGAATTTGGAGTAAATTTAGGATCAGATACCGTTTCTCGTGCCAACGGCTCTGTTGGAGGAGAAATTACAAAAAGACTTGTTCAACAAGCACAAGCAGAACTATCAGGTAAAACACAGTAATATCGCTAATCTAGCGTAGTTTGTTGAATAAATTATTAGAAAAAGCCATTCCAAAATATGGATGGCTTTTTCTAACCTTTTATGCATTGCTTTCCTTTGTTTTAACAGCTTCTTTATTGGAAAAGAAATATCCCCCAATTGCAATTGCTACTAATACAACCCAGAAAATCCCTTTCCATATTTTAGATTCTGGAAAATGTTCATCTAGGAATCCTACAGATGGATGTGCTAAAGTAAATACAGCCAATTTCACACCAACCCAACCAACAATTAAAAATGCTGCTGTTTCAAGAGACGGGCGGGAATGAAGTAACTTGACAAACCAGTTTGCTGCGAAACGCATGATGATTAATCCAATCAAACCACCCATGAACATAACTAAAAATTGTCCGCCATCAATTCCACCAAGCGAAAACCAATTTGTTTTTGGTAAGGTAATTGCAAGCGCAACTGCCGCTAACATAGAATCGATTGCAAAAGCAATATCTGCTAACTCTACTTTTAAAACAGTCATCCAAAAACCAGATTGTTTCTTCGTCTTCTTCTCCTTATCCCCTTCATTCTTCTTCGCATATTTGCCATAAATATTATGCACCGCAATGAAGAGAAGATAAATGGCACCTATCGCTTGAACTTGCCATACGTCTACCAAAAACGAAATCATAAATAACGTAGCGAAACGGAAAACAAACGCACCCAATAGGCCATAAAAAAGCGCCTTTTTTTGTTGCTCAGCAGGTAAATGTTTAACCATAACCGCCATAACTACTGCATTATCTGCTGCCAATAACCCCTCTAATACAACTAGAATTAATAAAACCCAACCATACTCTAATAACATGCTCGCATCCAATAATTTTTCCCCCTTTAGGTATTTATTTGTATACTTCCTATTAGCAGGTTTTGCTACAACTCTCGTTATTATGTACAAAAGTGCGCAAAAAAGACCTTTGCCAAATAGGCAAAGGTCTTGCTAAGCACTAATATGCCAACAAAGCCGATGGCAAATGCCATGAACTGACGACTTTGTTTTAGGTATCAACCTAAAAGCTACTCCCCTTTGAGTAGTATACAAATATTAATATGTATTAATTATATACATAGTTGAGCTATTTTGCCAATAGTTTTTTCTATTTTTTTATTTTACTGATAATTTTTTAAATAAACATAATGAATCCTATGCTTTCACCCTATATCTAGGATCTAGCATACGTTTCACAAATGTCTCTTTTTCCTATAATAGATTAAACAATACTTTACTATATGACCGCAAATGATACCAGGTATCAAAAAAACCATCGGTAAAAAAACAGGACCGAACAATACGCCAAATAGCTTCAACTTTGTTGAATAAAAAACGCCCACCGTAACAAAATATGCGCAAAAAACAAATGGCAAAAATGCGTATTCATTGTCTGTATCCATTACTTCTTTATAAGCATCCCACATCGCAAACATATATAAACACGGATAAAACAATATCCATTGAAAGTCTATTACGTCTATCGCTTCTTGGATATTGCCACAAAAACTAAGCATAATTGCCATATTGAAGTTACTTTTCGCATTTATAATAAACTCTAAAATAACAAACAATGTTCCTTTCCAATATTTTTTCAATAACAACTGACTAAAACCTGGAAGTGCAATACTCCACATGATTGCTTCAAGTCTACTTAGGCCCTTCATTGGTATCACCATCTATTTTTCTGTACCTACTTATATAATTATCAAAATAGTGATTTTTTATACAAAATGAATTTCTAAATTTTTACATCATTAAAAAACTTACTATACTGCACCAATATTCTTATTTATCCACCCCTCTCCTCTTGCTTATGAGAATTGCAGAAAGATAGTTGGTGATGAAGTTGCGCTATATTAAAATAGAATAAACAAAAAAAGGCCAAATGGCCTTTTTTTAAAGTATCTGAGATAAGAAAGCTTTCGTCCGTTCATGCTTAGGATTGTCAAATAATTCTTCTGGTTTACCCATTTCTACAATTTCTCCTTTATCAAAAAGGATAATACGGTCTGCTACTTGTCTTGCGAATCCCATTTCATGTGTTACGACAAGCATAGTCATACCAGATTCTGCCAGAGTTTTCATAACATCTAATACTTCTTTTACCATTTCTGGATCGAGTGCAGATGTAGGTTCATCAAATAGCATTATCTTAGGCTGCATCGCTAATGCTCTTGCAATTGCAACACGCTGCTGTTGCCCACCTGATAATTGTCCAGGGTATTTATTCGCTTGTTCAGGAATACCTACCCTTTCTAGCAAATCCTTTGCAATTTGCTCCGCTTTTGTTTTCTTCCACTTTCTCACCCAGATAGGAGCTAAAGAAATATTTTTCAAAATTGTCATATGTGGAAATAAATTAAAGGATTGAAATACCATTCCCGTTTCTTTACGAATCTCTTCAATATTTTTAACATCATCGGTTAATGCAATATCATCAACAATGATTTCACCTTTTTGAAATTCTTCTAAAGCATTAATCGTACGAATAAAGGTTGATTTGCCTGACCCAGATGGTCCTAAAATAACGATAACCTCTCCTTGCTTAACCGTAAGATCTACATCCTTTAATACATGATGATCTCCATACCATTTATTCAATTTATTTACTTTAATAATATCTTCTCTCTCCGTTAAAGGGGTTGTTAATTTATTTACTCCAAATACACTTTCCATATAATCCGATTCTCCTTTCTATCTCGTTCCAACACCAAGTGATTTTTCGATATGTTTACTTACATGGGACATTAAAAAGCAGAAAATGAAGTATATAAACGCAATGACAATGTATAACTCCATATATTTTCCTAGATATTCAGGGTTGGCAGCGATTTTTTTCCCCATACCAAGGAAATCCGCTAATCCTATCACCGCAACCAATGATGTATCTTTAAAAACAGAAATAAATTGTCCAACCATTGCAGGAATAACGGCTTTTAAGGCTTGTGGCAAAACAACAAAAATCATTACTTTGACATTATTTAACCCAAGTGCCTGTGCTGCTTCGAATTGTCCTCTCGGAATCGATTGTAATCCACCGCGAATATTTTCTGCTAAATATGCGGCACTAAATAGGGTGAATGCAATCATGGCACGAACAACATTGTCTAATTGAATACCTCCAAGAAACATAGGAAGCAATAATTGTGCAATAAATAAAACCATAATGAGAGGCATTCCACGAATTAATTCTATATACAGAATACAGCAATACTTTATTATAGGCAGTTTACTTCGTCTACCTACTGCAAGTAATAAACCTATTGGAAAAGAACAAATAATTGCTACCGACGCAATTACTAAAGTTAATAAGAATCCTCCCCAAACATTTGATTTTACAGGCTCTAATACTCCAAATCCGTTAATGATAGAAAGACAGATTGGAATATATAATATCCATAGTACAAGCATAGGAATTTTTAATTTTGGAACATATTTCCCAACGAAATAAAAAACAACAATCGTAGCAATACATGAAAACAAGTATACTTTGGATTCATTTTCTGTATACGGAAGAATGCCGAATACTAATAATAGAGCACCAAGACTAATTGCTACATGACCGATTATCCCTCTCCAAACTCCCCAAGAAGTACCTAATAACACAGACATAAATAAAAGGGATACCCACAATCTCCAAATTTCTTCTATTGGAAATTGCCCAACAAATAGTAGTCTCAAATTATCAGTGACAACATTCCATTCACTGGCAAATAAAAATTTCCCTATATTTGCAAGTAAATAAATTGTAAACATTAGGGTCACAATCGTTACTATTGCATTTTTCCAGTCTTTAAATAAATTATTTTTAAGCCATAACTGTAGTTTTTTCTGACTATTTAATTTTGTGGTTTCCATAACTGGTTCCGTGTTTTCTAATTGTATATTATCCAATTCGCTTCCCTACCTTTCTACCAGCTGGAATTTTTTGTTGAAAAGATTCATTAACAGGGATGTAGTTAAGCTAAACAGTAAATATACAGAAATTACAATTAATAGTGTCTCTAACGTATGTCCCGTTTGATTAATGATTGTATTTCCGATTCCAACAATATCTTGATATGCTACCGCCATCGCTAAGCTTGAGTTTTTTATTAAATTTAAATACTGGCTTGTCAACGGCGGGATAATTATTCTGATTGCCTGTGGAAAAATAATTAACCGAAGCGCAGTGCGACTTTTAAAGCCAAGTGCTTTTGCAGCTTCTGTCTGTCCTTTTGGAACGCCCATAATTCCAGCACGGACAATTTCTGAAATATAAGTAGATGTATAGATAGTTAGTGCCACGAGCACAGACATAAACCCAATAGATAAAGATGTTCCACCATCAAAAGAATTTCCATTAAAAACTGGAACAGATAGACCAAATGGGCCATTTCCTAAAACAAGAAAAGTAATAATCGCGCCAATTACTATTAATCCGATACTGGAGATTAGTGGATATGTAGATTTACCTGATTCTAATGATACCTTTGTTAATATTCTGAATAAAAATACACTACCTACAATGAGGAGAATGAGTACGATTAACCAAATAAGCGTATTATCTTGTAATGTAAACCATGGGATGGATGCCCCTCTATTAGAAAAATAGAAAGAACCGATAGAGAGTGCTTCTTGTATTTTTGGCATCGGTAAAAATACGGCAAAATTCCATATAAATATTTGTACCAAAAGGGGAGTATTTCTAAAAACCTCTACATATACAGTAGCCACCTTGCTTACTAACCAGTTATCAGATAAACGTGCAACACCCACTATAACTCCGATAATACTTGCAAATATAATTCCAAAGATAGAAACCTTAAACGTATTTAATAATCCTACCAATAATGCACGTATATATGGATCATCAGGTGTATAGCTAATAATAGATTCTGAAATCGGAAAAGATGCTTTTAAAGTTAAATAATCTAATCCTAATGTCAATCCTATTTGTTCAAGACCAGATATCACATTATTGACCATAAAAATAATCACTGTTCCTACTATAATGACAAAGAGGATTTGAGCAATAATCGGTATTATTTTTCTATTTCTCCAAAGAGGAGTCGATGTTGTCTTTTTTACTTCCACTCTTTCTCACCTCTCACCTAAAAGAATAGGGGGAACTCAAAAGGGTATGACAATTTGAGAACCCCCTTATTTTTCAACTTAATAATTCATATTAACGGAACGGAATAGAGTACAATAATCCGCCATCGCTATATAATGCATTTTGTGTACGTTCTAATTTGAACACTGTATCAGGACCTAAGTTGCGATCATAAATTTCACCATAGTTACCGACTTGTTTAATTACTTGGTAGGCAAAGTCATTAGATAGTCCTAATTGTTCACCAAGGTTTCCTTCTACTCCTAATAAACGTTGAATTTCTGGATTTTCACTAGTTAAGAAATCATCTACGTTTTGAGACGTAATACCAAATTCTTCTGCTTGAATTGTTGCAAATACAATCCAAGTTACCGCATCTGCCCATTTTTCATCTCCATCTTTAACAGCTGGAGCTAAAGGTTCTTTTGAAAGTGTTTCATCTAAAATAATGTGCGCATCTGGATCTTGTAATGTAGACTGACGAGAAACCAGTCCTGATTTATCAGTTGTCCATGCATCAATAGAACCTTGCTCATATGCAGCTATAACAGCATCAGCGTTATCAAATGTTTGAGCTGTATAATTAACTCCTGCAGCTTTCATTTGATCCGCTAAGTTTAATTCAGTTGTTGTTCCTGTTTCTACACCAATTGTTTTTCCTTCTAAATCTTGTAACGTTTTGATATTACTATCTTTCGGTACCATAATTCCTTGCCCATCGTAGAAAATTACTGGAGCAAAGCTTAAGCCTACTTCGGCATCACGGTTTGTTGTCCAAGTTGTGTTACGTACTAACACATCAACTTCACCAGACTGAACAGCGGTGAAACGGTCGGTAGCTGATAATGGTCTAAATTCAATTTTCGTTGCATCTCCAAGTACTCCTGCTGCAATTGCTTTTGCAAAATCAACATCAAAACCAGTATTTTCTCCATCTGATCCTATGTATCCAAAGCCAGGAAGTGCATCATTAATACCAGCTTTTAAAGTTCCTCTTTCTTTAATAGTATCAAGTAGACTGCTAGAATTTGATGTTTCTCCACTGCTACCATCCTCGTCAGATCCTGTCTTACTTGAACAGCCGGCTAAAGCAAGTACAAGCACTAGTAAAATGCTAAGAGTAAGCGAAAAACTTTTTTTCATGCAACATATCCCCCTATTATCTATTTTGTTATCATACTATCAGACTTCCATTTAACGAATATTCAATCTTTTTAACTTAATAGAATACTCTTATTGCATCGAAAGATAGTATCATCATTGCTAAATTGCTAACAAGTCAAATATGTTAACATTTGTTTGTTAACTTTTATAACAACTTGTTTTTATTATACCTATTTTTTTTCTAAATACAAATAGTTTTTTGAAAACTTTTAATTTTTATAATTATCGAGTGTTAATTATTTATTTAGGCAAACAAAAACTATATATATCAGTAATTCGACTATCGAAAGACTTTTATTCCTACTATTAAAACAAATAATTTATTAATTATTTTAATAATTATCAGAAAAAACAAATAGTATTCTTCTGAAATATATTATATTAACATAACATTCCCTCTCCTTTTTCAATAAACACTTGTTTTCTTCATCTATTTTTCTTCCTACATTTGTTCAAAAACCTGACATACTCTTTTGACAGATATCCTCCTTTCTATAATATCTATTTATTTATTTATTGATTGACCCTCCAAATGAATCTATCTAAATAGATTACATCAGGTCGCTTGGAAACAAGGATTATTCCAAATAAAAAAAAGACTGTTCCAGCCATGGAACACCCTTAACCAAACGGGGGGATATCCATTTGAAACAATCTTATTTCTATCTTATTCTTGTTCATCCATCGGATTAAATAATTTCACTTCTGGATTTTTATCTTGGAACCATCTTAAGGCAAATTCATTTTCAAATAAAAATGCTTTTTTACCGAAACGATCCTCCACCAATAAGCTTCTTCCACTAGAAAGATTTTCATTCACTTCTTCATCTACTAGCCAACGAGCAATTTTAGAGCCAACATGTTCCATAATTACTTCAACATTGTATTCATTTCTCATGCGGTGCTCAAACACTTCAAATTGCAATTGACCTACTGCTCCAAGAAGATAATCTTCTGTTTTAACAGTCTTATACAGCTGAATTGCTCCTTCTTGAACAAGCTGCTGAATCCCTTTATGAAAATGCTTTTGTTTCATTACATTTTTTGCTGTTACCTTTACAAAAAGCTCTGGTGTAAACTGTGGTAACTTTTCATACTGAAAGGATGTTTTACTAACGGTTAACGTATCTCCAATTTGATAAAACCCTGGGTCATATAATCCAATAATATCCCCACTAACTGCTTCATTTACAGTGCTTCTGTCATCTGCCATAAATTGAGTCGATTGAGCTAACTTCACTTGTTTTCCAGTTCTCGGTAAATTAACAGTCATTCCTCGTTCGAATTTCCCAGAACAAATCCGTAGGAATGCGATACGATCACGGTGAGCTGGATTCATATTCGCTTGAATCTTAAAAATAAACCCTGAGAATTCCTCAGAAAGCGGATTAATCTCGCCAACAGAAGAGTTTCTTGCTTGTGGCGATGGAGCAAATTGCAAGTAGGTTTCTAAAAACGTTTGAACTCCAAAGTTACTTAAGGCACTCCCAAAAAATACTGGTGTTAAATCCCCATTGTTAATTTTCTCCTCAGAGAATTCATTCCCCGCTTCATTTAATAGCATAATTTCTTCTAACGTTTGATCATATAAGGAATCCCGTTTAATTGGATGGTCTCCCTCAATTTCGCCATCTTCATTCAGCGGAATATACTTATCAGTATCTTCTACACGGAACTGTTCAATCCGCTTATAAAATCGATCATATATTCCTAGGAATTCTTTTCCCATTCCAATTGGCCAATTCATTGGATAGGACTCTATTCCCATCACTTCTTCCAATTCTGCAAGTAACTCAAGAGGTGCTTTCCCTTGGCGATCCAATTTATTTATAAAAGTAAAAATAGGAATACCCCTCATTTTACAAACTTTAAATAGCTTTAATGTTTGTTCCTCTATCCCTTTTGCAGAATCAATAATCATGACAGCACTATCAACTGCTGTAAGTGTACGATAAGTGTCCTCACTAAAGTCTTGGTGACCTGGTGTATCCAAAATATTTACGCGTGCATCTTGATAATCAAATTGCATCACACTGGAAGTAACAGAGATTCCTCTTTGCTTTTCTATCTCCATCCAGTCACTTGTTGCATATTTCCCTGTCTTCTTCCCTTTAACAGTTCCAGCATCGCGAATAGCGCCACCGAATAGTAATAGTTTTTCCGTTAATGTCGTTTTACCAGCATCCGGATGGGAAATAATCGCAAAGGTGCGACGTGACAGTACATCCTGTTTAAAATTCTTTGACATGTTACTTTCCTCTCTTTTTACGCTTTCAAATTTAGTCCATTCCCTTATATTATCTCGATATATCAAAGTTTGCAATGGGTTTAAATGTATTTAAACTAGTTTTATTTCGACTATTTTCTTCTATATTCTCAAAGAAGCTTTAATTTCTTTTGCTCTCCCCCATACTGTTCATTATAGCTTAGAATTTATTTCCTCTAATACGTTGCCAATTGGTTCATGAATAACGATATCTGCTATCCGATCCATTTCTGTTGGTTCTTTGTTTACTATAATTAACTTAGCTCCCGTTTCACTTGCTAGCAATGGAAATTGATTTGCTGGTGATACTGATAAAGAAGAACCTAATACTAAAAAAACATCTGACTTAATGGCAGCTTCTTCTGCCGTTAAAAAAGGCTGTTCTGGGAGCATTTCACCAAAGAGTATAATGGAGGGTCTCAATACACCACCACAGCCACATGTATAATTATCATGTAGATATTCTTCACTTAGATAGCTTCTTCCACACGTTTCACAATGAACCTTTTTTAGTGTCCCATGTAGTTCAGCGACTTTCTCACTTCCTGCTTCTTGATGAAATCCATCAACATTTTGGGTAATGATTTGTTTTAAATACCCCTTTCTTTCCCATTCAGCCAGAATTTCATGCCCTTTATGTGGCTTTAAGTCATGGATACCTTGTACTCTTTTTCTATAAAAATCGGTGAATTCTTGTAAATGATTATTTAAGGCATTCGTACTGGAAAGATATTGCTTTTGTTCGGTTGTCCATAATCCACGGTTAGCTGACCGAAAATCTGGTAATCCACTCTCTGTTGACATACCTGCACCTGTAAATACAACTAAATGATTTGCAGACTTGATTAATTTTACTAATGAAACCATCTTACAATCCCCCCTTATGTACCTCTTATCCCTTCATTTTATCAAATGGATGAAAGTACTCAAAATCAATGTTCTTTCCTATTAATTTCGATTGGTTTCCTACTCTTTCCTTCTGTTATAATGAATGAATGAAAATATCCATTATTGGAGACTATAAGTCATTTCTCCAATCTAACATTTAAAGGTGATGAAAGATGAAACAGATAATAGATGCACATATTCATTTAGATCAGTACAGCAGAGACGATATACTTCGTTTTGCTATGGAAGAAACAGTGCAATATGCCATCAGTGTTTCAAGTAATTTAGAATCATGTAAAAAAACGAAAAAACTGAGCCAGGAGTTCGCTTTTATTAAAGCCGCATATGGATATCATCCCGAACAATCTATCCCTTCTGACAAATCCTTATCTGCTCTATTTACATGGATGCACGAAAATCAAGAAAGCATGACTGCAATTGGTGAAGTTGGTTTGCCCCATTATATACGGAGAAAATCTCCTTCTTGCATTCCTTTAGAACCTTATATGGAAATTTTGGAGCTATTTATTATATTTGCAAAAAAATTAGAAAAACCCGTTATTCTACATAGTATTTACGAAGAAGCAGATATCGCTATTCATTTACTTGAAAAACACAGCTTCTCAATGGCACATTTTCACTGGTTTAAGGGAAATCCCAAAACAATTGAACAAATGATATCAAATGGTTATTCTATTTCCATTACTCCTGATTTATTATATAAGGAAAAAACTCGCCAACTTGCAAAACTATACCCAATTGAAAATATAATGGTAGAAACAGATGGCCCTTGGTCACTCGAAGGACCTTATCACCATCAAAAAACTGTTCCAATGATGATTCACGATACCGTTCACTATTTATCGGCAATTAAAAACATTACATTACCAGATATGTACAACCAGCTTTTGAAAAACACGAAAAATTTTTACTCCATTTAATTGATCGCTATAGTAGTAGAGAAAAGGAGACTGATCCCTTCGAATCAGTCTCCACCTTTTCAACATTTTACCATTTGAAACAAGCTGCACCTACAATGATTAAAAGAATGAATAAAACAACGATTAAGGCGAAACCTCCGCCGTAACCTCCACCACCATAGCCATAGCTAGGATATCCACAACCACCATATCCGTACATTCTAGTTCCTCCTTTTACATTCTATTCAGTTACGGATTATTAAAATCCGCCGTAACCCCAAGAAGCACCGATAATCACCAATAAAATAAATAATACTACTAAAAGAGCGAAACCTCCGCCGTAACCTACTCCAACTTCACCCATGAATAAAAACCTCCTTTTTTTGATTCCATATATCCTATTCAGGAATCTAAAATGTGCGATAGACAAATGCACATTTTTTAGGTTTTTTAACCAGTTTTGACTTTGAGCAAATTGTTCTCCCTTAGATTTCCTTTTCTTTTTTACTTTATTTGCGTAAATCCAAAAGGTTTTATTATCGTCAAAAAAACAAAAAAATGTTTTCATATATGGTTTTATATCAAACCGTATATGAAAACACCCTTTTAGTAAAATTTACTTAGATTTATTTTTCGTCTTCTTTTTTTGGTACTAAATGAAATATTTCATGTGATTCCAAACTATCTACAAACCGATCTAGCCAATTATAGTAATTGATTGCATAATTTAATTTTTCTAAGTCATTTTCCGCATCTTTCTTAACATCTTCAGAAATATCGTCTTTATTTATTAAGACTCTTAATTCATTAATGGACTTTTCAATGGCATACACATTTTCCGTAATTGCCAATCTCCATTTGATCGTGAAAAAATCGATAAATGATTGATACCAATCTTCTTCCGCCTTATATAAATCTTTTCGAACACCTTTTCGCCAAACTTTGTCCACCATTTTCAATTCAAGTAATGTTCGAACCGATGTACTCATACTGGTTTTACTCATCCCCAGCTCTTCTTTCATTTCGTCAAGAGTCATTGGGTCTTGCTGGAACAATAACATCCCATATAATCTACCAATTGATTCTGTTACACCATATAAATCCATATTTTGTGCTACAGAATCAATTACTCTCTCTCGAGCAATATTTAACTGCTCCCTATCCGTCATTTATCATTCACATCCATATTTTATGTTTACTTAATCATTTTAATAATGATTATTTCAATAATCAAGGTGAATCAATAATCAAAAACTTAAATGTATATTCTGTTTATAGATTAACATGAATGAAAAAAAAGTAAAGTAACATCAACTATAGGAAAAGGAAGCATTTGGGCGCATTATTAAGAATTAAGCACCTACAGTTCGTTCAGTTTTTTCTGTACGTTCAGAATGAATGATTTCAACTGATTATACCGTTTGAAATACTTGCTAATTATCTCCTATAATAAGTGAGGGCTCGATATACAATAGAGCGGTTAGAATTAAAGAGGTGAAAAAATGGAAAGTATGGCAAAATTAAAAATCGAAAATGTAACAAAAATTTTCGGGAAAAATGCAAAAAAGGCCATTCAGCTATTAAATAATGGTGAATCAAAAAAAGATATTCTTAAAAAAACAGGAGCAACAGTCGGGGTAAATAAGGCTAGTTTTGAAGTGAATCCTGGAGAGATATTTGTAATCATGGGACTTTCAGGAAGTGGTAAATCAACATTAGTTCGTATGTTTAACCGTCTGATTGATCCAACCATCGGGAATATTTATATTGATGGGAAAGACATTGTACGTATGTCTAAAGAAGAGTTACGCAATGTTCGTAGAGAAAAAGTAAGCATGGTCTTTCAGAAATTTGCATTACTTCCCCATCGAACAATCTTAGAAAATGCTGAATTTGGTTTAGAAATTCAAGGTGTAGATAAAGCGACTCGCAAAGAACAAGCCTTAGAAGCTCTTAAACTAGTTGGTTTAACAGGTTACGAAAATCAATATCCAGACCAACTAAGTGGCGGGATGCAACAAAGGGTAGGTCTTGCTCGTGCATTGGCAAATGATCCAGATATTCTTTTAATGGATGAAGCATTTAGCGCACTTGATCCTTTAATTCGTAAAGATATGCAGGACGAGTTATTAGACCTGCAATCAAATATGGAAAAAACAATCATATTTATTACACATGATTTAGATGAAGCATTGCGAATTGGTGATCGAATCGCATTAATGAAGGATGGGTCTATTGTCCAAGTAGGAACGCCTGAAGAAATTTTAATGAATCCTTCCAATGATTATGTAGAACGATTTGTCGAAGATGTTGATTTATCGAAAGTTTTAACGGCAAATCACATAATGAAACGTGCAGAGGCAGTCAATATAGAAAAAGGTCCTCGTGTTGCATTACAAATGATGAAGAAACTCGGAATCTCAAGTATCTATGTTGTAAATAAACGTAGAGAGCTTCTTGGAGCAATTACTGCCGATGATGCACGTATAGCCAGCGAAAAAAATGAAGGAATCGAAGCCATCTTACAAAAAGATGTTATTACGGTAACAGGTGATACATTATTATCTGACCTATTCGATAAAGTTTCCACTGCAATCATTCCAGTTGCTGTTATAGATGATCAAAATAGATTAAAAGGAATTCTTGTAAGAGGTGCAGTTATTGGTGCTCTTGCTGGTAATAATGAACTTATTAATGCACCTACACCGACAGAAACCGTACCAGTTGGGGGGGAAAATAATGAATAATCTATTTCCTAAACTGCCTGTCGCAGATTGGATCGATTCCTTTGTTGACTGGCTTACAACTACTTTTGAAGTATTATTTGATGGAATTACAGCAGTACTAGAATTTGTAGTTAATATTATAGTTTCTTTCTTTGGATTCATTCCTCCTATTCTATTAATCATTTTATTAGCATTACTGGCTTGGAAATTAGCGAATAAGAAGATTGCACTATTTACGCTTATAGGCTTATTACTTGTTGATAATTTAGGCTACTGGGAACCAATGATTGATACATTAGCCCTTGTTCTTTCAGCTGTATTTATCTCGATTGTTATTGGTATTCCGCTAGGCATTTGGGCTTCTCAAAACAATACAGTCCGCAATATCGTAATCCCGATATTAGACTTTATGCAGACAATGCCAGCTTTTGTATATTTAATACCGGCCATTTTCTTCTTTAGTATCGGGGTAGTGCCAGGAGTAGTTGCTTCTGTAATTTTTGCAATGCCACCTACTATACGCTTAACAATTCTTGGTATCCAACAGGTACCAAGCGATATTACAGAAGCTACCGAAAGTTTTGGTAGTACTACATCTCAAAAATTATTAAAAGTTCAATTACCACTTGCAATGCCAACTATATTAGCTGGTATTAATCAAAGTATCATGCTTGCGCTATCAATGGTAGTAATTGCTGCAATGGTTGGTGCGCCTGGATTAGGTGCAGATGTCTATCGTGCTGTAACTCAGATTCAAATTGGTCGTGGGTTTGAAGCCGGTATTTCTATTGTAGTACTTGCAATCATTTTAGATAGAATTACCCAAAATGTGGGCACAAAAAAAAAGGGGGCAAATTAATATGAAAAAAATGACAAGCTTACTAGGAGCAATCACGCTTACTTTAGGGTTAGCTGCCTGTGGTTCTGACAGTGCAGATAACGAAAATGCTACAATTGGCGAAAAGGTCGATTATGAAATTATCGGGATTGACCCTGGAGCAGGATTAATGAAAGCAACAAACCAAGCAATTAGTGATTATGAATTAAGCGATTGGACTTTAGTAGAAGGATCAAGTGCAGCGATGACTGCCGCGCTAAAAAAAGCATATGATAAAGAAGAACCTATCATTGTAACAGGCTGGACTCCGCACTGGATGTTTACTGCCTATGATTTGAAATACTTAGAAGATCCAAAAGGCTCATATGGTGAAGATGAAAACATTCATTCCATTGTACGTAATGGCTTAAAAGAAGATATGCCAGAAGCATATGAAGTATTAGATAATTTCCATTGGACAACAGAAGATATGGGAGTTGTTATGATGGATATTTATGAAGGAGAGTCACCTGAAAAAGCAGCCGAAAGCTGGGTTGAAGAAAATGCTGATAAAGTTAGTGAATGGACTGACGGCGTTGACAGCGTTGATGGTGACAAAATTAAAATTGGTTACGTTGCATGGGATAGCGAAATTGCAAGTACAAATGTTGTTGGCCAGGTATTAACAGATTTAGGCTATGATGTAACATTAAGTCAAGTAGAAGCAGGTCCTATGTGGACTGGTGTTGCTGACGGCAGCTTAGACGCACATATCGCTGGCTGGTTACCAATTACACATGAAGACTATGCAAGCAAATATGAAGGCCAATTCGAAGATTTAGGCGCTAACCTAGAAGGAACAAAATTAGGACTAGTCGTACCAAGCTATATGGATATTGATTCCATTGAAGATTTGAAAGAATAATAGCATATTGAAAAAGGGTCCGATTATAAATCTGACCCTTTTTCTTCCTTATTCTGATTTATTACTTAAATTATCATTCAATTCATTAATACTTTGACGAATATTCCCTTTACCAGATAAATTCTCCAATAATTCTTTAACATCAATCCCAGCTGAAGCCTTTAAAGATTCCTGCATTGTTGACATGAGGTTTGTCGCATAGCCTGTTACTTTATTTGCTCCACCATTACTGCCATCACTTCCTGTATCAACAACTGTAATCTTATCAATATTCGCTAATGGGCTAGCCACTTGTTTTGCATATTCCGGTAACATGTCAAGCACCATATCTAAGATTGCCGCTTGGCCGTATTGTGCATATGCTTCTGCAATCTTGCGTTTCGCTTCCGCTTCTGCCAAACCTTTTAAGCGAATGATGTCTGCTTCTGTTTCCCCTTTTGCTTTTTCCGCTTCCGCTTTCGCTAAACCGTCTACACGGACTTTTTCTGCCTCGGCTTTCGCTTGTGACTCAATACGATATTGATTAGCATCTGCTTCTGCAATTTCACGACGTTTATTTGCCTCAGCTGCCTGTTCCATTGCATAGCGATCTGCATCAGCTTTCTTTTTAACCTCTGAATCATATTGCTTTTCTCTTCTTAAAATTTCTTTTTCTTCTAATTCAATTTGTTTCTGTCTTTCAATGATCTTAATTTGCATTTCTTGTTCGGTAACTTCTTGCTTAGAACGAGCACTTTCTAAATCATACGCTTGGTCAGCACGCGCTTTTGCAATATCTTGATCTCTTCTATAATCAGCAATTTTCATTTGATTTTCTTTTTCTGCTTCGGCAATTTCCGTAGCTCTTTCTAATTCAGCCTTTTTAGCATCCTTATCTGCTTCTGCCTTTTTAATTCTTGTTTCTTTATCGGCTTCTGCAGTTGCTATGTCTGCATCTCTTTTTACTTGTGCAATACGCGGTTTACCAAGGGATTCTAAGTATCCATTTTTATCTCTTACATCTTTAATGGTAAAAGAGACAATGACCAGACCCATTTTTGCCAAGTCATGTGAAGCAACTCTTTGCACTTCTTGTGAAAACTTATCTCTATTTTTATAAATTTCCTCTACTGTCATACTACCAAGGATAGAACGCAAATGTCCTTCTAATACTTCTCTTGCTTCGTTTTCACGATCTTGTTTGGTTTTCCCCAAAAACTGTTCAGCTGCTGTTGCAATTTCACCAATAGAACCACCAATTTTAATAATTGCTGTACCATCTGCCATTACTGGAACACCTTGCTCTGTATATACTTCAGGTGTCGAAACATCTAATTTGCTAGATAATAAGCTTAAAGGCTCTGATTGTTGGAAAACAGGGAGAATAAATGCCCCTCCGCCTCTAATGATCTTAATTTTATTTCCAGATTCGTCAACATGAACATTTTTTGATCCTAAATAGCTTCCTGTTACAATTAGCGCTTCGTCAGGTCCTGCTGTTTTATACTTTGCCATAAATATACTAATAAGTGCGATTAGTAAAATTGCTACAATTCCTATTACAATCCAAATCTCCATTTGCATCCAGTTTTCCTCCTCTTATTAACTTTCCTAAATTCCGTTATTACGGACTACATAAGCAACATTCTCTTTAATCTCTACTACAACCGTTTCCTCACCAAAGCCAATTTCTTCATTATAAAAGCTTGCTGCGGTCTTAGAAATATTACCGCTTATACTCTCAATTAAAATTTCTCCATATCCATCTTTCGGAATAGCAGTAATCACTCTGCCAATTCTCCCTTTTAATGATTCATCATTGTAAACCAATGACTCCTCTGCATTGGCAAGTGGGATAAATACAAAAAAATGTAAACAGCTAGAAACAATGAGTGCAATAACTGCTGAAATAGATAGAATCATAACACTATTGATATCGGAATACTTTTCCATCAAATAGCCACTTGCTGCTAATATCGTAAAAAAAGCAAGGATTAAAGTGGGATTGAAGACACCAATATCTCCGCCAAATAAATCTGATAATAATAATGTTAAAATGACACATATTCCCGATCCTATTAATACGGTTAAATAAATGGTGGGAAGATCAAAGCCGAATATTTCCATATACATCATTCACTTTCCATTTTTTAAATTTTATTATGTGGTCACCTAATCATTCCTCCTTCATGTTATTTCTTATCAAATATACGATTAGAAATAAAAAAGGTTTCAGGAATATTTATAAAAAACAAATTCACCCTATTCATTTTTCCTTTCCATATCCATTATGCCTCATATGTTGTAAGAATCGATCTTTCTCGCAGTTCCCCTAGAGATGCTACGATTATTCAAGCGGTTCCGTTATTCTCATTAATTGCTTTTCCTATAAAAAGCAACATTCTTTTAGAAAACACCTTTCCTAACAATAAACTACATCAAAAAAGGGAAAACGATATTACATTCAAATTTTCGTCATCTTTATGTTTTTGTTTCATATCATAATTTAGAGGAAATTTCATATATATCAACCTATTATTACATCTGCCATTGATACCGTTTTAGCAATTATTTTTAACGAAAAGGGGATATTGTGGAGGCGCATATGAAAAGTACGGAAAAACACGACGAAAAGAAAAATAGTATTAGCAAAAAAATCATCTATTTTTTAGGTTCCATCTTACTCTTAACTACCCTATTTGGAGGCTATATTTTCTCAGATAAATATTTTGCTAGTGAGCCCAGAACAGGAAAAGAAGAATTCGGAGAAAAAGTAGTTATCACCTTACCAAATGGAAAAAAGGTATTTACCTACGAAAACCTAATCGTGAAAGAAGATGGCAAACTTCTTTATAAAGGGGAACGTAATACCATCGATTTATCAGGTGGAGTAGTAGTGTATGAAGATTGGAAAGACTAGATTATCCTTTTCATTCTAAGCTGTCAAAAGACCAAAAAATAACATTTGACAGCTTTTCTTCTATGTATAAAAAAAATGTCCCATACTAGATTAAACCAATTTCTTTCAAACCATAAGAGAGACCGCCTTCATTCACATGCTTTGTGACCATTTTCGCAAATGGTTTAACATCTTCATGAGCATTTCCCATCGCTATCCCCATACCTACATACGAGAGCATTTCTTTATCATTTAACCCATCTCCAAATGCCACAGCCTCCTGAGGATCGATATTTAATCTATTTAAAATTTCCACTATTCCTGCTGCCTTTGACCCACCAGTGGGGATAACATCCATTGATAAAGGATGCCAACGTACAAAGTGAATCGTTGAAAAAGTTTCTTCATATAAATTTTCATCTTTTTCTTCACAGAAAAGCAAGCATTGATAAATATCCGCCTCCTTCCAAAAATCTTTTCGATAGGATGGCGCATTTAATTTCAATGACTGAAAGGATTCAATAATATGAGCATGCTCTTGATGATTTGCACAGCATTCCTTACTTCCTTGAAATACTAACGGATGATCATTTTTTAAAGCAATTTGTTCTAATTTCTCTAGCGTCTCTATCGGAATCGGTTTTTTATATACCTCCTCTTTCTCATGAACAACGTACGAGCCGTTAAAAGAGATATATGATGTTAAATTTAATTCAGCTAATATATCTGAAAAGAAATACGGTGCTCTTCCTGTTGCTAAAACGATGGGAATATTGCGTTTCTTTAACTCATTAATTGCTAATTTTGCATCATGAGGTATTTTTTTCTCCTCATTCACTAACGTTCCATCTATATCTATAAAGACAATTTTATAAGCCACAATCTATTCTCCCTTTCCTAATTTTCGATCAGTGAGCTCTTTTTTCTAGCCAAAAGCGGCCGTTCGTTATTCCAAATAACTTCAACTGGTAACGAAAAAAAGCTACTCATATTTTTGCTCGTTAATATATCCTTTGTATAGCCAGAGGAAAATTCCTTACCTTCTTTCAAGAGAAAAGAGTGGGAAAAAACCGGCAATATCTCTTCCACATGATGTGTAACATAAATGATGCTTGTGTCCTCGTTTACTATCTTTGAAATGGTGTCCAATAATTGTTCCCTTGCCAAAAAATCCAAGCCAGTTGCTGGTTCATCCAAAATAATAAGCTCCGGATCCAGCATTAATGCTCTTCCAATAAGAACCTTTTGTCTCTCACCTTGCGATAAGCTATTATATGGTCTGTCAGCATATTCCAAACTACCTAACTGCTTCATAATAGCAATAGCTCGATTTCTGATTTCAGTTGTCGGTGACTCATATAAACCAATAGACGCATAAGCGCCACTTAGCACGATTTCAAATGCACTGTCAGATTCATATAATTTTTGTTGCAGACGATTTGATACCAATCCAATTCTTCTTCTCAGTGCTCCCCCTAATTCAGATTTCCCAAATACCTTTCCTAGAACTTCCATCTTACCTTCTGTTGGATGATAATAGGCACAAATCATATTTAATAAAGCTGTCTTACCGGCACCATTAAGACCATATAAAATCCAATTCTCCCCTTTTTTAATCTCCCAATTAATATGTTGTAGAATCCACTGTCCATTTCTTTTTAAGCCCACATCATCTAATTTTACAATCATGCCAATCCTCCTATTCCCTTTTCATTTTACTAAAAATTCTCATATTATGTACAGAGAGAAATGGAGATAGCGAATATATAGAAACGAACGCATCCATGAAATGCGCTATTTTATCATTGAAAAAAAACAAAAAAAGATCTAGCTTTTGTAATGTAAAGACAACAAAAGTCAGATCTTTTTTTGTTAATATCGAAATGTAAACGCTTTAACAAAGCTACAAAAAAATAAATGAGAGTGACCCCCATTTCAGAGGGTCATTGAAGCATAAAGATTAACCAACTAATCCTTCTTTTTTAAGGACAGTTTCTACACCTTCTACTGCTTCTACTTCATCTTCGCCAGTTGCAGAAATAGTAATTTCTCCACCCTTTGGTACACCTAGTGACATTACGCCCATAATAGACTTTAAGTTTACAGATTTACCTTTGAAAGAGATTTGCATATCAGATTTGTATTTACTAGCAGTGCTTACTAATAATGTTGCTGGTCTTGCATGAATCCCAGTTTCATCAATTACCGTAAATGTTTTTTCGCTCATTGTTATGCCTCCTAAGAAAAAATTGTCTTACCTTATTATTTTAGCTGATTTTAGGAGTTAATACTAACTTTTTTTTCATCTTTTTCTTTTTTTGCCTTTATCTTTATCTTCATGACTGTTTTTTCTTATGACTTCATTTTATGTAACATGTTCACTTTTTCTAGTTTTGCTCTCTTTATAAATTCAGCAAAAATTTGATTCATCTTTTCATTGGTAGATGCCATAGATTCAGGATGCCATTGTACTCCCAACAAAAAATTTTGATAACTCTTATGCTCGACCGCTTCAATGATGCCATCCTTACTTCTTGCAACCTCCACTAAATCCTTTGCTAACATATCAATCGCTTGATGGTGAATGCTATTTACCCTTGTTTTCGTTTCTCCTATTATAGATGCTAATTGACTATCTTCTTTTATGGTTACAAAATGAGTATCCCAGCTTCTTTTCACAGATTGAGTATGTTTAATACTATCTTTCACTTGAGAAGGAATATCTTGAATTAGTGTTCCCCCTAAAGCAACATTTAATATTTGAATCCCTCTGCATATTGCTAGTATTGGTTTATTTGTCTCCATCGCTCTATTAATTACATTTATTTCCACTTTATCCCGCAGGAGAATGGTATCCCCGATATTTTGATGTGGATCTTCTCCAAATGTAATAGGATCTATATCCTCTCCACCACTTAGAATAACGGCATCACATAGATCTACCATTTCTACTGCAAGATTCTCTTCCACAAACGGAAGAATGATCGGCAACCCACCATTGGCAGCAATTGATTTTTGATAATCATGATGAACGTATGTACCTTCCATGAATTTATTTTTAAATATATAAGCACCTGTTATCCCTATTATCGGTTTACTCAACATCTTCATCCCCTGACGCTTCTATTTTTTTAATATTAACAATATTAAAAATGAAATAAAAGGGCATGTCAATAAACTTGTCTAAAAGAATAATAAAAAATCAGCTACTATCGATAGACCCACATATATTCTCTCGACAATAGCTGACTATTTTACCCTATAGACTTGCTTTCAGCCCTAAATATAATCACCAAATAACTTTCCAATTATGATTACAAGTAGCGGGTACAATTTTTCGCTCCATTATATAATTTGCAAGTAATTCTGAAGCATCAAATTGAATCTCTCGGACAACAGGTTTATTCTTAAACATAAAGAAATCACCGCCACCCCCAGCTCGATAATTATTCATTACCACTTCATAAATAGCTTCCTCATTTATTGGTTTGCCTTCAAAATCTAGCTGAATGACTCTTTGTCCATGAGGTTTTGTTATATCAAGTGTATATTCAATACCCTCCCACATATCATAGTTATAATGCTGTGGTTTAGGATAAACAAAGGAAGGATTTACTATTGGTTCACCTTCCTCATTCAAAGCAAAATATTTGGCGCTTTGCTCAAGTGCTGCACGAATATCTTTCCCAGTTAAAGCTAGTACTTTGAATGTATTAGGATAGATATAATTGGAAACAATGTCTCTCATTGTCACATTTGGTTTAAATCCAGGGGATTCATTATTAAAGAGTGCCGTATTACTGATTTTTACATTCGCAGCTTCCATTTGCACTTTATTAATAAATTCAATGAGCGGACTATCTGCTAAGCGAATCTCCATTGGATCTTTTACAAGCATATCTCCATCAATATGTCCTATTGGCGTATCCAGCCATTTTTGTGTACTATCTTCATATTCTTTTGCTAACATAAGGATTTCTTCATCTGCATCCACATCTGCTACTGATAATAATTCGGAGTCTTTCTTTATTACCTCCCCGTTTTCATCAAGCACCAATGTTATTTTGCCCACAAATTTTCCATTATTACTTGGCTGTATAATTTCTGTGCCATTTATATTACCAGTTAATTCTCGATGTTGATGGCCAGTTAATAGCACATCAACACCATCTATCTGTTTGCAAATGCTATATCCCTGATTCTCCCTAGTCAATACTTCCGTTGGCTCTCCCGTTTCCAGATTCCGTTCAAATCCACCATGATAGGAAATGACAAGAACATCTGGCTGTTCTTCTTTATTAATAAAATCTACCCATTTTTTTGCACTATCGAATGCATCATTAAATTGAAGTCCTTTGATATTCTTAGGGTTTTCCCAATTCGGAATATAGTGCGTTGTCAAGCCAAGAATTGCAATTTTAAAGCCATTAATTCTTTTAATCAAATAAGGGGTACCTAAAAACGGCTGATTTGTTTTTTCTTCGACAATATTCCCACAAAGCCAAGGAAAATTTGATTCTTTTACAGCACTTTTTAAAATAGTTAAACCGTAATTAAATTCATGATTTCCAATAACAGCCCCATCATATTTTAATTGATTTAAGATTGTTATCATTGGATTTTTTTTATCTGCTAAAAAATTCACATAATGGTATGTTAAAGGCGTACCTTGTATTAAATCACCATTGTCTATTATAATCGTATTTGGATTCTTTGCCCTTTCCTTTGCTATAATAGTAGCAACTTTTCCTAGGCCCACATCAGATGGCGCATTATTCCCATAGTTCACTGGAAATATATTTCCATGGACATCACTTGTTAATAAAATAGTTACTTCTGTATTCAAGATTTCATCTCCTGTTACTTTATTTCATCATCTACTTCCATTCATTAACTTCCACGTACTTACTCATTAATAGCATTTTCATTATAGCAAGTTCATCCTTCAATAACTACTTATAATTCTTTATATTTCAACTAAATTAGTAATTCCTCCAAATAGAAAGCATAGAATCATTTTAAATAAGCAAAATAGTTCCAATTATCTTATAATTTGTTACAATAGTAATAATACAATCAAATAATAAAGGAGTGTCCCCCATATGAATAGCAGAAAAATATTAATTACCCACCCCCTCCATCCTTCTCTATTGGAAAAAGTTAAGTCCCAATTCTCTGCATGGCAAATTATTCATGCATCAAAACAGGATGAATGGCAAGAGCATTTGATTGATTCTGAAATAATTGTTGGTTGGAGAAATAGTTTTGATATGCAAAGCATTAACCAAAATGACCAGCTCAAATGGATTCAAACATGGAGCGCTGGTATAAATACCCTTCCATTAGATCAATTAAGTAAAAAAAATATTTTTATAACAAGCGCAAACGGAGTACATAGCTATCCAATTTCTGAAACGATTTTCGCTCTCCTACTAGGATTAACAAGAAATATTCATACATATGTTCGAAATCAGCAAACAAAAAAGTGGGATGGTACCGATATCAAGTTGGAAGCTCATAAAAAAACGATTGGCATTATTGGCGTTGGGGCAATCGGGTTAGAAACAGCTAAAATTGCGAAAGCATTTGATATGCATGTCATCGGTGTAAGAAACTCGCTGAAACCGACAGACTATGTGGATAAATTATACACTTCCAATCAACTAGCTGAAGTACTTCCAATATGTGATTATGTTGTTGTCACTCTTCCTTTAACTGATGATACATACCATTTATTCCAAAAAGAACAATTTCAGCAAATGAAAAAGTCAGCATTCTTTATTAACATCGGACGTGGAGAAATTGTGAAAGAAGATGATCTAGTTGAAGCATTAACAAGTGGAGAAATATTAGGTGCGGGATTAGACGTCTTTGAAACAGAACCATTACAGCAATCAAGTCCATTATGGGATTTAGAAAATGTCATTATTACTCCTCACACATCTGGTTCTACAGAGCATTATAGCAGTAGAGTGATAGAAGAAATATTTCTACAGAATGCAAATTACTATCTAAAAGGAGAACCACTCCCGATTAATTTAGTAGACTACCATAAAGGATATTAACTAAATAGATAAAAAGAGGAGCCAGCTATTAATAGCACTGACTCCTCTTTTTTTACCCTACTTTTTTATAATTTTTCTGGCTTGATGCACGACGAACTATCATATAAACCTTTTGACTTAAGAAACCTATAAGCAAGATAACTACCAATAATAACGTTATCGTTGCTCCAGGAGGAGTTCCTAAATGATAGGATGAAAATAAACCAGTAAAAATACTAACTGCCGCTACTAAAATGGCAACAATAAACACCCATTTAAAACCTTTTACTAATTTAATGGAAAAAGCAGAAGGTAGTACCAACAGGGCAGAAACTAATAATACTCCAATAGTTGGTATAATAACAGAAATTGCAATACCCGTTAAAATGCTAAATGCAATAGATAGCATACTTGTATTAATCCCACTAGTTGTAGCAGTATCTTGATCAAAGGTCATAATATACATTTGTCTCGTAAAGAAAAGAAAAAATAAAAGAATAATTCCAGTTACAATTGCTAACACATTTACTTGCTGTTTACTTATCGTAATAATACTCCCAAATAAATATTGATCCATGCTTGCCGTCATTCCACCACTTGATAAGCTCATAAGAAATAACGCAAATGACAGACCAGCAGCCATCAAAATAGCTATCGATACTTCTGAATAAGTATGATATGCACGACGCATATATTCAATCCCAATCGCCCCAGCGACAACGACTAGTAGACTAGAGAGTGTCACATTTGTTTGAAAGAAAAAACCAATCGCAACACCAGCTAATGAGATATGGGACAAAGTATCGGCCATTAACGCCTGTCTTCTTAAGACTAAATAAATCCCTATGATTGGTGCAATTATTGCAATGAGCCCACCTGCCCAAAATGCTCTTTGCATGAATTCAAGCTCAAACATCTCCATCCACCTTTTTCTCCTTTCTCTATATGAATAATCTTATCTAAATAACCTTCTACTTCATCTTGATCATGGGTTACCATGACTACCGTTCTATTATGTTCTCTAACCTGATGCTTCATAAATTCATAAAATCCTTTTCTACTATCCGCATCCATGCCTGTTGTCGGTTCATCTAAAACAAGTAAATCCGGTTCTGACGCTAGTATTCGGGCAATCACAATCTTCTGTTTTTGTCCTCCAGATAACTCTCCTATTTTCTTATTTCGATACTCCCACATTCCAACCATTTCTAAAGACTTCTTCACTGCCTCATGATCAACTTCCTTCAGTCTCTCATAAAACTTTTTACGCTGATATCTACCTGAACGAACAAGTTCTATCACCGTGCTCGGGAATCCAACATTAAAAGAAGAGATTTGCTGCGGAACATAACCAACTGTTAATTTTTTTTCCTTCGAATTAAGCTTACTTATTTTCACACTGCCTGACCAAGGTTTAAGCAAGCCCAATAATAACTTTAAGAGTGTAGATTTACTTGCACCATTCGGGCCAGTAATCCCAACAAACTCACCACTTTCTAATTCAAAAGAGACATTTTCAAGAGAAGGGACATGCTCATATCCAAATGTAATTTTTGATACTGTCGCCAGTTTCATAGTAATTACTCCTTTCCATTTGTAATTCACGTCATCAATTCATTATTTAAATAAAAGCCGATTAATCTAAGATATAAAACCATACCATGTCAAAGAGGCTAGCTTGGTTATACCGATTTTTATATCAATGATTGATATAACATATATCTCCGTGTCCATCCACTGTCGAGACACATCTAAACTTTTATAATTTTTGCCATTTCCTACAGGTATATACTCTATAACATATATTGAGTAGCTTACTTTCCTAGTTTGAGAAAGTAAATCTATCCTTTAACCATTTCGTATTCATTACGATTTAAAGAAGAAATGGAACACACCTAGTTATTCATTTATTTAGATTAATCATAAATGAAAGCTATTCC
This sequence comes from Niallia sp. Marseille-Q9988, assembly GCF_976954375.1. Lineage (NCBI taxonomy): Bacteria > Bacillati > Bacillota > Bacilli > Caryophanales > Bacillaceae > Niallia > Niallia sp. Marseille-Q9988. The sequence continues at coordinate 166,782 of NZ_CDRJSZ010000005.1, read as the reverse complement.
TACCTTTTTCTTTTATATATTATACATGACACTTAATAATAGACTTTTCCCATTAAGGTGTCAACATAAATCCAAACGATTCCGATTAAAAATTTTATAATAAACTTTTTAATTGGTCAAGAATTTTACCTTCTTAAGAATACTCGCTTTTATCTTCCATCATATTATCCATTTAATAATAGAGGGAAACAAATTACTATTACACTAATAATAAAAATGTCGTGAATCCTTTTAGAAAAATTGTGGTCCTTCATCCTTCACTAAAGGTTAGTTCTAGCTTAGAAAACCATTTAGGGGCTATTTACTCTCCCACCTATCCTTCTTAAACGCTCACAAGCTTGTAATTAATGTCTAACTGAAGTTGGGAGATAAATAAAAAATTAACGCATCTTTCAAAAAAAAGGCATATTTTTTTTACTAATGGGTATTATATAAGTAAACAGAACAAAAGCATTACCAGATAAAACTCACTAGTAATGCTTTCCTGAAATGATTCTATTAGAAACGAACAACTCTTCCATTAAATACAGATTTCCAATACCCGCTATTCATAGATGCTATTGCAACACCAGTAGAGCTTTGTGAACCGATAAACTTACCTCCACCAATATAGATTCCAACATGACCATCTGTTTTATATGTGTTAAAGAACACTAAATCTCCTGGTTGCATATCGCTTGTAGACACACGCGTTCCGGAGTTCTTTAAAGCATCCGTACTTGCAGGAATGCTATATCCAGCTTGTGAATAAGCCCAGCTAACAAATCCAGAACAATCAAACAATCCGTTTGCTACATCGGAAGCAGTTCTTCCACCGCCAAATTTATAAGTTGAATTCCCAATGTATTTATAACCAGCAGTAATTGCTTTTGATTTACCACCGCTTGCTTTTTCACTTGAAGTCTTACTAGCACTCCCACTGTCATTGGTTCCAACTGTCGAAGCAACCAATTGATTTAAGTTATCTTCTTCTTTTTGTTGAATCATTTTTTTAATTTGTGGCTCTACAGATTGTAAAGAACCGTATTTCTGTTCCAATTCTGCTTTACGTTCTTTATTTTCAGCTTCTTTAGCCTTTAAATCTTTTTTGGATTGCTCATTTTTCTTCTGTTGATCTTCATTTTGCTTTTGCATTTCTTCAAGATCTAACTTCGTATTATTCAACTCATCATATTTATCTTTTATTTCATTTTGCTTTGTTTCTAAATCTTCTTTATCTTTCTCATTGCTTGCAATTAAATCTTGATCTGCTTCCATAATTGTAGCAACTGCACCTACACGGTCAACAAATTCCTTAAAACTAGCAGCACCGAATAATACTTCAATATAATCAACACTTCCTCCATTTTCTTGGAAAGAACGTGCTCTTTCTTTTAATACATCATTACGCTTTTCAATTCTATCTTCTAATTCTTTTATTTTTTTCTCAAGAGAGTCAATTTCTTTCTCCGTAGCTTTCATTTTAGCCTTTGTTTCCTCAATAAGACTTTTATTTTCCTCAATTGCTTTATCTACTCTTTTAATTTGAGCCTCTAATTTTTTTAACTCTTCTTGCGTTTCTACAATTTTAATTTGAGCGTCAGAAATTTGGCTTTTTAAAGATGCTTGTTGTTGCGTAATGCTAGTTGGTTGAATCGCATGAGCATTTATTCCTGGGATCGCTAAGCTAGTACCCAATCCAAGTAATATCGTCGTATTTAGTACCACTAGTTTCTTTTTTAACATTCCATTTTCCCCCTGCACATTTATCTAATGTAGAATTCTTCTAATTTATTTATCTATGTATCTTCTTTATGTTTATGATGTAATTGGTAGAGAGACTCTTATAATATAGTATTCTCTACAGTGTAAATCAAACAATAACCCTGTTTTCGACGAAAGTTCTTTATATAAAACATCTTTCGCCACAAATAGAAGTATAACATCATAATTTGTCATTTAAGTAATAGAAATATTACAATTATATTTCTATTGTCATTTTTCTTCGTTTGTTCACATTTTTTTCACACTTTTTTCCTATATATCACTCCAAAAAATGGAAGCGACTAAATAATATTAAAATAATGAACCGTTCTTAATAGAAGTATTTTATCGTTTTATTTCGACACAACTCAACATTTTTCTTTTTTGTTAAAAAATGCGAATTTCTTTCTATTTGAACCACTATGTTATATTAGAAATAGCTCTTTACCTTGGCTGTTTTTCAATAATTGGTTTTTTAAAAGAAAATTAATACATGACAAGAAGGCATTTTAGGGATAACTCAAAGGCTAGCCCCCCTTTGCAAACAATAGGGTAACCCTTCCCATAATTTGTGATGACAATATACTTTCAAATTACGACCAACAAACTTTGAAACCAGTCCTAACTTAATATATAGAAGGAATTGATTAATACATGAAAAAAGTAATTGTAGTAGGCGGAGGGATACTTGGCGCCTCTATTACATTTGAATTAGCAAAGCGTGGAGCAGAGGTTATAGTCATTGATCGAGAAGACCAAGGACAAGCAACAAAGGCAGCAGCTGGCATCATTTGCCCTTGGAATTCCCAGCGTAGAAACAAAAAATGGTATGTATTAGCAAGAGAAGGTGCGAAATACTATCCATCCCTTGTTGAAGATTTAAATAGCTATCATCAATTACATACTGGTTATAAAAAAGTTGGTGCTCTTAGCCTTCATTCCGATCTTACAAAACTAGAAGCTATGAAAGAGAGAACATTAAAAAGAAAATTAGAAGCACCAGAAATTGGAGATGTAAATATTCTTACCTCATCAGAAGCAAAGGCATTGTTCCCGTTATTAGCTCCAGGATACGGCGCTTTACATATTAGTGGAGCAGCAAGAGTAAATGGCTGGGCATTACGAGATGCTCTTATAGAGGCTAGCAAACAATTAGGTGCAACCTTTATCCAATCATCTTGTACGCTAATTAAAGAAAAAGATACGGTAAAAGGAGTTACACTTAGTGACAACACGACCATTTATGCGGATGAAGTAGTAATTGCCGCTGGTGTTTGGGCGAATGAATTACTAGAGGCACTTCGAGTATCTTTTGACGTGAAGGCACAGAAGGGACAGATTCTGCACGTAAAGTTAAAGGATGTTGAATGTTCAGAATGGCCTGTTGTCATGCCACCACATGATCAATACTTATTATCATTAGAAAATAATAATATTGTTATAGGAGCAACACACGAAAATACGACAGATTTAACTGCCAACATTACAATTGCCGGAATACAAGAAATTATCGATAAGGCTTTATTATTTGCCCCTGGCTTGTCAGACGGGATTTGGAGTGAAGTAAAAGTTGGCTTTCGTCCATTTACAAATGACTTTCTTCCTGTGTTCGGAAGACTACAGCAATATGAAGGGATAACAATTGCGAATGGTTTAGGGGCATCCGGCTTAACAATGGGTCCTTTTATCGGGCAACAACTGGCCAAATTTGTCCTTGGATCTGCATGTGATATCGATTTATCTCCATATTCTATCGATAGTTCCGTTCAAGAGATATAATTGCCTTGTTTTAAATACGCTGCTCGATTATATTTTGTTTATTTAATTAATACCATCCGAAAAAAAAAGGATGCCTGATCCCAGCTACCTTTTTGGGAGATTCAAGCATCCTTTTTCTTTATAAGGATTACCCTTCCTTAAAATAATTTTTTTCAGATACAATATTAGGTAATTGTCCTTATTTTTTTCGTTCACAGCTAATTATATATGCTCTGTTCCAAATAAAGTGAGCCCATTAACCGTCACTCTTCACTAGGCTTTTTTCCTATTACCCATCCAAAACTCTTACAAATAGAACTCTCTCCCCTACATTAGGTTGAAATTCAATAGAATAGATAGTATTTTCTACATATGGTTCTTCGCCAATTTTCATATTAAAATTGTTCTATATTACGTTCACTTTCATTCTATTAAACGTTCTTTCTTCATTATTATTTAGGAATAATCTAGTTAACTGCAATTAGTGATTTATTGTTCGTTCACTAATGGATCATTACGAACTTACTGTTGAGAGACTGCCCTCTTTCATCAGCCTTTTTACATTTTAGGGGGATTAAAAAATGAGTCGAATAATTACTATTACTTCCGGGAAAGGTGGGGTTGGAAAAACTACAGTTACTGCTAACATCGGTATTTCCCTTGCATTAAAAGGCTATAAAGTGTGCTTAATTGATGCAGATTTTGGTTTACGAAACCTTGATATTCCATTAGGCTTGTCTAATCGAATTATTCTAGATATTTCGGATTATTTGCAAAAGCTATGTTCCTTTAATCATATAGTCGTTAAACACCGTACATTAAAGAACCTTCATTTAGTACCCGGTAGTAAAAAGCAAGTGACAGAGGTAGAATTTCTCTCGTTTGTGGAGATGCTCCAAGAAATTGATTCACTGTATGATTTTATCTTAATTGATTCTCCCTCAGGATTGGAAAGTGGATTTTTCTATGCAATAAACGGAGCCGATGAAGTTATTATTGTAGCTACACCTGATAAAACTGCATTACAGGATGCAGACAGGGTAATTGGTATACTGGAATCACAAAATAAACAGCCATTATCTCTCCTTGTAAATGGTTATAAACATAACCAGGAAGTTGATAATATCTTGCAATTATTGAATATAAATATTCTAGGAGCCATTCCTTCTGATGCAGATATTATCGCAGCTAATAACAAAGGCAATCCAATTGCATTAAACCCAAGTTTACAATCTGGAGTGATGTTTAGAAAGATTGCAAGTAATCTTTCCAAACACCATTATAACCAGAGAATTGATTTACCTTCTTATAACCAGAACTTTTTTACACATAGAAATTTAAAGCTGTCTTTTTAAAAACATTTATGATTGAAAGAACTTATAGTCTCTTACTTAGCGTTTACTTGATAGGTTGGAATTTCATAGTTTAATGTATATGTACTTATTAAACTATATAAATTATAAATTTGATTTACCTGTTTTGTTGCCCAGCCTATATCGGAAGCATACTGATGTGTTGCTGTCCCTGTTTTTTCAGCTGCATCAGGATTCCATCTCATTTTATATAAAGTATCTTGTCCAGCATTGATATAACCTTGCGCAATAAATTTTGCACCACCTATAATCGCAGCTTCAGGTGTAAACCAGCCAGCATTATAGGCATATTCGGCACCACTTGAAATAGCAGATCCATCATAGGCACCAATACCATACATGTTATAAACCATTTTACCATTAACTTCAACACCATTTGCCAAAGTAGAAGTACCATTTCCAGTCTCTAAAAGAGCATGAGAAATCAAGTATAGTTCATTAATTCCGTAAGCATTAGCCGCAGTGACAAAAGCAGATGCTTTACCAGCTAATATACCTTTACCAGCTAATATCTTACTATCTACTTCTTTATCATCCACATTTGCTTTTGCAGACAATTTAAGAAATTGCAAAGATTGGATATCACTATTAATAAAGTTATCGGGGTTTAGATAATAGGCAGTATCTTCTTTACTAGCACTAACCCAAGCCTGTGAATAATCTACTTTATACCAGTAGTATCCATCCGTTCCTTTTACTTTGGAAACAACCGTTAATACCTGTCCACTCGTTAAAGTACTAACAACAGAATAATCGGTTCCAGCACCTCCACGCAATCTCCAGCCACTACCAAGTACAGTTCCTTTTGTGGAATCAGATGTTTTGAATACAATCGCATCTTCTCTGATATATGTATCATATTTTGTATCCGTTTGTGGATTGACTTTTAATTGAATATTAGTCATGTCTTCTAAAGTCAGATTGTAATTAACATAACTCTTATTTATTGTTACATTAGTACTTCCATTATCTTTAGCCGTTAAATATTCTGTACTAACATACCCTTCCAGATTATTCACTATTATTTTGGACCAACCATTTTCTTCTGATTGAACAGTTACTACTGTTCCTGCTGCAAGCTTGCTTAAGATTGTTCCACTCGTTGATGGTGTAGCTCTCATATTTAAGCTAGAACCCGCTTGGACATTAACAATCTTTTCCACTGCTGTTGGTGCTTCCTCTGGCTGCTTGTCTTCCTCTGGATCTGTTTGGTCGTCTGTTCCATTTTCAGGGGTAGTAACACTTGTTAAGTACTCACTGCTTACATACCCTTCTAGATTATTCGTCTTAATTTGCGACCAGCCATTTTTCTCTGATATTACTGTTACTACCGTTCCTGCTGTAAGCTTTCCTTTTATTGTGCCACTTGTTGATGCTTTCGATCTCACGTTTAAATTAGATCCCGTCTGCACATTAACTTTTTTCGTGATTATTGTCGGTGACTTGTCCGAATTACTTTGTCCACTTTCTGTATCAGATGCCTCGGTAGTAGTATCGGTAATTTGCTTATCTGACAAATAACTATTGCTTACATAGCCAGTCTTTCCAGATGCATTTACTTTATCCCAGCCATTTGCGCTTGAGAGAACCGTAACCTTCGCCCCTCTAGAAAGCTTCGTTAGTACAGAACTACTCGTATTTGCTTCCTTACGCAAATTTAGCGATGAGTTTTTGGCTACATTTACATATTTTGTTGTCGTTTTAACACCTGTTTCTTTTGATTGCTCTGAATTAACCGTTGATTTTTTGTCAGCTAAATACTGCGTTGCCACATAACCTTGTTTTCCATATACTTCCACTTTTGACCAACCGTTTGATTCAGAATAAACCGTTACGCCTACATCTTTTGCCAATTTAACAATAATAGAAGCTGAATTAGACGGACTATTCCTTAAGTTCAAACTCGATCCAGTATTTACATTTACATATTTAGTTGCTGTTTTTTGTTCATTTGATGTATCAGTTGTTTTCTTTTCCTCTGTTTGATCAGCTTTTATGTATTCTGATGCAACATAACCATTTATTCCATTTACTTTAATTTTTGACCAGCCATTAGATTCCGATACTACTTCAACCTTGGTATTCTGTTTGAGCTTTGTTAGGACCTTCGCTTTAGTAGAAGCAGATTCTCTAACATTTAAGGTAGAAGACGGGTTGATGGAAACATATTTTATCGAATTTTCTTGCTTTGTAATTAAATACGTGGATGATACATATCCAGTCTTTCCGTCTACATTTACTTTTGACCAACCATTTGTTTCAGAAAGGACATTTACTTTCGTCCCAGTATTTAATGTTGTTACAATATTTGTATTCACTGATGGACCGACTCTTACATTTAATACCGATCCCTTATTCACTTCTACATATTTGGTAATGGAAGCAGCCTGAGCCTCTTCCATAAAAAGTGGAGAAGATAATGCTGCTAGAAATATACCAGGTACTACTACTTTTTTCACCAATACATTCCTCCTAGTTCTAATGTCTCAATTCATTATTAGGCATCTTTAAACCTATCACCTTATTACTATCCGTTTCTATTACCCCAATTATGTATTCTTTATTACCTATGATATTATCTATTATTCTACTAGTATATAATTCTATAGTCACGTTTTTTTATTGCTTTTATCTTCAATAGATCAAAAGTTTTATATATCAGAAAAATATTTCCATCTCTCTACTTTCAAAAGTGCTGTTTTCTAAACAATCAATCTATTTTTAGCAATTTTTACGACAAAGCAGACAGAACAAAATTAGGTACATAAACCTACCTTGAAATTGATGTTATTCTCCTTCTTAAGATGGAATGAAAAAAGCCCTATCTAATCGTTCAAACCGATTTGATAGGGCTTTTTTATTTGTATCTAATTGAATCAGAACAGCTCTTTAACTCTCCCATTCTACTGAAAGATCATAGGCTATCGGACTTTCCATCACTCTCTTTATTTCACTTAATGATTGTTCACTGCCCAGTACCCACATTAATTTTGCAACAATGGCTTCTGTATTCATGTCAGCAGATAATATAACATTGTATTGAGAAACCTTTCTTCCCACTTCATATAATAAGAGATCTTGTCCTTCTTCCAGACACTGTGTAGAAATGACCACTGCTATCCCTGCGTTTACCATTTCTTCTATTTTTGGCAAGAGATTTCTCTCCTCAAAAGGTAATCCTCCATTACCAAAGCTTTCGATAATGACACCCTTATATACATGTTTAATAAAATCAAAGATTTCAGGTTTTGTTCCTGGATGCAATTTTAATAGAAATACATCTGGACAAATCCTTGTATCCAATATTAGTTCATCCGTTTGCTTGTCCGGCTTCCATAAATACTGAATTTGATTTTCTTCTATTTTAGCCACATATGGATGGTTAATGCTTTCAAATGCATCATAGCTTTTGGTGCGCATTTTTACTGCTCTTGTCCCAATAATCACTCGACCATCAAAAACAACAAATACGCCCCCTATGTCCTCTTTTGCAAAGCGAATACTATCCATAACATTTTTCTTAGCATCTGTTTGTTTAAAACTAATCGGTACCTGTGATCCCGTAATAACAACAGGTTTTGTTAGACCACCCAACATATAAGATAGCGCAGCTGCTGTATAGGCTAACGTATCTGTTCCGTGTGTGATAACAAAACCATCATATTCGTGATAATGTTCTGCAATTGTTTTAGCCATCATAATCCAATGTTCTGGCTGCATGTTCGTACTATCTCTATTCATAATAATTTTACAAGTCACATCAACTTCTAGAATATCATTTTTAAAATATTGAAGGAGCTCTTCTGCAGACAAACCGGGGACTAGTCCTTCCTTCCCTTCAACTGAAGCGATTGTTCCACCGGTTGCAAGTAACAGCAATTTTTTCATTTAAAGTCCTCCTAAATGCATTACTCCGTAAAGTATACACTTGCTTTATATACACCAAGTTATTATATATACTGAACGAAATTTCCGCAATAAGTGGATTCTATCCATTTTTGCAAAATGGAATAAACTTCTTTGTATGCACCTAAGTCTATTTTCCTAAAGATGTGACTAAAAGGAAGTGATCGGGACACTAATATTCCAGCCAAAGCTAAAACCGAACAAATCATTCGAAAATGGCTGAATGATTGTTCGGTATTATTATTAGTTTAATAAACGGCTATTTTATTTAGGCTCTTCTTGCCTGCAACTAGAGTTATTATTTTTTTCGAAAAAATTTTTAAAAAATAATTACCTTTAAAAGCAAAACGAAAGGCCTTAATCTAAGTAGGTAATTTTGTCCTCAATGGAAGCTCTTTCTTTCGCAGCCATAATTTCTTCTGGATAACCAATTGCCAATACTCCTACGACTTCAAATTCATCGCTCACTCCTAATGTTCTTCTTCCTAACGCAGAAGAACCAACAGAACTCCAGAACGTTCCAATTCCTTCATCCCATGCCTGAAGCATAAAATTTTGAATAAAGCAGGAAACGGCTGATAAGTTTTCATCCCGTTCCATTTGGTTTCTTCCTTTATGTGATAAAATGGCTAAAACCTTTGAAGCCCCACCAAAATTTGTTTTATGCTTTAATTCTGCTCGAGTCTTTTCACCAATAAAAAGAATTTTCCATGGCTCTGTCATCTTATGATTCGGTGCATATCTGGCACGTTGTAGCCATTCCAAAATAATGGAATTATCTACTACTTCAGGTTTAAATTTTTTTATTGTTCTTCTCCCTGTGATTACCTCGGATATATTCATTTCTACCTCTCCCCTTTTGTGAAGTCTTCCTTCATACTCCTTTTTATCATAACGCTATTGTTATCTTTTTTAAAGAATTCCTATTATTAAAAGACAGTTAATTTAATTTATCTTATAGCTATTGTTTCTAAAACCACTTCTTTTTATTTCTATATTTACATGAACATTTATCTTTGCATCTTTAAAACCAGCATCCCAATTTTCTACATATTGTTTAAAATGCTTATAATCTTGGTCTCTAAATATTTCTCCTAGTCCAAATATGTCTGCCACATATTCTGTTTGCATTTTTTTAATTAGTTTACTGAATTCCTTCTCTAAGTAACTATTGCTCCGTTCTTCAAAATCTTCAAATGCGTTTACCTTTGCAGCCTTTATTCCTTTGTCAGATCCATCTAGTGTAGATTCCGCACGAACAAATATATCTATTTGCGGTCTTCCATTAACTTGCCTAGCATTAATTTTCGTCTGCGTATGGATAACTCGTAATCCAAAAAACTTTTGGTCTTCATAAGGAATCGTCAAAGAAGTACGTTCCAATTTATTTTGAATCCACAATAAAATTCTTGTTTCTTGCAAATTCAGATAACCTTGGAGCTTTCCGTATTTAAAAATCGCTAAAGAATCAATTTTTGCGATTGCTCCTGGTTTTGTTGTCTTAATATTATCCATACTCCCTCCTATTTCTTTATCGCCTGAAATGATCATAGCTGCTAACACAGGAACTTGACCTTCTGATGAATATGTACGAATGAAATCGTTTAATTTCATTCCAGGTGTTCCTCCCCATTCCTTAAGCATATGATCCAGCTGCGGAAATATTTTTAAAGAGGAAACTTTTTGATAATCATTAATGATCCGCAAAAAATCAACAGCCTCTCCATCTTTCGCAACAACTATGTTGAAGTCATCTCTTATTTCTCTATCCCTATCGAAATAATCCATAAAGCTGAGAATACCTTCTCGAGCTATTTCTTCACCAATGACAAGTAATCTCGTATGTGAAAATTCCAAATGAGTAGATATTGCAACATTAAACTTATGGGTAATCTCTCCCATTGTATCCCCTTCAATCGAGTAAACAATTGCGGGAGCCAAACCTTGAGCAGTTCTGGGATTTAGCTCTGTTGCAGAAGTGCTCTCTATAGATAACTTATACTTATGGGTTTCCCCTTTATCCACTGCTATCCCTGTCACAATGGCATTTTGATTAAGTTCCGAATGATCCCAACAACCAGTTAACAAAAAGATAGATATAATGGATATACTTAATAAGAAGCTTCTCATATTTTATACTACTCCCTTAGAATCATCGATATCACACATATATCCTCCCTAACAATATTCACCTTGCTAGGATAACTAGTAAGAAACACTTCTGCTGTCCATGTTGACTTCAGAAAACTATTGCTTACTTAACTATACAAAAAAAGGATAATTTTATTTTTTTCAAAGTTTACCAATAGGTTATGAAAAAAATGAAAAATTATCCTTTATATCATAATAATTTTATATACTATTTTCTTAAATGATAGGGAACAGTAGTTACAATTATATTTCGTTTATATAATAGATGTGCCTTGATCAATAGACTGGACTGATTGTGTAAGAAATTATGCCAACTTTTCTTCGTAATAAATTGTGGGATAATAACCGTCACACTACGTTTCTGTTCCGCCGCTTTTTCCTCTATTGTATCAATAAATCTTGCTAGTGGCCTAATCAAACTTCGATATTGTGAATGAATGGTTACTAAACGAATATCTGGTCTAAATTCTTCCCATTTTTCCTCCATTCTTCTCTCACTCTCTCTGTCAAATGCAACATATACAGCAACTACTACATCTCCTACCGTCTCCGCATATGCTAAAGAATTCTCTACCACTTTCGTTACCCCGGCAACTGGAAGAATAACGATATTCCCTTCCATTTTTATCGCTGAACGTGGCTTTGCTACTCTTAATTGTTCTGCAACATTTTGATAATGCTTGTTTATTTTATGAAACCCGAAAACAACAATAGGAAGAAAGAATAATACTGGCCACACTTGAAAAAACTTAGTTGTGAACAAAATTACTAAAACGGTAAAGGTAATAAACGCTCCAATTAAATTAATTGCTAACTTCCCTTTCCAACCCTCAGGCTTCTCTTTCATCCATTTTCTGCTCATTCCTGTTTGCGATAATGTAAATGGAATAAATACACCAACTGCATATAAAGGAATCAGCTTTTCTGTATGACCATCGAAGAAAATGATTAATAATATAGAGGAGATACCTAAGATAACAATTCCATTTGAATAGCTTAATCGATCTCCTCTAACTGTAAATATACGTGGCATATATTTATCCGACGCTAAATTTACGGCAAGCAACGGAAACGCAGCATAGCCAGTATTAGCTGCCAATATTAAAATGATGGCAGTTGTCACTTGGATAAAATAATACATAGCATTTTTTCCAAACACTTCGGTAGCTATTTGAGAAATTACCGTTTCCTCTCCACTCGGAGCAATCCCAAACCAGAAGGCAAGAAAAGTAATTCCGGAAAATAATACAGCTAAAAATAACCCCATCATCGTTAACGTTTTAACTGCATTTTTGGCAGATGGTTCTTTGAAATTTGGCACAGCATTAGAAATTGCTTCCACACCTGTTAAAGCAGAACAGCCAGAAGAAAATGCCTTTAACAATAAAAAGACACTTAACCCTGGAACAGTCGTCCCAATCGGCGTGTGTAGCTCTGTAGGAACTTCTCCGTTTACAACCTTCCAAATACCAACACCAATTAAAATTAATAAAGTAAAAACAAACAAATAGACGGGATAAGCTAAAATAGACGCAGATTCGGTTACCCCTCTTAAATTTAAAATTGTTATCAGAATAACCATCAATATTGCGATAATAACATTGTAATGATACAAACTTGGAAAAGCAGAAGTTATCGCATCTGTTCCAGCCGAAACACTAACTGCGACGGTTAGAATATAGTCTACTAAAAGCGATCCACCTGCAATAAGTCCTGCATTTTCGCCTAAATTATTTTTAGATACAACATATGCTCCTCCGCCTTGTGGATAGGCATAAATAATTTGACGATAAGACAACATCAAAGCTGTCAATAAAATAAGCACACCAATCGCAATAGGAATAGAGTACCAATAAGCAAGGAATCCTACTGCCGATAAGACAAGCAAAATCTGTTCTGTTCCATACGCTACAGATGAAAGCGCATCAGATGAAAGTATAGCCAACGCTTTTAATTTATTTAATTTTTGTTCTCCTAAAGCACTTGTTTTCAAAGGTTTTCCAATAATGATTCTTTTGACGGTTGATTTATTCACGATATATCCCTCACTATAAACTTTTCATAACTTTACTTTTAAACACAAAAAAACTACAAAGAATTACTTTGTAGTCGTATAATAGTGTACGCCAAGTATTCTCCCCTCTAAACGCTTCCGGAGTTAGCTGTCGGATTAGGGCATATGAGAGTTGCCCTTCCTTAATAAGGATTCACCCCTAGTGTTTCACACAATGTCGGGTCCCCCGTTCCAAAATGAATTAAGCGATTTGTATTAATTTGTTTTAACATGAATGATATTACGCCTGAAATTTAGGAAAGTAAAGAAACAAAAAGGAGTAAAATAAAGCAAATTTAACCGAAAAAGACAACCTAAGCTATTTTACATGGAAGAAATTATCTCTATCTCATTATTTTATATATTATCTACATTTATTAAAGGCTGCTCACTATTTCAAATTCAGTCCGTTTCGAGATGGAAAGTCTTTTAGAAAACAGCCAAAAGAAAAAAAGATGAGTACAGTGCCATGCACCATACTCATCTTTGTTCACTAGGATTAATAAGCTAAGCTGAATAATCCTTTAATATGTGATAAGTAACGAATATTACTTGCTTCTTTCATTAGGGAAGCAGGTAATCCTTTTAATGGAGTGGAGCTTCCGCCTACGATTGCAACTCCATCTTTTCTACCAAGACTAGCAAGTGTACCAGAGTTAATTGGATCAAAAGTATCTAATGCTCCGTTTTCCAGGTAAGCATATAGATTGTATCCGATTAATTCTCCCATTTGCCAAGCAATTTGCGCAGTTGGTGGTGCTGGACGACCATCTCCATCAGCAGGGAAGTATACAGCACTGTCACCAGCAACAAAGACATCAGGGTGTGAAGTAGACTGTAAGAATTCATTAACTGTTGCACGGCCACGGTTAACTTCTAATCCAGAAACACCAACTAATGGGTTTCCTTGAACGCCGCCTGTCCATACAAATGTATTAGCAACGATTTGTTGACCATCTTTAAGATCAATAACATTGCCTGCTACATTTGTTACAGGAAGTCCAGTTAAGAATGTTACGCCACGCTTTTCCAAGCTTTTTGTCGCACGTTCGATTAAGTCTTCTGGTAAGACAGGAAGAATTTTCGGACCTGCTTCTACTAATAGTAATTTAATATCTTGGAAATCAACACCGTATTTTTTTGTTAATCCTGGTAAGATATCAGCAAGTTCACCAACAAGTTCGACACCTGTTAGTCCGCCACCACCAATTAAAATAGTAGCATCTTCTTGTTTTCTTGTTTTCGCATATTCACGAATACGATCTTCAACATGGTTGTAAATTTTGTTTGCATCATCTGCAGATTTAAGAACCATGCTGTTTTCTTCTAATCCTGGGATACCGAAGTATGCAGTTACACTTCCTAAAGCAACAACTAATGCATCATAAGTTAGTTTAGATCCATCACCTAAAGCAACTTCTTTTGTATCCACGTTGAAAGAATCAACGGAAGCAATTTTCAAATCAATGTCTTTCCCTTTAAATAATTTCTCTAGCGGCATAGCAACTGCTTTTTCAGAAACGTTTCCTGCTGCTAAACGGTGCAATTCCGTAATAATTTGATGTGTTGGATATTTATTAATTACAGTAACTGTAGCTTCTGCTTTACTGTAAAATTTACGAACATTTAAAGCTGCTAAAAGGCCGCCGTATCCAGCACCTAATATAACGATATGTTTTGACATAGTAAATCCTCCGTCCTTATTACATTTAAAAGTATTGGCAGGCTTCCTTTTCTGCATTGTCCTTAAAGGAATTCCTTTTTATTAGACAAATAGCTTACTTTGGAAGACTCTACATGAAAGATTATTTATTATTGCGCTCTGACATAATTTGAAGATAGCTCTGTAGAAAACGGAACATCTTTTGTGCTTGTGGATCTTTTAACATTTTCATTAAACCAAAGATGCCAATTGTTTCATTGCTTTCTTCAGCACGATCTTTTGCTTCAATTGCTGCTGAAGCCATTCCTTTAACTGAATGGATTACTGGTTCGAACATTTCAGTAGTCGCACCAACAATATCGCCCTTAAAAACTTCATCTTGTGATAATGATTGAACAACATCATATGATTTAGATAATCCATTAACCATTTCCGTTAACTTAGGTAATTGCTCGATTAATGTTGTCAATGATTCTTGTACCTCAGGCTTTAACAACTGATCCAATAGGTCTTGATTTGTAGCAGTCAGTTGTTTTTCAGCATTCGTTTGAGCAGTAGTTTCTGACATAACTGATTCTCCTTTACTATAAGCTTTTCGCTTAAATGTTATTAACAAATTTCTTGTGATTGACTGCACAAAAATTTGCAAAAGATATTTTTACCAACTCTAGTTAAAATGATTGAAGGTATGTACAAAATAAAATCCTGGTTAAAGTCCTCTTTAAAACCTTAGAAGAGGATGTGTACAACCTCTCCATCATTAAACTCCTTTAATATAATACCACTTTTTGAACAAAAATAAATGTAAGTTTGACAAAAAAATAGAGTTTTTTTGAATAAAAGTGAAGTTTATCACCTATAAAGTGATTGTCGCCACAAAAACAACAAATAAAATATTTACTCGAAATATTCTCAGTTTTTATATTTCCTAAACTATTATGTGAGAAAACGGATGAAATATTCATTCCTTCCTTATATATATTCTTCAGAAAAACCAAAAACCCCTGTAAGTGTTTACATTTTACCTTCTTAAAAGAATGTATGAGCAAAATTTATCCGTAGTTTATACTATGCCCATACATCTCTCTTTTATTTAGGCTAGGCTACTAGCATTACTAAAGAATTTATTTTAACAGCATTTATTTACTAACAATCGGCAAATAAATAGAAAAAGTTGTTCCTTTGTTAACTTTACTTTTAATCTTGATTTTGCCGTTTAGGTGATGAACAATATTAAAGCAAACCGTTGTACCGATACCTGTTCCTTGTGTTTTTGTGGAGTAAAAAGGAGTTCCTAATCTGTTCAGTTCATCTTCAGACATTCCTTTTCCATTATCCATAATATTAATCTTTATATATTTTTCTTTTATTTGTTCGGATATAACCACTTCCCCCTTGCTCTCTATTGCTTCAATAGCATTCTTGATCATATTTATAAACAATTGCAGAATTTCATCTTGCCCAGCATTAATGAACAAGGGGTATGAACGTGATTAATAATTTTTACGTTATTTAATAGTGCATAGGGGTTGATTATCTCTTCTACTTTTTTTAGAAAAACAGCTAAATCAATCTGTTCTTTAACCCCTTCATTTGGCCGAGCAAGTGATAAATAATCATTTATAATTTTTTCAGCCCTGACTAATTCTGATCCCATAAGTGAAAGCATCTCTTGTTGTTTTTCTGTGATATTGGAGGATTCTTTCAATAAATGAGTGTATCCTTTAACAACCGTTAAAGGATTTCGTATTTCATGTGCAACAGAAGCGGCCATTTCGCCAATTAATCTTATCCGCTCTGTTTGCTGTTTTTGCTCCTTCTGCCTTTCTTGATAAGAGAGTGACTCTATTAGATAAATAGAGATAATAAAAGTAACGAGATGAGCTAAATATAAATAAACAATAAATGTTAAGGTTATTTTATTTGTGAAAAATGAAGTAGCGATTAAATCAATGCTTATAGGAAATAACGATGTAATACAAGCTATCATTATTTTTTTTATGAAAGATTGGGTCTGTTTGTATCTTTTGATGGCATAATACAAAATGGGTAGTGATAACAGTACGATAATCATTGTCACTAATAATCCTGCATTAACGCCAATCATATATCTGTAAATCCCCATCACAACAGTTGTCAATAAACCTGCTGGAAACCCTCCATAGAAAAAAGCTATCAACCAAGGAATTGTCCTTAAATCATAAATATGCCCAGGTGCTATTTCTAAAGGAAATGTCATGGATAAAATTAATATGGCTGAACAATAAATAAAGGTGAATACTGTTTTATTTTTAATTTTCATTTTATGAAAATAATAATAATAAATAAAAATTGGCACAACATTTAATAATAGAACGAATAAGTAATTGTCGAATCTGATCATCATTTCTCCCCATTTACGAAAAAATTCTCACCTCATCTAAGTTACCATCATTTCACAATTATTTCTATTATGAAGGCAATTTTCGCAAAGTTTGTTTCTATCGCCCGCAGCCGGAATACACTTCGCTTTCCGTGGGGCTCGCGCTGAGCCGCTTCACAGCTCACGCTCCTGCAGGGTCTAAGGACTCGCGCTAATCCCACAGGAGTCTACGTGTATTCCGGCTGCTATTTGCTTCCAACTAATTCTTTTTTCCTATTGAAAAAAACAACAATCTCTTAGAAAACAGCCATTATGAATGTAATTTTTCCTATTTTAAGTAAAGCAAATAATTGCTGTAAAAGCTGACATACTAATAGTGGTTACTTTGTAAGGCAATCTTTTTTATGTAATCCCTTCATCATTACTGAAAGAGGAGAAAGACATGACGAAAAAACAAAACAATTCAAATTCATCTAAATCTGAAAATCTAAAATGGTGGCAGCTATCCTTAATTGGTGTAGGCTGTACGATAGGAACTGGCTATTTTCTAGGGTCTAGTCTTGGCATTAAAGAAACGGGTCCTTCCATCGTTTTCACCTTTATTTTAGCTGCTATTGGTACATACATTGTTTTTAATCAATTAGCTAAAATGACTGCTGAAGACCCCCAAGAAGGCTCTTTCTGTTATTATGCAAACAAAGCATTTGGTCCATGGGCTGGCTTTAGTTGTGGATGGAATTATTGGTTCTCTAATATCCTCATCATGGGCAGCCAATTAACAGCACTTTCGCTTTTATCACAGTTTTGGTTTCCCAAAGTTCCATTATGGGTATTCGCGTGTATTTATGCTGTTCTATCATTATTTGTTGTCTTTCTAGGAACGAAAGGCTTTGATCGCGTTGAAAATTATTTAGCTATTATCAAAACAGCAGCGATTATTATGTTTATTGGATTAGCAGCAGCTGCTGTATTTGGCTGGATACATGGAGGCAATAGTGATATTTCTATTCCTCATTCCATGAATGAACTATTCCCAAAAGGCTACAAAGGGTTCTGGATTTCTTTATTATTTGCATTTTATGCATATGGAGGAATAGAAGTAATCGGGTTAATGGCTATGCAGTTAAAAGATAAAAAAGATGCACCGAAAGCTGGGACAAATATGCTAATCATTCTTGTGATCATATACGTACTTTCTCTAGGGCTGGCGTCGATTTTAGCGCCACTCGATCAGTTTTCCGAAAAAGAGAGTCCATTTGTAACCGCCTTATCAGATTATCATTTGAACTTTTTTCCACATGTCTTTAATGGAGCTATTATCGTTGCAGGATTTTCCACTATGACTGCTTCTTTATTTGGAGTAACTAGCTTGTTAGTTACGTTAGCAAATGATGGGGATGCACCAAAGATCTTTACAAAAAAATTAAAGAAATTTAACCAGCTACCTCTTCCTTCCTTTATTCTTGGAGGAATTGGGCTCTTTGCTTCTGTTATTGCCGCCCTTTTATTACCAGGGAAGATATTCGAATACATTACAACGGCAGCTGGGATTCTTTTATTATACAATTGGGCTTTCATTCTGTTTTCTTCCTTTAAAGTACTGAAAGGAAAACTTTGGGATAAAATAAAATCTTCATTTGGTATTTTACTTATTGTCTCTGCTGTTGCAGGAACCATTATTGAAAAGCAAGTTCGAATCGGCTTCTTTGTTAGCTTAGCATTTGTTGTGATTATTGCAGCAGCTACATTTTTCATGCGACATAAATTGGGGAAAAACAAGGCAGGCTGTGCAGAATAAGTCAAATGTTATTCCCCACTTTACCAATAAACTTTAGAAAATAGCAAAAAGGAAAAGTCATCATTTTAACTGTGACTTTTCCCTATTGACAGTTATTAATTCTGTTTAGAATATATTTTTTCCATGCTTTCTATAAGTGTTAGAACCATTTTAGCATATGGTGAATCTTTTACTTCTTGCATCAAAGACATCAATGTACTTTCGATAATAAAATATCTTGGGTGTTTGATCTCTATCTCTTCTTCAACGAATGTTAATAATTGTTCTATTTTTTCATGATTAGTTAGCCTATCATTATCTTTTTTTACATTCGCTTTTAACGTATAAAGCATACAATAAATTTCCTTTTTCCCCAAATCTTCATTGTTTATAGTTTGAACTGCAAGCCAATTATAAAGCATATCTGGATTTAAAAGTACTTCCTTTGTATTAGATAAATGGTTAACCATATCAAGAACTCTATTCACACAATACTGAACAATTTCATGAACATTTGTGTTATCTTGATAGACTAAAGTATGCATATAAATAGTAGAATGAATCATACCCATTAACATGATAGAGCAATCCAATAAATAGGTTTTGTTTTTTGAGCCACAAATATCTACTAATCGATTATACACCCAGTTTAACTCATGTACTCTTCTATTTTTTATATAGTTTTTTAATTCTTCATCATTCGTAAAAAGAATTTCTTCAAATAAAGAAATAATTTTATATTGGTTATTTGTCTTAATTAACATTTCAATTTGCTTAATAAAAAGAGTACTATCTGCTTTATCTTGACCAATTAATAATTGCTTCCTTTGCCATTCTAATTCCGTATAGATATTCTTAAAAATAGAAATCAACAATTCATTTTTACTCGAAAAGTAATTATAAAACGTACCTTTAGAAATATTACTTGCAGCTAATATGTCTTGAATAG
Source organism: Niallia sp. Marseille-Q9988 (assembly GCF_976954375.1). Taxonomy (NCBI): domain Bacteria; kingdom Bacillati; phylum Bacillota; class Bacilli; order Caryophanales; family Bacillaceae; genus Niallia; species Niallia sp. Marseille-Q9988. The sequence goes on along the minus strand of NZ_CDRJSZ010000005.1, from coordinate 147,047 downwards.
ACGTTTGTTGAAATCCATTTTCAATAAATAATTCATGGGCTTGCTGCATTACATGCTGTTTACGTTTGTTCATTTCATCACCTTTAGAAGAAAATTAGACTACTGGTTCAAATTATATACTAGGTTATTCACAAAGAAATTACAATCATTCCACAAGAATATTAGCAGATAAACCCCAGTGTTATAAGGAGTTCATCTGAAAAATCTTGCGTTCATTTCAACCAAACTTTTTTTACTTAGGGATTCTAAACATTTTTATTGCAATATTTATACTACAGGTATATTATTATTTAAGCTTAGTTTCAATAAGGATATTAAGAACATATAGGTCATGAGGAGGAATTGTTTGAATGAACATAAATGCAACAACGAATGAAAAAAAACCGCCATATGGCATAATTGTTATTTTAATGGCTGGTGCCTTTGTCGCATTTCTAAATTCAACACTGTTAAATATTGCTTTACCATCTATAAGCGCGGACTTCGAAATTGATCCATCTATTGGACAATGGCTTATTACTGGCTATATGCTGGTTAATGGAGTTATGATTCCAACATCCGCTTTCTTAATTCAAAAATATTCAACAAGAAGATTATTTATCACAGCAATGTCTCTTTTTGCTTTTGGTACTATAATGGCTGGAATGGCTCATTCCTTCCCAATATTGTTACTTTCACGTATGATACAGGCTTCTGGGTCGTCCATTATGCTACCTGTATTAATGAACTTCTTGTTAACCAGTTTTCCAGTTGAAAAACGTGGGAGTGCAATGGGTGTTTTTGGACTTATTATGACTTTCGCTCCAGCAATTGGTCCGACCTTATCAGGATATATTGTCGAACATTATGAATGGAGAATGTTATTCTATGTTGTTTCGCCAATTGCCATCATTGTTTTAATTTTAGCGATTTTTAAAATTAAGGATAAGAAGGAAAAAGTGGATATTCACATCGATCGCTTATCTGTCGTTTTATCGAGCCTAGGATTCGGTGGTTTATTATATGGATTTAGTTCTGCAGGTACAAAAGGATGGACTAATATTCATGTTTATGGCACTTTAATTGTGGGTGCAATAGCTCTTATTTTCTTTGTTCTTCGTCAATTAAAAATGACTACTCCAATGCTTGAATTCCGAATCTTTAAGTACCCGTTATTCTCGCTTTCAGCAGTTATTACCATTGTAATTAACATTGCACTATTCTCTGCGATGCTACTGATGCCAATGTATATTCAAACAGTTAGAGGAATTTCCCCATTCCACTCTGGATTGTTATTATTACCAGGTGCGATTATTATGGGAATTATGTCTCCTATTAATGGAAGACTTTTTGACAAATATGGAGCAAGAACACTAGCTTTAATTGGATTAACATTGACTGCAATCACAACCTATATGTTTAGTCAATTATCCATGACAACTACAACAACTACACTAGTACTAATTTATTCCGTACGTATGCTTGGTATGTCCATGGTTATGATGCCGATTATGACAAATGGTTTAAATGAATTGCCACAAAGAATGAATCCGCATGGAACAGCATTAAATAACACATTGTCCCAAGTGTCAGGAGCAATTGGCTCTGCAGTTATGATTACCATCATGTCTCAACGTACAGCAACACATGGGGAAGAATTGGCAGCTCAAGCAATGAAAGAGATGAGTAATTCAACTACTCAACCAACTCCAGAAGCACTTGCTACTATGCAAGAAAAGCTCGGAATGCAGGCAATGCTTGAAGGAATTAATGATACCTTCTTAATATCTGTTGGAGTTGTATTAGTCGCACTTATACTTTCCTTTTTCGTAAAACGTGCGGTTCCACCAAAAGAAACAGAAGAACAAACTAGTCCAACGAAAATGAATGAGGCAGTTGAATAAAAATAAATTAAAAGTCAGCGACAATCGCTGACTTTTTTATAAATTATTTACTCATTCTGCACTTACTAAAATCTTCACTTGATTTTTTTCTGATAGCAATGATTTAAAGCCTTCTTCTACTACATCGTCCAATTTAATTTTTTTGGTTACCAATTTATCTGCAGAAAAATAGCCTTTTCTCATTAAGTTCAACACACTTGGAAATACATCTCGATAACCAATAATCCCCTTAATAGTACGTTCCTTGATAACGATATCATTTGGGAGAATTTCCGCGCCTTTTTCCCATATACTTACAATAACAGTTTCTCCTGCAATAGTCGTAGATTGAATAGCCTGTTTTAGAACTACTGGTACCCCAGTAACTTCAAAAGATACATCTACCCCACCATTTGTCCGGTGAATAAGTTCAGCTACAACATCTTCATATTCAGCTGGATTAACAACAATTGCTCCTAATTCTTCCGCTTTTGCCTGGCGTTCAGGAGAAAGCTCTATTGCATAAATATCTGTTGCTCCTGCCGCTTTCAAAGCCTCAATTACTAGTAACCCAATTGGACCACATCCGAAAACTGCAGCAGTATCCCCTGCTTGAACTTTACTAGATCGTACAGCATATAAAGCTACAGCAGAAGGCTCTACTAATGCCCCTTGTTCATAGGATAATTCATCAGGCAATTTATGCAGTAATTCTGTTTCCACAGAGACATATTCGGAGAAACCGCCTCCTCCGCCCGCTAATCCTAAGAATCCCATATTTTCATCTAAATTATAGGCTCCTTGATGACCATGTGTAGCAAAAATCGGTTCAACAACCACTCGATCGCCTACTTGATAATCAGTCACTCCTTCTCCTATTTCAACAATTTCCCCTGAGAATTCATGTCCCAATGTAATTGGTGCTACTTCATTTGTTAAAGGATGTGGCTGATCCACAGGTATAAAAATAGGACCTCCTAAGTATTCATGTAAATCACTTCCACAAATTCCACACCATTTTACTTTTAGTTTTACTTTGCCTGGTTCTACTTGAGGTTCCTTAATATTTTCTAGTCGAATATCTTTTTGGTCATGCCATCTTAATGCTTTCACGAGTAAAACATCCCCTGACTTAAATAGTTTTACAGCTAAACTGCTAAATTTCCATTGCTATTTGTTATTTAAGGCCTTAAAAACGTAAGTTTTAGAAACAAATTAATTATAGTACTTATGTTATTAATATGAAATTATATTATAATTAACTATAGTTAACTTTTACTTAACTAAAACTATTTTTAGAAAGGGTCAACCTATGAATATTGAACAATTAAAATATATAGTAGAAATTTCTAATAGCGGCTCATTAAAAACGGCTGCAGAAAAGTTAAATATTACATTACCTGCTCTAAGTCAATCCGTAACAAAGCTAGAGAAAGAATTAAATGTAGAGATCTTTCACCGTTCTAGAAAAGGTACCTATTCAACACAAAAGGGGGAGATCCTTATCCAAAAAGCTAACGGCGCACTAGAGAAATTACAAGAATTCTTAGATGAAGCAGAAAACTTTTCAGACACATTAAAAGGAGAGTTAAAAATCGCTATGTTTCCGGGACCATTAGATTTGCTGGCTGATCAAATTACTTTATTTAAAAAAGACTTTCCTTCCATTAAGGCTTCTATAGAAGAGGATAATTCCCAGCATGTTATCGAAAAAGTAATAAAAGAAGAAGTTGATATTGGATTTATTATATTTAAAGAAGAAGATATACAAAAATATAAAAATATACATTTTCATAAACTTTATGATGGCTGTATGGTTGTTGCAGTTAATATAAACTCTTCTTTAGCAAACAAATCCTATATCACTGAAAAAATGCTAGAGAACCAGCCAATTATTTTGTACAACGATCAATCTATATTAGAATTCGTCCAAAACTTAGATATGGTGGAAAGTAATATGGAAATTTTATTTACGACAAACAATGTAGAAACAATTCGATATGCATTAGAAAGAAACACAGCGATTAATATTGGCTATGATTATGCCTTTAAAACAATAACTGGGTTAGCAAACAATAATAGTTATGTTACCCTACCTTTTGTAGATACCTTAATAAACACCTATTATTTTGGTTATATATATGCCGCTAATAAAGGCATTTCTAGGGTAGCAAAAGAATTTTTAGAAAGGCTAACATAGTCTTTTCAAAGCTACTTCTCATCTTTGGAGCCCAACTAGTCTTTTTGGAAAAAGAGTATTAAGGATTTTAAAGAGACAATAACCAAAAATAATCCCTAACGCATTTAAAAGAACATCATCAATATCCGTACTTCTCCCAATAAATAGTTGAGTAATTTCAATAAACAATGGGATACCAATTGACATCCAAAACAGTGGAAAAAACTTTCTAAACTGTCGCCATAACAATGGAAGAAAAATCCCAAATGGCACGAAGACGACCACATTTCCTAATAGATTAATAAGAGATACTTGGTTCCAATTACTAACTTGCTCATTAGAAATAGCTAAATAGGAAAAAATTGTTGAAAAAGGAATGAGGTTTATGCTTCTTCCCCCTTCTAATCGTTGAATATAAAGTTTCTGTTTTCCATTCTCCATCGACATATACCATTGTGGAATAATGGTTTGGGATGCAACCCCAATACAGAACAGGACAAATAGAAATAGTAATATTTCCTTATTCCATTTCCACTCTTGCTTCTTTAATCTAATGTAGAGAGTACGACATATTAAATAAATTGGCGCACCAAAAATCATATAAATTAGCATTGACTCTAAATACATTCGAATCATTCGAATCCTCCAAAAGTTATGAGATATTTTTTCTGCGATTAATACTTAACACAAGACCTATCAATAAAGCGTTAATAATGGTCGGCATTAGTCCATAGCTTATAAATGGCAACGATAAAGAGATAATTGGGAATAGCCCCATACACATTCCTATATTATAAATCACTTGGATACTATACAACGCAATCGCACCTATTAAGAGAAGCTTTCCATATCGATTTTTTATGTAACGAACATTTCGAATCATTTTTATTATCAATGCACTAAATAAAATCACAATTACTACTGCTATTACATACCCAAATTGAGAGGAAAGCTGAAGAAATACGGTGTCTGTTCTATTAACAAAAGACAATAACTCCATATCAGAAGAACCTATCCACTTGAGACTTGCCCACATTTTTTCTCGATATAAATATATCCAGCCAACATCTTGCGCATATCTATCAGGAAAAAGGAATCCTAATAATCTATGTAATCTTGCAAAAAAAGCATAGCCGAATAATAATATAAAAAGAACTGCACCCGTAACAATCGACAAGACGATTTGCTTTTTCGAAAAACTGCTCCAAAACAGCATAACAACCACCATAGTATAATAAATAAAGACAGTGGAAATACTATCATATCCTAAATAAAACAATATACTGGAAAAGAAAAAGAACAATAAAAAAGACAGATAGCTAAAATTTTTCTTGGTAAAAAGGGAAGCCCAAGCTAGCAGGAAGAACGGAATTGCCATTATTCCTTTAATGATAATTGGCCCAACTTTTAAATAGTTAATTCCGTTTATTGTAATATTGGAAAAAAGAATGACGGATAGTAATAATATGGATCCTATCATATAAAATACATAGCCTAATTCCTTACATTTCCGATAATCCAAAAACATGATTCCAACAACTATTCCAACTCCCAATAAAATGGTCCATAATTTCTCTGCTATAAATAATAAATCTGACGTTATATTAGGTAAAAGTCCAATCATCAATAAGCAAACTGTACAAGCAAAAACCATCCAATCAACCGTTAGACGGTGCAGTTGATTTAACTCCAGTCCCAATAGAATAGGACTTCCCATTTCTTTAATTGCTCTTTCTTCCGCTTCTTTTTCTTGTAACCCTTTTTTTATCCAACCTTCTTTAGCAAGTTGGATATGATGCTCCATTTCTAATTTAATTGAATCCTTTGCATCTTTTGATTTCACTTGCTCTATCACTTTATCTAAAAATATATGCCTTTTATTCATTTACGTACACCCAATCTATCAATTCTCTAATATCTTTGTTAGCTCCCCCTTCTACTTCCAACTTTTTTTCAAGCTTTTTTCCTTTTCGATCTATTCGGTAATATTTAACCTTTTTATCCTCCCATTCAGAAGCAATGATATTTTTCTGTTCTAAACGATGCAATAAAGTATAGATAAACCCTTCCTTTTTCTCAAATCTTTCAAAGCCACGGGCACGTAACAATTGTGTTAATTCAAAACCAGTTTTTCTATTATGCAGTAATTGTAAAACTGCTAATAGTACTTCCTCTTCCTTATCCTTTATTTGAATTTTTTTTAAGATTTCTTTACGATGCTCCTCACTAAAAGGAAGATGATCAAAATAAGTCTTTTTCAAGCTAGATGGAAGGTTTTTTAGATGTTTTTCCATTTTTCTTCATCTCCTATCTTTTTTAATAAATGCTTTGCTCTTCTAAGTCGTGTTTTGATAGTATTTTCATTTATTTTTAATATGGAAGAAATCTCGTTTATTGATAGTTCTTCAAAGTAAAAGAGAAAAATAATTTCCCGATATACGATTGGCAAATTCATGACAGCTTGAATAAGTAATTGCTCTTCTTCTTTTTGAAGAATTTCTTCTTCCACATTTTCATTTCTGTCTATCCCAAAAAGAAATTCATCATCTACTTTTACAACATTTTTTGCATACCAACTTTTCAAATAATCTTTACAGCGGTTAATAGCTATTCTCCATAGCCATGTTCGTAAGCTAGATTTTCCCTTATATTTATTCAATGAATAATATACTTTTATAAATATATCCTGTGTTAATTCTTCGGCTATTGCTTGATTTCTCACATAGGAAAAAACCAAATGCAACAGCTCTTGTCCATATGTAATCATTATTTCTTCAAATACTTCTTCTTTATTGTCTATTTCATTCCAGCTTGCTGACAATTCTTCCATACGATAACCCCCCTTACTTACTTATTAGACGATAAGATGACGGAAAAAGTTTGGAGGTAAAGACAAAATTGATTAAATTTATTTTTGGTAGGTCCTTGGATTGGTGCTATTCCTTCTGTCATCGTCAGGCTATTACACTCGCCGATACAGGCAATTATTGTTCTCGTAATTGTTGTGATTATTCAACAAATGGAGAGTCTTTTTGTTCAACCACAAATTATTGGAAAAAGGATGTCTATCCATCCAGTCACAGTAATGGTTTTAGTTTTAGTTGCGGGGCGATTTATAGGTGTTATCGGCATGGTTCTTGTAATCCCAATCTTTGCTATTGTTAAAGTAATTGTTACACACACAAACAGACTATGGAGAATTCGACAGGAAGAAAAAATACTTAAAAAAACTCCTGCGGTTTTAGATTATCACCTAATTCCGCAGGAGTTTATTTATTATAACTGTTTCACTGCTTGTAAATTTCTCTTTTTCATTTCGAATTGTTTAAACATCACATAATAAATAAAAGCACTTATTATGGCAAGTATAGCAATAATCAAAAATGTCCATTTGAATCCAAACCACGCACTCATTGGAATAGATAATGGTGCAATCATTTTGGAAAAAGTAAACCTCAGACTAGCTGCTGCAAAATATTTTCCCCTTTGGTCCCGAGGAGCGATTTCCGATATAAAGCTTTGCTGGATTCCTGCTGTCATCAGTTCAGCAAAACTAAATAATAGCATCGCAAACATTAACCCCAAAATCAAATTGGTTTGGCTAAACATAATAACTGCCGTTGCATAAATAAAGGAGGAGACAATAAATACATTCTTCTCTTTGTATTTAGACATCCATCTTGTCACCATTATCGTAAATATAGCTACTACTAAACCATTTTCTGCTAGGATTAATCCAAATGCCTGCGTACTTTGAATCTCTAACGACCAACTGCCGATAGAAAATAATCTTTGGGTTGAAACCATTTCATCGACATAAACAGGCAGTAATAAATCTAATTGCATAAAAGTTTGTCCGATTAATACCCCTGCTAAAATAAACATTAAAAAAGTTCGATCTCTGACAATAACCTGATAATCTTTCATCTGATTACCTAACGCCATCATCCAATTCTTTTTTGTGCCAGTTGCCTCTTTGTATGGTGGGGCTGTTTCTGCTATCCAAATTTTTAAAACAATACTTAATAGAATATTTAATAGTCCAGCTGCTAGTAAAAGGAAGAATCGATAATCCTTATAAAAGAACCCTCCTAATATAGGGCCTATTACTACTGCAATATTAGTAGACGTATAGAATATCGCAAATACACTACTGCGATCTTTCTCCTTAACTACATCAGCTACCATCGCTTGACTTGCTGGCCAATAGATACTTGTAAAAAGGCTAATCACTGTAAAACAGATAAAACTAATGGCAGGAGAATCAAGCCAAGGAGAGCTTGCTAAAGCAAAGACTAGGTAAGAAATCCCTTGCGCCAAGCTTGATAGGACCATCATTTTCTTTCTTCCGTATTTATCTGCATAATAGCCACCAAGTAGATTGGCAACAACCGAAAACCCTTGTGAAAGTATTAATAAGAACCCAGCAATCGATTTGCCAAATGATTCTGTAAAATAAATCGCTAAAAACGGGAAAAACATCCAAAATGTAACATTAACGGTTGATTCACCAGCAAGACGAATCTTTAAATTTCGATCCCAATCTCTAAGTCGCATCGTCATGTTTGTTGTTCACTCTCTTTCTATTTGCTTCTCCTATCATACCTTGATATTTCGGATTAGGAAAGACTTTCTTATTCTTTGGATTAACTGGTTTAGAATAAACAGTTTGCACAAAAAGAAAGAGGCATGTTAGTTAGCAACAACGCCTCTTATACTAATAGTTTTCTATTTTGCTATATTACATTATTATAAGTTTTCAACCATGCCTGTGCCATCAACATATTCCCAGCAGAATTCATATGTACTCCGTCTGTTGTCAACACTTGATGATTGGGTTTCTGTAAATATTCGATAAACACTTGATGTGTCGGGACAACTATTGCTTCATGTTTTTTTGCTAATTGATGAATCACTGCTACAAAATCCTTTAATAAAATATTCCCTTTTGCTTCTACCGATTCCTCGATGATTGTTGGTTCCATTAAAAAGATCCTAGCTTCCGTATTTATCTTTACTTGTGTTAAAAGGCGCTCATTTATTTCCCTAAAAATAACAGGAGTAACTTGTTCCATATCAGGGTTGTCTAGCTGTCTCCATACATCATTTATTCCAATTGAAATAGATACTAAATCTGGGCGCAACGATAGGACATCCTCTTCCCACCTTTTCTCTAAATCTAGGATTCTATTTCCATTGATACCTTTATTAAAAAATACCGGCAAAGCTTCAGGCTGATTTATGGCAATATAATCTTTAATATACCGAACATATCCATGACCGATATGTTCGCTATCTTCAAGTTTATCCGCCTGTGTAATACTATCTCCTATAAACACAAACCGTTGATTAGCAACCATCCTTATCCCTCCATCAAAACGCTTTCAATATTACAATAACACTTTTAACTCCCGCAAAGCAACAGGTAAGTACACCTAAATGAAAAGCCTCCATTGGAAAGAGAAAAAACACCCATGGAGACTTCTTAAGCTATGATATTATTGTTGCGCTTGCACAATTTTTTCTAGATTTCTTTCCATTACCTTAATATAATCCAATCCATTATCTTCATCTTCTTTGCTTAATACTTCTAATGTGCTAAGCACTTCTGTTTTTGCTCCGATTTCAGATGCGAGTGTATCGGCAACCTTTTTAGATGCCGTTTCTTCAAAATAAATAACACTAATATCATGCTCTTTTGCAAAATCTTTTAATTCAGCTAATCGTTGTGCATTTGGTTCTTCTTCAGGCGATAATCCAGAAATTGGCACTTGTGTAAGTCCATATTCACTAGCTAAGTATCCAAATGCAGCATGCTGGGTAATCATCTCTTTTTTCTCTACTTTACTTAAAGCGTCTTGATATTCTTGATCAAGTGCTGATAATTTCGCAATATATGCTTCACTATTTTGTTGATAGCTTTCCTTATTATCTGGATCTGCTTCAATTAGACTAGCTGTAATTGTTTCTACTTCTTTAATCGCTAGTGCTGGGCTTAACCACACATGCGGATCTTTCTCATGGCTATGCTCGTCTTCAGCTTCTTCACTATCATGATCATGGTCTTCTTCTTCACTATCATGATCATGGTCTTCCTCTTCGTTCTCATGATCGTGTTCTTCCTCTTCACTCTCATGATCATGTTCATCTGTAATTCCCTCTTTTAAAGTAATGTCACTACTTGCTTCAACGAACACTGTTTCTTTATTATCAACAGCAGCTTTAATTGTATCTACAAAGCTTTCCATATAAATACTATTAAAAATAAATAAATCTGATGCTTGGACATTTGCTATATCTTTCGGTGTCGGTTCCCAACCATGTGGCTCTTGACTAGAAGGTATAAGTATTTTTACATTTGCCTTATCACCAGCTATGTTTTTTGTAAATTCATACATTGGATAAAATGTTGTCATGATCTGTAGCTTTTCTTTGCTTGATCCACTAGACACATCCTTTTCACCTTTCCCACATGCAGCTATTATCAATACTGCAAGTAACATCATACTAATTAATTTAAATTTTTTCCCCATTTATTTCACCCTGCCTTTTTAAATACTTTCATTATGCAATATTTTTCGGATATTTTCGTAAAGTTAGTTGCTTATCTCCTGTTTCTGTGCAAACAAGTGTAATATTTACTCTCATAATTACCAAACCTTTCTTTGTTCATACCCTAATTATCCATTTGTGATACTGGATAAGTAACCTTGAATGGTGTATCAATACAAGGTTTATGTAAGCTACAATTAGGTTCGCCACCATTTATTGAAAACTGATGAAAATCATAAAGGTAGGAAAACTATTTTTAGCATCTTAACCTCCTTACTTAATATGTGAGGATTAAATAAGACCATTCCTCTTCATTATTCTCTTGTTCCCTCTACTGATAAAAAAAAATACCTACAGAAATTTTGGTCAGCTCATTATTTTCCCTTAAAACTCCTTCGGGAACTTTCAATAGGCTTAAAAAACAAATCGAAACAATTACGATTTAGAGTGTTAAGTGAATAATCATTTCATCGACTATCTTATATTAACCGTAACCATTACGATTTGTAAAGTGTTTTATAAAAATTTTTTTCCATTGTTTTTTCTATTATTACGTATTGAAAGAACCATCTTAAGCAAAATATTATACAGAAAAAGCTATACTAACCGTCTTCCACGGTGTAAGTATAGCTTTTCTGTATAAGTAATCGGCTGAAAATAGTATTTTACAAAGTCTCCACTTTCGATTTAAAATAAACTCGTTCTTTTTTCTTCCCTGATTCGTAAACCGCACAAATCATTTCTTGTGTTTTTAAGGCATCTTCCCCTGTGATGTCTAAAGGGATTCCCTTAGCTAATGAATCATAAAAATTATTTATTTGCTTCACATGACTTACTCCCCAATATCCTTTTACTCCATTTTCATAATCGAAGGTTTCCTGTGGATTATTATCTGCAATAAATTCTCTTCCATCAAGTAAACGGACTGTTGCCCGGTCTGCAATCATTTTGGCAATTCCCTTTTCACAATGTAATTCAATTTCAACAGGTGCATCATACGTATAATAATTAATGGCATGGAAAGCTGTAACGATGCCATTTTTATAGGCTACAACCCCTTCTGCTGCATCTTCCACTTCTATCATTTCATGTGCCCGATTACTTATCGATGCATCTACATACTTAATATCATCAGCAATAAACCATCTCATTAAATCCATTGTATGGATTGCTTGATCGATTATTACCCCTCCGCCTTCTTTTTCCCATGTACCTTTCCAATCGCTTTTTTGATAATAATCATCCGATCGGTCCCATGTAACAGATAGCTTACCTGACTTTATCGTACCAAGTTCTCCATTATCTAGCATTCTCTTTATTAGCTGTGACCCAGGATTATAGCGATTTTGGAAAATGACACCAAGGGTTACCTTATTTTCTTTTGCTGTCTCAACCATTGTTTTCGCATCGTTATAGTGAATAGACATCGGTTTCTCTGTCAAAATATGAATCTTTCTTTTTGCTGCTTCTATTGTTACTGGTGCATGGAGATGATGTGGCAAACAGATATGCAAAACATCTATCTTTTCTTTTTCAAACATTTCCATATAATCAGTATAGCTGCCACATTGATAGATTTTTGCTTTTTCTTCTGCTCGTTCTTGTTTCACATCACAAACAGCTACTAGCTCTGCATCTTCTCTTGAGACAATCGACTGTGCATGCATAGGAAAAATATTGCCACAACCAATAATAGCTACCTTTAACTTAGACATATGTCTCCCTCATTTCTATTAGTAGAATACTATGCGATTCTTTACACCCACCACATTTGGGACGGTTTTTCTTCAATTAGGACAGATTTCAAATTGGTCACTGCTCTTGTTAATCCCTCTCTAATCGACATAATTGGATCTTCGTGTTCAATGCTAACCACATAGTCATATCCATAGGTGCGTAAGGCACTTATCATATCAGACCATTCACTAACACTATGTCCACATCCGACCGAGCGAAATGTCCATGCTCTCGTTTTCACTTCGCCATATGGCTGCATATCTGTTAAACCATACATATTGACATTTTCTTGATCTATATACGTATCTTTTGCATGAAAATGATGAATGGCATTTGCCCTCGCTAAAATTTTTATAGCTGCAACTGGGTCAATTCCTTGCCACCATAAATGGCTTGGATCAAGGTTTGCCCCAATAGCATCACACGTTTCTTCTCGTAGTTTTAATAGTGTATAGGGGGTATGCACAAGAAATCCGCCATGTAATTCTAAGCCAATTTTCACTCCATGCTCTTTTGCGAAACTCCCTACTTTCTTCCAATAAGGGATTAGCTTTTCTTCCCATTGCCATTTTTTCACGTCACTATATTCATTTGGCCACGGTGTAACAGGCCAATTTGGATATTTCGCTCCATCGTGATCTCCAGCAGTTCCTGAAAAGCAATTTACAACAGGAATATTCATTAAAGATGCTAGTTTTATTGTTTTAATCAATGTTTCATGAGATTCCTTTGCGAACCCTTCTTCTGGTGAAATAGGATTCCCATGGCAGCTGAATGCACTAATGAAAAGGTCGCGCTCTGCAATTTTTTCAAGATATTCTTTTCGCTTTTCTTCTGAATCCAATAATTCATCTACATTACAATGATTGTTTCCAGGATAACCACCTGTACCAATTTCTACAGCTTGTATTCCTGCTTCTTTCACTGCATCAAGCATTTCTTCAAATGTTTTATCTGCAAATAAAACGGTAAACACACCTAATTTCATAAGAATTCTCCTTTCCAATATTCTGCATTGATTTTGTTAATAGGTCTTTATATTTTTGTAATTGTCTTTGTTTCTTGTGATGCTAATGCCGCAAGAATAATAGCTAAAGATTTTTTCCCTTCTTCTCCCGTTACAAGAGGATCTTTGTCTTCAAGAATACTTTCAATAAAATGGTCAATAACACCTGACTTATTTTGACCACCATCCTCATTTGACTGAATTCTACCTAACTCATAATTTACTTTTTCACCATTTGTGTACTGGATAATTAATGAATAGTTTGGATCATCTTCTAAGCGAATTACTGCTTTTTCTGCATAGATAACGGTAGAATTATCTTCTTTCCCTCTATAAGCCCAGCTCGCTGTAAGCGTTCCGATAACGCCACTCTCTGTTCGTAATATACAAACAGCATTGTCATCTACACTTGAGAATTCTTTCGCATTTGTTTCTACAAAAGCCCCTACTTCAGCAAATTCTTCTCCTAATACATACCGTAATAAATCTGCTTTATGTACACCTAAATCTCCCATCGCACCAATAAAAGCCTCTTCCTTTTTAAAGAACCAACTGTCTTTGCCATCTACACTCCAGCCTTCTGGACCACCATGACCGAATGTCGTACGGAAACTATATATCTTTCCAACTTCCCCACTTTTAATTAACTGATGTGCTTTTTGATGGGAGGAAACAAAACGTTGATTATGTCCAATCATCAATTTTTTCCCACTCTGTTTAGCGGCTTCGATCATTTGATTTGCTTCTTCTTCTGATGTCGCCATTGGCTTTTCACAAAGTACATGTTTTTTAGCATGTAGTGCATCAATGGAAATTGGAGCATGCAGATAATTTGGTGTACACACGCTAACTGCATCTATCTCTGCCATTTCTAACAAGTCTTTATAATCGGTAAATGCTTTCACTTGATATTTCTCAGCCACTTCTCTTGCTCTTACTTCATTGATGTCACATACTGCAGCTAATTCCACTTGTTCATTCCACAGATACTCCGGGATATGCCGATGTTGCGCAATACTGCCACACCCAATTACACCAATCTTTAATTTAGCCATTTCCATTACCTCCTCTATTTACTTTACGGATATTGTTTCAATAGGCTTTGCATTGCCATAAACTGGTCTCTTCCGTTTAACTGGTGTTGCCCATTTAACAGCATTGCTAATGACTTTTTGGATATCTTTATGATGGTAGGTCGGGTAAGTTTCATGTCCTGGTCTAAAATAAAAGACCTTCCCGTTTCCTCTTGCATACGTGCAGCCGCTACGGAAAACCTCTCCCCCTTCAAACCAACTAGTGAAAATAAGTTCATCTGGTGCTGGTATATCAAAATGTTCCCCGTACATTTCTTCTTTTTCTAATTCAATGTATTCATTAATTCCTTCCACAATTGGGTGATTAGGAGCTACCACCCATAGTCTTTCCCGATCATCTGCTTCCCTCCACTTTAAGTCACAGCTAGTGCCCATTAAGGTTTTGAAAATTTTAGAAAAATGACCTGAATGAAGAACTATTAATCCCATTCCATCTAAAACACGTTGTTTCACTTTTTGTACGATTTCGTCCTGTACTTCATGATGCGCTAAATGTCCCCACCAAACCAATACATCTGTGTTATTCAATACTTCTTCTGTTAATCCATGCTCTGGTTCATCTAATGTTGCTGTATGCGTTTGATAGCCCTCTTTTTCCAAAAATGCGGCAATCGTACCATGAATGCCATTTGGATAAATGTCCGCAACAAGTGGGTTTTTCTTCTCATGACGGTTTTCATTCCAGACTGTAATCATTGTTTTGTAACTCCTTTTCTCAATCTATGTATACGCTTTATTATAAAAAATGAAAACGGATAAAAAAATACTTAATCCTGTCTTTTTTTTATGCAATTATGTCATTTCATTATCTGCTTTTTGCTACAATAGAAAGAAGAACAGTATCTTTACAACCTATTCAAATAGGAGGAGAAGATGAAGTGGAAATAAGGACTAAGCACACCTATAATCAGCCAGTAAACGAAAAAGTTATTTACCAAAATCCTCTTCTATCCCTAAAAGTATGGGAGATAAACGATGAGAGGGAAAACGCAATAACTTCTGTTGAATATCACCCTTGGCACTATCATAAAGAAGTGGAGTTACTTGCCATTGTTGATGGTAGTTTGGCGGTGCAAACAAAGGAATTGGATCAAACGATTTCTGCAGGGGATGTTCTTATTATGGGGACCTCACAACCTCATAGAACAAGTAAAGCTAGTGGCGGCAATTTGCGCTATATCGTCTTGCAAATAGATTTACATAAACATTTTGATCAAAGCATTCTTCCTTATTTCTATTGTTTTTCAGAAATAACACATCCATTAGACAGGATAAATTATATCTTTGAAGAAAATCAGCAAATCAAACAAGAGGTACATTATTTAATTAACGAGATACATAAGGAAAGTCAAACAAAAGAAAAAGGGTATGAAATTGCCATCAACTATTCAATTAAAAGACTTCTACTTTTATTAGTTAGAAATGATACGAAAAATATGCTCCATTCTTCAGAAGAACAAGATTTATCCAGAATTAAGCCTGTTTTAGATTATATTGATCGTCATTTAGAAGACCGAATACTTGTAGAGGATGTATGTGAGCTTTTGAATTTTAGCTATCACTATTTTATCAAATACTTTAAAAAAGTGATGGGTATGTCTTTTGTCGATTATATTAATCTAAAGCGGATAAAAAAAGCGGAATTATTACTATTAACTACAGATAAAAGCATTTTAGAAATAAGCTATGAAGCTGGGATTACGAATATGGCCCAATTTTATAAACTTTTTAAGCGGGCAAATCATTGTTCACCGAAAGCATTTAAAAATAAAATGCAAAAAAGCTAAACCATTTAAACAGCTGACAAGCACAGCTGTTTTTTAATTTGTGACTATTTTGTAAATTTTTTCTGATTTTTCACAAAAAAGCCTCAGAAAATTAATAAATCCCCTTCACCTTTGTCATAACTTGTCGAAATAATAATTAACATTTGATTATACTGCAAATATGAATCCGTTCATCTAGTCCTTCGTTCATATAGCAAATAGTGTCTAAGAAGCAATTTATACACCGTTACACAAAATTTATGGAAAGGAGCTATGATTGATGAGAATTTTAAAATCATTAAATCAAAATTTAAAATTAAGCACTAAACTCTACATTGCATTTGCCCTTATTCTAATTGTTCCTACTATAACAGTAGCCTACCTATCTATCCAAAGTGCTAAACATGAACTTAGCGAGAACATAATGGAAAGCACAAAAGAGAACGTCAAGTTATTAAATAGTAGTATCGACAGTACCATTTCTCCCAAACTATATGATGCAAATTATTTAGCAGATATAATAACAGGAGAATTATTCGAAAAACAAGGAGATAATCCTGATGCTCTAATGTCAAAGCTAGACCAGTATAAAGGACTTCACCCAGAAGCTGTAGCCGTTTATTTAGGAACACAGGATGGGAAAATGTACACCTCTCCAGCTCTAGATCTACCAGACGATTATGACCCAAGAGATAGAACTTGGTTTACACAAGCAATGAACAATTCAGTGGATAAAGCCATCGTAACAAATCCTTATATAGATGCTAGTTCTAAAGAAA
The DNA here is from genome assembly GCF_976954375.1 of Niallia sp. Marseille-Q9988. NCBI lineage: Bacteria > Bacillati > Bacillota > Bacilli > Caryophanales > Bacillaceae > Niallia > Niallia sp. Marseille-Q9988. The sequence continues at coordinate 130,072 of NZ_CDRJSZ010000005.1, read as the reverse complement.
TGGTAGTAACCATTACTAGGAAAACAGCAGATGGTTCCGGAGTAATTGGCATTGATCTTAATCTCTCTACTTTAGAAAAAACAACCAAAGAAGTAGCAGTTGGGAATGAAGGCTTTATCCTTCTATTGGATACAGAGCAAAACTATCTTGTCAGCCCAATAAATGAAGCTGGCACAAAGGTTGACCAAAATTTTCCTGACTTATATGAGCAAAATTCTGGAGTGCATCACTATAAAACAAACGGTCAGGATCGAACACTTTATTATTTAACAAATGAGAATACAGGATGGAAAATTGTTGGTTCTATGCTGGATGCTGAAACAAATGCTGCAGTAAAACCTATCCTACAAAAAAGTCTTTTAGTTGTGGTCGCTTCTATTATTTTTGGAGGAGCTATCATTATTTTAATTATTCGTTCACTTGTTAGCAGATTAAAAGAAATTCAGAATAAAGCAAAAAAAATAAGCGATGGGGACCTTACAGAAGAGATAACGCTTCAGTCAAACGATGAAATCGGACAACTTGCCCACTCATTTACTTCCATGCAATCAAGTCTAAAGACGCTTTTAAAAACACTAGAGCACCATTCTTTAATGGTTTCCGCAACGGCTGAAGAGCTAAACGCTAGTGCTGGTCAAACAAGTGAAGCTAGTGAGCAAGTTGCAACCGCCATCCAACATGTGGCGGTTAGTGCTGAAAAACAAACAGAAGGCGTAGAAGCAAATATATTATCTTTAAATCAAATAGTAAATAGTACAAACACAGTTTTGCTAAATGCTAATGGAGTATTAAATCGCACCAAAACTACTACTCAAAATGCCGAAGTAGGAAAAGCGATTGTCCAACAAACGGTTAATCAAATGAATGAAATTCATCATTCCGTATCTGATACGAATAAAGTAATTGCTTCATTACATGATCGTACGAAAGAAATAGGGGCTATCGTAGATGTCATCACTGCTATTTCCAATCAGACTAATTTACTCGCCCTGAATGCTGCAATTGAAGCAGCAAGAGCTGGAGAATCTGGACAGGGCTTTACTGTCGTAGCTGATGAAGTAAGAAAACTAGCTGAACAATCTCAAATTTCTGCTAGTCAAATTACTGAAATCATCAAGGCAATCCAACAAGATACAAAAGAAACAGTTCATACGATGTCCACTGTAGAATGTAATGTACAAAAAGGCATTGAAATTTCAGATGAAGCCATCAATACATTTATGGAAATATATGATAATATGAATCTAATTTCCCCACAAATGTCTCAAGTAGCTTCAACACTTAATGATATATTAACTTTTGTGCAAAACACAGAAAAAACAGCGGAACTTATATCTGATTTAGCCAAAAACAATGCTGCTTCTTCCGAAGAGGTTGCAGCTTCAACAGAAGAACAACTTGCTGCAATGGAAGAAATATCTTCCTCTGCCAATACACTAGCTTCCATGACAGAGGACTTGATTCAGTTAATCAAAAAGTACAAATTTTAATTGGAGAAAAATACACAAGTTTGCGCCAGAAATATTCGTATTGGAAATAGTCTGAACTATTCTATCCCTCCATATAGATTACTATATAGAGGGATTCTATCAACATAGAGAAAAGGAAGTGACACAATTGAGTCATAATCATGTCTTATTAATTATCGGTGGTGACTTTAGGCAGCTTGAAGTGATTCGCATTTTAGCACCTAAGCTTAGTAAAATATATTTAATTGGGTTTGAAGATGCCTCTATTCCTTATAAGGATGTCATCAAAGTAACTGGGCAAACAGCCCCACTTCATGAAGTAGATAGTATTCTCTTGCCTATTCCAGGGATTCAAGATAATGGCATTGCTGAATCGACTTTTTCAAAGGAAAAAATGATTCTCACAAAAGAACTAATAAATAAAACGAAACCTAATTCAACTATATACTCTGGCATTATTACCCCTTTCTTAAACCAACTGGCTACAGAAACGAATCGTCAATTGGTTGCTCTATTTGCAAGAAATGATGTAGCGATTCTTAATTCAATTCCAACTGCAGAAGGCGCATTAATGCTCGCTATAAAGCATACAGACATTACAATACATAATGCCAACGTACTTGTTCTTGGTTTTGGGAGAATCGGCAAAACGATTACCCGCCTTTTTTCAGCAGTTGGTGCAAAGGTAACTGTCCTTGTTAATAAAAAAGAGGATGAAGCTAGAGTAATGGAAATGGGATTCCACCCTCTACTCGAAGCTTCATTAGAGTCTACAATTCCATCCCAGCATATTGTTATTAATACTATTCCTGCACTTATTCTGACTGCTACCCTTATTAAAAAAATGTCAAGCGACGCTCTAATTATCGATTTAGCTAGCAAGCCAGGCGGAACTGATTTTACCGCTGCAAAAAAGCATAATATCCAAACATTATGGCCACTAGGTTTACCTGCAAAAGTGGCACCAAGAACGGCAGGTACTATTATTGGTAAAACTTTATTGGAGTTACTGAAATAAGAATAATAGTGTAAATCGATTTGGAGATAGCTAACTATCTCTTTTTTTATGCTTATTTCTCAACAAAATATTTTACAATATTATACAAAAGTGATATCATAATTATATCAAATTGAAATTATAGGAGTGATTCATTTGAAAGAAAAAAATGCATTTCATTTTAATGGATTTATCGGTGTTCTTCTTATTGCCATCTCTCTTTTTCTTGGTACCTATTTTCTTATACAAGAACTTCCAGCTGTAGGAATTCCGTTTATATTATTAGCTGCTCTTCTTGGTAGTGGAATCACCATTATTCAACCAAATCAGGCTGTAGTTGTCACCTTTTTCGGTAAGTATTTAGGTTCTATTCGTAGCAGTGGGTTATTTTTAACGATTCCACTAACTTTAAGAAAAACAATTTCCTTACGTGTGCGCAATTTTAACAGTAAGCGATTGAAAGTAAATGATGTCGATGGAAATCCAATCGAGATAGCTGCTGTTATCGTTTTTAAAGTAATCGATTCAGCTAAGGCAATTTTCGATGTGGACAATTATGAGGAATTTGTAGAGATCCAAAGCGAAACAGCCATACGACATGTTGCGACGAAATACCCGTATGATACCTTTGAAAATGTGGAATTAACATTAAGAGGGAATGCAGAGGAAGTCTCTAACGAGCTTACAACCGAATTACAAGCTCGACTAGACCTTGCTGGAGTCGAAGTAATCGAAGCAAGATTAACTCATTTAGCCTATTCTACTGAAATTGCTCAAGCAATGCTGCAGCGTCAGCAAGCATCTGCGATTATTTCTGCTCGTCAGAAAATTGTAGAAGGAGCTGTTGGAATGGCGCAAATGGCCATTAACCAATTAGAGCAGGATAAAATCATTGAATTAGATGATGAAAGAAAGGTACAATTAGTAAATAATCTACTTGTCGCGATTGTCTCAGAAAATCCTACAACTCCTGTAATTAATACAGGTACTTTATATTAATGAGTGGTATAAATGACGAAGAAAAAAAGCTTTCCATTACGCATTGATCCAGAGCTATACGAAGTACTGCAAAAATGGGCTGCAGATGATTTCCGCAGCATTAACAGTCATATAGAGTATTTGCTTCGTGAATCTGCCAAAAAAGCCAAACGATTTCCAAAACAAAAAGAAGAATGACAGAATCACAAAAGAAGACCAGTCCTTTTACGAAGGTTCTGGTCTTCTTCTAATTATACTGCTATTTTTCTAGCTTAATAATTCCATGATATCTTCTTCTGTTATGGACGATATCATTTTTTCATCTGTATCAATAATTTCATCCACTAAACTTTTTTTCTTTTCCTGTAGTTCAAATATTTTCTCTTCTATTGTTCCTTTGGAGAATAATTTGATGACATCAACAATATTTTCTTGCCCCATCCTATGCGCACGATCTGCAGCTTGCTCTTCAACTGCAGGATTCCACCATGTATCATATAGAATAACTGTATCAGCTGTCATTAAATTTAATCCTGTTCCCCCTGCTTTTAAGCTTATCAAAAAGTAGTCTCGTTCTCCCAAATTATAGCGATGACATAATTCCACTCTTTCATCAGAGGGAGTATTTCCATCCAAATAAAAGAACGACAAACCCTTCTTCGCTAATTCCTGTCCGATAATATCCAGCATACTGGTAAATTGCGAAAAAATCAGTACTCTTCGATTCGAACGTTGCGATTCTTCCATTAATTCCATTAAATGCGCTAACTTGGCTGATCCACCCTCATAATTTTCTACAAATAGGGCAGGATGGCAGCATATTTGTCGTAGCCTCGTCAACCCAGCAAGAATTCTAATCTTATTTTTTCGCAATGTATCTTTGTTTAAGTGCTTTAGAGCATCATGCCTTAGTTTTGACAAATATGCTGCGTATAGTCTTTTTTGCTCTGGTAACAATTCCACCATTTCGCTCCACTGTCTTTTCTCCGGTAGTTCTGCTAATACATCCTCTTTTAACCGTCGCAGCATAAAGGGTCTTATTTTTTTCGCAATCTGCTTATTAGTAAGATTTGCGTATTCCTTTAACCCCTTCAATAACTCAGGAAATACAATATGAAAAATAGACCACAGCTCTTCAATGGAATTCTCAAGCGGTGTTCCTGTTAAGGCAAAACGATTTATTGCCTTTATTTTTTTCACTGATTTAGCTGTTTGCGAAAGTGGATTTTTGAAATACTGTGCCTCATCAAAGAAAACAGTATGGAGAGATTGCTGTTCATACCATTGAATATCTTGTCTAATTAATGGATATGACGTTATCAGAACATCGATATTTTCTAAATCCATTTGTAACTGTGCCCGCTCCTTCTTGTTCCCATCAAGGACAAGACATTGAATAGTTGGAGCGAACTTCATGATTTCTCTCTGCCAATTATAAAGGAGCGACGATGGGCAAACGACTAGCACTTTTTGCTTTGATTTTCGAATCACTGGTAATTCAGACATGATAAAGGCAATACTTTGAAGCGTTTTTCCCAACCCCATATCGTCTGCTAAAATTCCGCCGAAGTGGAATTTCGCTAAAGTTTTCATCCACCTATACCCATCCTTCTGGTACGATTTCAGGACATCCTCTAAAACAGCGGGAACCTTAATCATTAATGTTTCTGGATGCAGAAGTGATTCTATCAACTGTTGATAGGATTCATCTAGTTTAAATATCTTTCGGTCTTCCTCTATAAAAGATAAGCTTTCTAAAAGGGTCAGTTCAAATCCGCTGACAAAATCCTTGTCTTTGATTTGTGGGGAAAGAAGATAACGTTGAATTTCCTCCATCTCTCGCGTTTTTAAGGCAAAAAGAGAGCCATCCTGTAAACGATAATATTTTCGCTTTTCTTCTAAAGCAGCTAACAGTCCTTTTATTTCTCGTTCCGGAAATCCTTCCATCTCAAATTTAAACTCTAGCCAATTAATCCGATCCTTTTTTAATTTCACCGAAAACCGTGGCCAAGTTTTTTCCTTAAAAATTCTATTTCTAATCGCTGTTGTTGCATAGACTTTTACAAGCTTTTGCAACTTCGGTAATACGTAATACAAAAAATCAAACTCTAATTCTTCGTTATAAAGCATATATCCACTATCCGTTTTCGCAAATGAACTTCCATCCATCAGCTCCAATATCACTTCTTCTTTTTTCCAATCTCGAAGAAGCACTCCATCGATGTCTTTATCTCGTTCATGAACTGGATTAATGACGATATTTTCATAGCGGAATTCTAAACTTGCCAACAATCGATTATTTACTCTATCTAAATAGAGCTCTGCTTGCAGGGGCGCTTTTCCTATTTTTTTTGAAAGTTCTTTCTCCAATTGAACTTCCCCTAATTTTTTCAAGCCTGGAGCAACATTTTCTAAAAAGAAGTCTATTTGATTGTTTGCAATAGGGATATAATTCTTGCCAACCTTCTCTGTCATTCTTTTCATTTCCACAAGCCTGTTAAAATCCTCTGATTCCAATTGAATGACATTTCCGTCAATCATGACTGCATAATATTGATGCAAGAACAGAATAGATTCCATTCCTTGAACATTCAATTGATAGCTTCCTGTGTCCTGCTGATATAAGTGAAATGTTAGTGGGAGTGGTTCCCGAGAAACTTGCAAAGGCATTCTAGTTCCACTATATTCTTCTAAAAAACTTAATTCCTTCCAGTGTGAACGAAGGGAAATCCAAGAAGATGGAGGTATTAATAAAGTATCTTCTTCCCCTATGTTGTCCATTTCGTTGTGATGATTCAAGAAAATGGATTCATCGCTTACCACTTTCCATAATTCTTGAAGAATTGCTTCACTTTCTTCCTTTACACAGTGTAACTTTGGGTCAAAATTCTGCCCCAGAGCATATTGATACATATTGCCGGCATTTATTACTTCTAAAAATTGACGAATGTTTTTTATTTTATTGGATAAAAGGTGAATTTCGATGCCAAACATATTCGCTTCTGATCCAACTGGAATAATTTTCATCAAAAATTCAACTGGAACTACTTCTCTTTTCTCAAAGTGGCGTTGTTTCTTTGGTGAAGGAAAACTAGTCTGATTAAATAAAGCAAAAAAATCATCTGATACATTTGTATTCGTTTCTTGCATAGTAGCAGGCTCCTTGCCACTCAGCTGAAATTTCTTAATCTCCAGCAAAACAGCTGCAATATGCTGACATTCTTTTTGAAAGGAAGCTAGCTTTGGACAAGAACAATTCGCTTTTATTTCACCAGCTTCTACAGCCACCATTACAGCAAAGTCTTCTGCTGCTTGAACGAATGCTTCACAGTAGTCTTCTCTATATTCTTTAAACAACACCTTATGATTCTTTGAAAATGCCTCGCCTCTTTTTAAAGAAACAGGACCACACATCTCCAGGACCATTTTTCGTGTAATAACGATATTCAACAATCTAATCTCCTTCTTTTAATATTACAAGTTACGCACAAATACCTCCTTACACTTTACTACTTTTTTCATAACATTTCTATTATGGGAGTATTGTAAAATTAGGTAGAAGTTTTGTTTATATATGTATGAATGATTGTGTATTGATTGGATTGGCATTTTTGGAAAATATTTTTGATTTTTGACTATTTAATCTTTTTTCCGCTATAAAAAAGTGGACAAACTCCCACTTTCAAGAAGCTTGTCCACTAAAATAGATTTATTTTGAAAGTTTATTCCTTTTAATAGCTATTAGCAACTAGTAATTGGACTGCTGATTGGAGTTTTTCCTTTAATTCATCTGGAGCCGTTAAATAGAGAATTCCATTGCCTTCTATGCTTGGTTTATTTCCTAATGGGATGGTTCTTTTAATTAATTGAGCATAAATTTCTGGCTCTGTTAAATTTCGTTCAAAAGCTTCATTACTAATTAATTTAATTAATGCTAAAGCACCGCTCACATGAGGGGCAGCCATCGAGGTTCCTGTTAGGCTTGCGTATTTCCCATCTAAAAAGGTAGAGAGAATTTCTTCCCCAGGAGCTACTAAATCAACTTCTCGATTCGAATTGGAAAAACGAGAAGAATTTCGCTCTAAGTCTACGGCACCAACACTTATCACTTCATTATAGGCAGCCGGATATCCTAATTCTTCGGTTGAATCTAGGCCATCCCCTTCATTCCCCGCTGCACACACGACGAGAATTTGGGCTTCGACAGCTTTTTTCACTGCCTCATGTAATTCTGCTACATCCTCAGGTCCACCAAGACTCATGGAAATAATATCTGCCCCTTGCTCAATGGCATAATAAATTCCGTTTATAATCCAATCATATTGCCCAGTACCTTGTCCATTTAAAACCTTTACAATTAAAAGAGAAACTTCTGGCGCAACTCCTGTCAATCCGCTGTCTTTTCCTGATGCCCCAATTGTTCCAGCAACATGTGTCCCATGCCCATTATAATCCATATAAACTTCCGGACTGCCGTTGTCATCATCGGTAAAGTTTTTCCCACCTATAATCCGTTCTTGCAAATCTGGATGATTTATATCACACCCAGTATCCAAGATGGCAATGGTTATCCCTTTTCCTTTTGTTTTATTCCATAAATCAGGTGCTTGAATTAGTTCAATTCCTTTTGGTATTTCTGTTGATAGATCCAATACTTCTTTCACTTGATAAGGAATTACTCTACATTTTTTTTTCATATAACAGCCTCCTAATAATAGAATCACTAACACAATAAATATTTTAACAATTCCGAATTATTTTGATAAGAGGCTTAAGACTCAAATTAAGAACATTTGTTCTAAATGACTAATTATCATTTCTCCTTGCAAAAAAAATGGCCTACATAGATAGACCATTTTCTTCTTCCTATTCTTTTAGCTGAATAAATAACCGCTTATCTTACTTCATATTTTTTCCTACATATTAAATAAAAAGCAACAAAAATGACAATGGACCAGATCAACGAATACAATGGACTTGTATCAATAATTCTAAAAAGACTTGGGATATCACCTGCAACTGAATCATCATATGTAAATAATAAGAAGATCATCATATTATTTGCCGCATGTGCACCAATGGATAGCTCTAAACTGCCTGTTTTTACAGCTATAAAGGTTAAAGCAAATCCTGCAAGCAAATAATCTAAGCCTACTAATATGGCAGAATCATTCATTTCAGGATTAGTAAAATGCAAAGATCCAAAAATTAGTCCAACAATTAGTGCTAATAAAATAGGATTTTTTAGTTTTTTTCCTACCCATTGTAGTAATAATCCCCTAAATAAAAGCTCTTCTACCGTTGTTTGAATTGGAACAAAAAGAATAACGACAAGGAATAAAAAGACATAATCAGAAAGTGAAACATTATTCCACTTATAATCAGGGGCATTTATCAAGAAATCAATAACAGATGTAACAAGGAATAGCCCAGTAAATATGGCGAATCCCCAGCCAATCTTTTTCCAATTTACTCTTTCTTCCCCTGTAATCAATGTTCGAAATTTTCTTTTGTGTATAAATCGTACGCCAATCCATAAACCAACTAAAGCAAAGATATAAATAATATGTGTCATTAATAAACTAATAGTGCCATTTCCGCCGACAACCATGCCTGTATCCAAATCTATAAATGTAGCATCGTTCCCGTCCAACTCCACGCGCAATAACTCGATGATGAAATAAACAATAGAACCAGCAATCATAAATCCAACAGCTAATAAAATAGATGCTAAATAGCGCGGCCAGCTATTGTTTCCTTCTTTTACATTCAAATAATGTTTCATTCATCTACTCCTTTGTACCATTATTTTTCAGCTGATACGCTCGTTCCAAATCAAAATTTGCACGTATTTCACCGATTTTTTCTTTTCTTGCATTTAGCACTGGTGTATGCACATATTTTTCTAAATCTGTAAAAATTCCCTCCTCTTTATAGCCTAGCTGACTTAGAACCTCCATTGCCGCAACATTTACTGCTCGTGTTCCTCCATCTTCTACCTTAATCGCAATTCCGATTCCTTCTTTGACAAGGCCAATACACTGAACAGCCTCAGCACCTGCTTTTGAAACAATCCGTCCTTGATAAGCGTTCATTAAGTCCGTATCAAATCTGCTTGTGCCGCCAACCATTTCAGGAAATTCCATCATGCTATCTCTTATCCGTTTGACTATCTTTATTCGCTTTTCTGATTTAATAGAATCAGGGCTCGCTAGTCTTGCATAACCTAGTGCTACATGATATAAAGGTAGTTGATGGACTGGTACGCCACAACCATCTACACTAAGATTTATTTTTTCTTTTGGAAAATCACATATTTCTTCTATCGCCTCTAATATTCGCTGCTGATGAGGATGCTCTACTTCTCGATAATTAGCAATATCTTCCTTCATATGAATAGCAGTAGCAAGCATACCGGTATGCTTTCCAGAACAATTACTGTAAACAGGGGTCACATCTCCTCCATTTCTCAACAGCTCTTTATAGCTTGTTAAATTCCATGGTGTATGTGTTCCACATTGTAGGTGATCCTCTTTAATCCCTAATCTTTCTAACAGCTGAAGAATTGTTTCTCGATGGAAGGATTCTCCAGCATGGGAAGCACACGCAATTGCTATTTCTGCATTACTATATGAATATGTATCAGCTGCTCCTGTCTCTAAAAGGGGAATCGCTTGAAATGGCTTCATCGACGATCTAGGAAAAGTCATTCTATTGGGATTTCCATAGGAATATAGCAATCTACCTTCTTTATTTACTACAGCAATATGAATATTATGTGTACTTTCTACATATTTTCCGCGATAGACAAGTATAGGCTTATTCAATACAATCGACTCCTTTTTATCTATAAAACATCAAATTTTTCTTTTAAAGCTTCATATTGGAAACCTTGTTTTTGATAGTTTTGCTTTTTATACATTTCTTTTGGTGTGTCTTCACCATCTGCCAGCAAGATAATCGTCTTATCTGGAAATAAGTCCATCACCATTTTTTGCATACGAGCAGCAATCCCTTTTCGCTGATATTCATCAATTACAAAGATTCCGTCAATTTCGACTGTTTTATAGCCAAGAATTACTTCTAAAGCACCAGCCCCTTTTCCTTTATAATAAGCAATTATCTGCAAGAAATGAGGATTGCTAAAATTTTTCCGATATACTTCTGTTTTTCCTTTTGCATAATCTATTCCATATTTCAAGTCTTGATTATATTCTAATTGTAAATAGTCCTCAAAATTCTCCTCCGTAACTTTCTGAATAAGAATATCTTCAATAGGAGACAATACAGGAAATTCACGAGGATTAATCGCATAAAGTTCAGTAAATCCCACGTCATAATAACATTTACTTACAATATGCTCTTGTAGCTCCTTCGTAAACTTTTGGTTTTCTGGAAAAATAAACTTAAGATGCTTTTGACCAGTCTTTTGGTGAAACACTTTAAGGTATTCCTCCGCCTGCTCAAATTCGCTTATTGTAGGCATTGTTTTAAACTGTATAAAATTACTGTCATATTGAAGCAACATTTCCTCATTATGAACATGGATCCAATTAATAGATTCCATTATTTGTTTCCCTTCCTTGTGGATGTTGCTATAGGTCACTTTCTCCATGTTGTTTTCTCCTACCTTCTTCTCAAACTACTTTTTTACCGTAATATACTAATAATAAACGATTCATTTATAGAAATCAGTAAATTATAGAAAAAAATGACATTATTAAAATTTAACCACACGTAAATAGGACTGTCTCTAAAGAAACAGCCCTACTTAAATGATTATTCTCTCTTTGATTATATTGCTTCTGCATTTTCTTTTCTTTCCCTCCATAAAAACACTTCGTTCCCCATTTCATTATATTGCACTTTTTGAAAGATTTGCATCATCATTAAAATACCTCTACCACGTTCCTCTAAGACGATATCACTCATGAGCTTTTCTGTTCCATATTTTTCAATATCATTGATTTTCTTTGTTACATTAAACCCATTCCCATGATCTTTTATCCGCATGTCAATCGCTCTATTTGTATAATGTATATCTAATATAACGGGAAAACCCCCATGTTCTATCGCATTATTTATAGCTTCGCCTATTCCCACGCTAAGCATAAAATCCTCTGACAACCAATCTCTTAAATCCTTATTTATCTTACCTTTCCATTCTTTTTCTGTATGATCATGTATTACTATCTTTTGATAGCTAATAAGTTCACTCATATGCTGCCCCCTGTTTTTAAAAAAGCACAAGCTCCTTATTAACGATAAGGATCGTCAAAGCACATCAACTAAATAATCGAATCTCTAATAGTTATAATTATCGTATTAGTGTACCTTTTTCTTGATAGCGGAGACTTGATTTATGCTGGTACATTGATGCTGGAACTGAACATTCATTAGAAATATGACTCTTTTATATTCATAAAAAAAGCTAACAAAACAAGGATAGTTTGGTTAGCCGGTTGCGCTAGTAGCTCATAATCAACAAAGCGCCCAAATAAGTTGATTAATCAAAGCTTTCTACCTTTATAACTTTCTCATAATTTAACAAGTTTTTAAATTATATAGTATTATATACCCATACCAATGAAACATAAACCTATTTTAAGAGAAATCATAAAAAATATAAAGCTCCCTATATTTCACCTTTTGAAACAATTTTAATTTAAATTGAATGAGAACCCTTTAACCATCAGGAGAAAAAGAAAAGAAGCCATCAGTATCTTTTACTGATGACTTGGATCGACAAAAAAGAAAGCAATTCGGAGTACTAATATGAGAGCACTCCCATTATATCCATTTAGTCTCTCTATAAATCTTCCCACTATTCTTTTATTCTATTACCCGAAACTTCCATTTTGTTTCTGCATAATACGTATCTTCTGGTTTCAAAACGACGGATGGGAATTCAGGGTGATTTATTGCATCAGGAAGACCTTGCGTTTCTAAGCATACCCCTAAGTATTTTCTTCCAATTACGCCATTAAAATCATACTTATCCTCTAACTGGTTGCCTGTATAAAGAATGATTGCAGGCTGATTTGTAACTAAAGACAATTCCCTACCACTTTCTTTATCTCGTAAAATAGCAGAATGTGTACCTTCAGCAGAGAAGATAAGTGGATGATCATAGCCATTGCCTACTAAAATATTTTGTTCGAAGTTATTGTCCATTCCTTCTTTCAATAGCTTTCCTTCTGCAAAATCAAATGGCGTATTTTCTGTTGGGACCATTTTTCCTGTTGGAATAAATCCTTCATCCAGCTCTAAGAATCGATCCACATCTGCAATAAGTTCATGTTCGGTTATATCTCTTTTATTATTTCCACTAAGATTAAAATAGGTATGATTGGTTACCGTTACAGGTGTTTCTTTATCCGTTTTTCCTTTGTAAGTCAGGACAATTTCATTATCATTTGTTAATAAATAATCCACTGTAAGATCAAAATTACCAGGATATCCTTCTTCTCCATCAGGACTATGATAAGTGTATCGGATTCCAATTGCCTCTTCCTCTTCTACTATAGAAGAATCAAAGACTACTTCACTCCAACCAACATTTCCTCCATGTAAATGATTAGGTGGAGTATTTGCATTTAAACGATATTCTTGGCCATTAAGCTTAAATTGTCCAGCCTTAATTCTTCCGGCAATTCTCCCAACAATTGCCCCTAAATAAGGCCCTGAATTCTGTCTGTACTCCTCAACTGTTTCAAAACCAAGCACCACATTCTCCTTGTTGCCATCTTTATCTGGAACTATTATTTTTGTGATGATGCAGCCATAATTTATACTAGAAAAACTCATTCCATTGTTATTAGTAAAGGTGTATTCCGTTATCTTTTCTCCATTTACTTCTCCCATTGGTCTTTGACTATAATTCATCTTAATCACTCCTTCTAATAATCATTCTTTCTCTCTTATTTTCCCACTTCTAATTTGAAATCGCCTTCATTTCCATGTCTTTAAATGAACATAGATTGAAACGCTTTCAATAGTTTGTTTACCCTATTAACTAATCCCCAACTATATCTTACTTTATTTTATCAGAATTGATAATATTTTTTTTATTTTTTCTAGAGAAAATAAAAAAAGCTGTCAATATCTCACTTATCGATGATGTTGACAGCTTCCGTAATGTTTTCGATCAAATGCTTACAACAAAAGCTTCATATGGCTTTAAATGCACATTTCCAAAATCCACACTTTCACGATGATAATTACTAATAATCACCTCATCACACTCGTTAAATTCTGGTAAATGCAGCATTTTTTCTTGGTCACTAAAGTTGGCCACTACTACCCAAGTTTTTCCTTCAAACTTTCGTGTATAAGCAAAAATCTCTTCTTCCGTATCTTCGATTAGCTCAAAATCTCCCCATACTACGATTGGATTATCTTTTCTCAATTGAATTAAAGATTGATAACAATAGAAGACGGAATTAGCATTTTCTAAATTATTCTTAACATTAATATCCAAATAATTCGGATTAACATGCAGCCACGGTGTCCCGGTAGTAAACCCTCCATTCTCCGTATCATCCCATTGAATAGGTGTTCTTGCATTGTCTCTACCTTTTACATTAATCGAATGAAGGATTTCCTCTTTCGTATACCCTTGCTCTATTCGCTCATAGTACATATTAATACTCTCTATATCATTCACTTCACTAATATCCGAAATTGGGCAATTAGTCATCCCAATCTCTTCCCCTTGATAAATATATGGAGTTCCTTTCATTAAATGTAAAAGGATGGCAAACATCTTTGCACTTTCCACCCGATACTCTTTATCATTTCCCCAACGAGATACGATTCTTGGTAAATCATGATTATTCCAAAACAAACTATTCCAACCTTCATTCCCAAGAGAAGTTTGCCATTTTGCTAGTATGGATTTTAATTGCTTTATTTCTAATGGCTTTAAATCCCATTTTTGTTTCCCCTCTTGCTCGTCTAATCCAATATGTTCAAATTGAAAGACCATGGAAAGCTCATTTCTTGCTGGATTCGAATATAATTTAGCGATTTCAGGAGTTGCTCCCCAAGTTTCTCCTACTGTTAAAACATCATAATTACCAAACGATTTTTCATTCATTTCTTGAAGATAATCATGTAGCTTTGGTCCATTTCCAGTAATACCAAGATCTGGTTGTTTTCCTACTAAATCAATCACATCCATGCGGAAGCCACCGATTCCCTTTTCTAGCCAATAGTTCATCATATTCCAAACTTCTTCCCGCACTTTTTCATTTTCCCAATTTAAATCCGGCTGTCTTTTACTGAATAAATGCAAGAAATATTGTCCGCTATCTTCATCAAATTCCCAAGCAGAACCGCTAAAAGTAGATTTTAGCTCATTTGGTGCTTCACCATTTACCGGATCACGCCAAATATAGTAATCTCGGTATGGATTGTCTTTTCCTTTTTTGGCTTCAATAAACCATTTATGCTCATCTGACGTGTGGTTTACGACTAAATCCATAACAATTTTAATTCCTTTTTCATTCGCAGTTGCAATTAATTCATCCATATCTGCCATCGTACCAAATTCATCCATAATATCTTCATAATCACTAATATCATAGCCATTATCGTCATTAGGCGATTTGTATACAGGGCTTAGCCAAATCACATCGATTCCTAGTTTTTGCAAATAATCAAGACGATTGATGATACCTCTTAAATCTCCAATTCCATCTCCATCACTGTCTTGAAAGCTTCTTGGATATATTTGATATACAACAGACGTTTGCCACCATTTCTTTTCCATTTAAAAACCTTCTTCCTTTTAAAATATATACCTAAACGTAAAATTCAAAAAAATTTAGTAATCCCTTTTACTCACGGAAGCTCTTTCCACTATAGCAAATGGGAGCATTTCTGTTTTTACTGTTATCTTTTGCTGAATAGCCTCTATTATTTTTAAACAACCCTTCTCTCCCATTGCCTGAAACGGTTGCTCTATCGTTGTTAATGGAGGGACTGCCATTTCTGCAACTCTTGTATTATCATAGCCCATGACAGATAGATCATTTGGTATTTGTATGCCCAGTTCAAAGGCGGCTGAAATGATCCCAAGTGCTACCTCATCACTTACACAAAATACTGCTGTTATATCAGTCTTTTCTGCATGGAAAGCATAGAGCGCTTCTTTTCCTGCTGAAAAACTATAATCTCCTGCTTTTATATAGTTGGCAGAAAAGCTTATTTCATGATCACATAATGCCCTTTTATATCCTTCCATCCTTGCTATCCCAGCTACTCGATCAGAGAAGTCCACACCTGCCAAGCCTATTTTTTGATGTCCATGATCGATTAAATACTTTGTAGCAGCATACGAAGCTTCATAATCATCTACTTTTATAAAAGGTATTCGCTTATTTTTGGTATCTGTTGACAGTAACACATACGGTATACTCAATGATTCAATTGCTTGAATTTGTTCTTCCTTTAGTGGAATGGATACAATAACAAGCCCATCCACTTTTCTTTCTTCCAGCATTTTTAAGCAGTCAATTAATCGATTACCTTTTTCTCCTGCATGGGATAAAATAACACTAAATCCATGTGCTTGCGCTACCTTTTCCATTCCATTAACAATGTCCGCATAAAAAATCGTCGATACACTTGGCATGATAATACCTATTAAATTACTCGATTTTTTTACTAAGCTTCTTGCCATTTCATTTCTCCGATAGCCTAGTTCTTTTGCGATTTGCAGGATTTTAATTTTTGTCTCTTCATTGTAACCACCTGCACCGTTTAAAACTCTCGAAACAGTTGCTGTAGATACTTTTGCAGCATTTGCTATATCTTTAATGGTTATCGTCATTTCCTTCACCCTTTACGTAAACGTTTACGTAACTATACTTTAACACAAAAATGGAACGCTTACAATAAAAAACCGCGTGCTTTGGTAATGGTATGATGAATACCACTACCAAAGCATACAGCTTATTTTACTTCTATCTTTACATCTCCTTCGATGTAATTAGGGTAAAATGTCAATTTCATTTGCAATGGATTTTTGTACTCGCTATTTTCGAAAAACATATTCCAATATTTTTTGTTTTCATGATTGTAAAATTCAGTTGATGGTATACTTAGTTCCTTTCCTGTTGCATCAATAGGCTCATCAAAGATAGTATACATATCCTCTGAATCAGATACCATAAAAAATTCCGCTTGTGCTTTAGACGTTTCTCCTAATTTAAGTTTACCGTCTTTCGGACTTTTTACTAACCTATTTGCTTCCGTATCTACAATAACCACCGCATCTTCCTTATCAATTGCCATTAATTTATTTACCCGCAAATAAAGTTCTTTCGGCTTTTCGAAATAATTAGATTGTAAATAATACATTTTCTCATGCTTACTCAAAGTCCTATTTACAGTACCATTTGCAATAGAAGTCCATACCTCACCGTTTTCATCTTCCAATCGCATATCTTCAAATCCCAAAATTTCTTTTGTATTTGTAGGATCAACTGCTACCTTCACACCAATTCTTAAAGGATATACAATAATTTCTTCTATCGTGATTTTTTGATTCTCAATTTCCACAACTTGGTCTATTGGATAAGTAATATTCTTTTTGACATTTTCCTTTAATTCAAAAGGTATCAAAAACTTTATTTCTTTGTTGTCCATTACTGTTACGAATTCAAAGTTAAACTTTAATTCATCAAAAGAAAAAGAGTCCACAAATTGGTACTCGACCATATCTTGAAATTCATTTTGGATATCATCAGGAAAATATACATTATAGCTACGAGTATGCTCAGGAAATTCTTCTTTATTAAGAAGATTAATATACTTTATTTCTCCTCCTGTGAGAGGGTTTGTTGATTTCAATGTATAAAATACATTTATTCCTGATTCATCCATAATCACTCCATCTATCGTTAACGTCAAATCTCCTTTTGTCTCAGAAACATCTACCTTTTGATAATAATCATTTTCTATAATGGCGGAAAAGCCTTTATCTTGTTCAATAAATCCAATCATCCATTCCATCCCAGGGATAGATGTGAGCGCATTTGCAAAAGTTGGCGATATTCGAATAGATGTTATAAAGGAAACGATGATAATTGCTGCAATCGCAAGCCCAAGCAATCTTTTTTGTTTTTTCTTAAGCAGACTTTTTTCTCGCTTTGCTTTCATAAATCCGCTTAAAATGGCTTCATCTCCCTGTTCTATTGGCAATTCGACTTTTTCATATTCTTTTTTAAATTTTAATAACCTTTGTTCCTCTTCTTCATACATGCTCACTCTCTCCTTTCTCCTTAAAATATAGTCTTAATGTTTTCAGTACTTTATGTAATCGAGACTTTACGGTTCCTTCTGGTATTTTTTCCATTGCGGCAATTTCTTTGATCTTCGTATTTTGAAAATATTTTAAATAGATTAATTGCTGGTCTTCATTAGATAACAATTCAAGAGCTTCCTTTAGTTCAATCAAGGATTGGTCTTGATAAACAGATATATCGTATACTTGGTTATCAGAAATAACTCTGTTTGATCTCTTTACTTGATCTTGACAATAATTAATCATAATCCTTGTTAGCCATGTTTTTAGATAGGCTGGCTCTTTTACCGTATGTATTTTTTTGTAGGCTCGATATGTCACTTCCTGCAATGCTTCTATTGCTGCATGTTCATCTTTTAGAAATGCTAAAGCAGCTCTTAGCAATGATTCTTTATATAATTGCATTACTTCCAAAAAGGCATCATCATCTCCTTTAATAGCTTTCTTACTAATCTCTAACTCTTCCAATTAATCACCTCCCCTGTTGTTCTATACATTAGACCTTGTATCGAGAAAAAAGTTCGCGAAAAATTGTATAAATTTTTTCTTTTTATCTAAGAGCAAATTATACATGAAATTTCAAGCATAAAAAAAGCCACCAAGACAAAGTCCTAGCAGCTTCCTACTTTACTTTAATACAATCCCTCTGTTTCTTCTTTCGTTACGATATAAATATTTTTCGTTTGAGTATAGCCATCCAATATACTCTTATATGTTTCTCTGCCGATTCCTGATTTTTTATACCCTCCAAATGGTGCTCCTGCTGGAAGCTGATTATATGTGTTCACCCACATACGACCTGTTTCCACACTTCTAGCTACACGTAATGCTGTATTAATATTACGGGAGAAAACTGCTCCTCCAAGACCAAACTCAGATTGATTAGCCAGCTCAATAACCTCTTCTTCGGTCTTAAATTTTATCACTGTTGCAACTGGGCCAAAAATTTCTTCTTGAGCAATGCGCATCTTATTTGTAGCATCCGCTAAAATCGTTGGTGCCA
Organism: Niallia sp. Marseille-Q9988; assembly: GCF_976954375.1. NCBI lineage: Bacteria > Bacillati > Bacillota > Bacilli > Caryophanales > Bacillaceae > Niallia > Niallia sp. Marseille-Q9988. Next base: position 111,314 of record NZ_CDRJSZ010000005.1, on the reverse strand, counting down.
TAAATGCCCCTTTTTCCAGTCCATTGTTTTCGAGTCGGCAGCCTCCTGTTACAACTCTCGCTCCTTCTTCTTCCCCAATTTTTACATATTCTAAAATTTGTTTTAATTGACGCTCGTTTATTTGTGCTCCCATGATAACATCATCTTCCCAAGGCAAGCCAACTTTTACATCTTCAAATGCAAGTTTCATCTTGGCAAGGAACTCATCATATATTCCTTCCTGGATAAAAATACGGGAACCAGCACAGCAAACCTGTCCTTGGTTAAAGAGAATTCCTAATTGAACCCCTTCCAATGCTCGCTCCATTGGTGCATCATTAAAGATGATATTCGCTGACTTTCCGCCTAGCTCAAGTGTTGATGGGATTAGTCTTTTCGCTGCTGCAACCGCAACTTCTTGACCAATTTCCGTTGATCCTGTAAAAGCAATTTTTGCAAATCCTTTATGATTTAACATATAGTCTCCAGAATGAGAACCACGACCTGTAATGACATTGACTACTCCATTTGGCAATACTTGATCAAATAGTTTCGCCAATTCCAATAAGCTTAACGACGTAGTAGAAGATGGGTGGATAACTACTGTATTGCCAGCTGCGATAGCTGGTGCAATCTTCCAGGCAGCCATTAATAACGGGAAATTCCAAGGAATGATTTGTCCAACCACCCCAATAGGCTCTTTTATTGAAATAGATAAGGTATCCTCATCAAATGCTTGGGCAGTTCCTTCTTCTGAGCGGATTACCCCAGCAAAATAACGAAAATGGTCAGAGCTTAATGGAACATCAATATTTCTTGTTTCTCTGAGCGGCTTCCCATTATCCAATGTCTCCACTAATGCTAACTTTTCCGCATTTTCATCGATTAAATCAGCAATTTTTAATAATAAATTGCTTCTCTCTATCAAACTTACTTTCTTCCATGTTTTTAAAGCTTGCGTTGCAGCCTCTACTGCTTGATCAACATCTGCATAGGTAGCATCTACAAAATCAGCCAACTTGTCTCCATTACTAGGGTTATAGCTGCTAAGGAGATTACCTTCTGAACCTTTTATCCATTGACCATTAATGTACAGACCATACTCCTTGTCCAATACTGTTGTTGCATCTAATGCAGTTACCATTTTCAAAACCCCTTTTTAATATATTTAAAAATAAGGCATAGTAGGAAAAATGCTTTTCTAATAATTCTAGACCTTATTTTTATCCTGGTTATTAAACTACTTGCTAAGAATACGTTTACATAAGCTATCAAAAAAAGGTTACTAGTTTTAAATAATGTGATTATTTTAACAAACTAATTAAATTATAGATTCCATTAAAAGGAATGTCTATTAATAACCGTGTACTTCTTTTGGTTACAAATCCTCGATGAGCAGTGAGAATTTCTCTCTGTCTTTACTTCTCTCTTTTCAAAAAACTTAAAGCATTAAAAATGACATGTGGCTCCCCACACGTCATGCTCTTCTTGCTTTAATAATCATAGTAGTTGGAAATTTTCTTGCTTTGTATAAGGAATAATAGCGATCAGAGATTTCCGCCTCTACTTTTTCAAAGTTTTTGGAAACCTCACTTTCCATTACACATTCAATCGTAAATCCAGCTTTAATTAGTTCATTTATATAGGTGCTCATTTTTCTTTTTGGTATCACTACTGGTGCTTCTTCCCCTTTAAACCTTGGATATGTTGTTATACCTTCTTCCTGATAAGAACCTGTAAGAGAGATTTGACCGTTTTCACTTTGCATATATGCATATAGCGGATGGTCCCAACTAAAAATAAACGCTCCTCCTGGCTTTAAATACGAATAAATAAGGTTAAATGTCGTAGCTAAATCCGTTGTCCACCCAATGGCATAAATCGAATAAACTATGTCGAAATATTCCTTAGGAAGGGCAATATCTTTTTCCATCGCAGCACAATATAACTGGGAAGGCATATCTTTAAGTGTTTCTTTTGCTGTCTCTATTTGCTTTTCAGATAAGTCTACACCCCATAATTCACTAGCTCCTTTGTCAGCCATATACAGTAAAGAATGTCCGCTGCCACAGCCGATATCAAGCACCTTTTTATTTTTTATCTCTTTAAATAACCTTAATTCTTCTTCTGTTTGGCAAAAAGGGCCATAACTAGGTAGTGCGTCAATTCCGTTAAAATGATGGGCTACTTTATCCCAGCTTTTCTTATTTTGTTGTAAAATATCAGTCATCCTTTTTATCCTCCTTCGTCTTTCTTACTGATTCTACATTCCTCTTTTACTTACCTGCTTGCATTTTCATATGCCCCCCCCCAAAAAAGATAATGGGTTCGAATACTTGTCACATTTTATGATAATGCATTTAAAAATGTCCTTCTGTTTGCTATACCCTTTGTCCTGCAAAATGCAGGGCTTTTTGTTATGTGTAAGAACATTACAAAGTGTGGCTAAAAGTATTTTAGGTCCAAGTCTCAATAACTGAATGTTCCTTTCACCGTGACTGAAAATAAACGTAAAAATTCCGCTTAAATTAAGAAATACTCATATTTCCTTAAAAATAAGGTTAGTTTTTCCGCTTATATGCTACAAAACTCTTGATTTTGTCTAATTTAGAGGGGGTAACCGGAAAATTTCCGCTTATTTCTGCTTTTTATGCTTTCTTTTGTACATTAGCCGAAAATTCTCCGCTTATGAATTCTCATAGCTACCCGAAAACCAACAATTGCCAAGACCGAAATTGGACTACAGTTTCACGCCTATTTTCATAATTTTTTCCGATTTATATCAACAGAAAAAGACCATCAAATTCTATTACAAATTAATAGTCTTTTTCATATACATTTTTAGTTTTTGTGATAGGCAACAGAACCCGTCACATAACGGACGAGTTTTTTGTCATTCTTACCTAATTTTAATCGTTTCCTATTAAGCATTCTCTTGCTTTAAACCATCAATTATATTTTCTTTCTTAATTTTGCTGACTGAATAGAGCATTGCAGAAGCAACAATGATAAAAATTGCGATTACTACAAACAGAATACTCAACCACGGAAGTTCAAAGCCATATTCAAATGTATTGCTTATAGACCAATATAGTGCAGCTATTACTCCTATACTAATGGGAATACCATACATCAATGCTTTTATCCCATAAAAAATGCTTTCAAAATAAATCATTTTATTAAAACCAGTTGGCGTCATCCCAACAGAACGCAGCATCGCAAATTCCCTTTTTCGTAAGGAAATACTTGTAGAAATGGTATTAAAAATATTAGCAATACTGATTAAGGAAATAAGGGTAATAAATCCATACATAAAGACAGACATAATCATAATCATCTGTTCAGATTGCTTACGATTCTTTTCCACATTGTATATATACATGGATCCTGACTTTAGATCGTCTAATTCTTCTTCTGCTTTATCCGGATTATCGCTGTTTAAATAGAGATTGTAGTTCATCGTAATATTTTTTTCATTTTCAAATAAATTTTCTGCTACTTCATTAGAGATAATCATTGTTATCATTCTATAATTATCAGCATTCATTCCCATGAATGTTTCATTTGTAAATAAGCCAATTTGAACCTTATTAAACATCTCTTCCTTTTCGCTGCCTTCCCTATACATGTAGAGATCAATATAATCCCCAGGTTTAGCATTCAGTACTTTTTCCTCAACAAATTTCTCTCCATATGGATCAAAATAAGATACATTTTCGATCACAATCCCTTTTGGTTCAGTTGGATTCGTATATTCATTGATATTAAAGCCTACTTCTTGAGCATATTGCTTAAAAGCTGATTCAGATAGAACAAAGAAATTCACTGTAAATGGAAGTTTGCCTTCCTCTAAGAACGCATCACCATTTTCAACCGATTTTTTATTATTTTCACTTAAAACACTTTTATCTAAATAGGTACTTACATATGTGCTTTTAATTAAATTACTTTCTGTAATACTAGGTACATTTGCTAAAATCTGCATCTCTTCCTCTGCAACGTTTGATTCAGCAGACACAGTAATATCATAGTCGATATTTTCTTGTGACAGTTCAACTGATTTTTTCATATTATCAGTAAAATAAGATACGACTAAGAAAAGCAAAATACTAATAATTAAAGAAAAAACGGTTGTTTGATATCTACGCTTATTCCGTTTTAAGTTTTTTAAACCAATTTCCGCTTCTATGCCAAATACTTTGCGAACAAATTTGGATGTTTTCACTTTTTTCCCTGATAATTTAATATCTTGTGTTTGTCTAATTGCATCAATTGCTGAAATCTTTGATGCTTTCCTAGCTGGCAAATAGGTTGAAATAAAAATTGTTACAATGGAAATAATAATAGAAAATAGGATGGAATAAGGCGTTACCACTACATTTAATCCTTGTGTAGAGTTTAAGGCATCTTGCAAATACTTATTGATAAAAGTGAAAGTAATTCCAATTCCAACGATTCCAGCAATTATTCCTAATGGAATGCTGATGCCGCCTATCACCGCACCTTCAAAGAAAACAGAATTTCTTTTTTGCTTCTTCGTTGCACCTACACTTGATAGCATCCCCAAATGTCTTGCCCGTTCCGACACACTAATGGCAAATGCATTATAAATCAGTGCTACAGAACCAATAACAATAACAAGTATGACAATACCTATTAGAGAATACATCGTTAGAAGCAGGTTATCATTCGATGATACGCCATAATAACGCAGTAACTCATTATTAAAATCCACTTTTGCAATAGCTAATTTCTTTGCCAATGATTCCAAGTCCTCATATATAGACTGCTTTACCTTTTTCATCACAACACTTGCATTTACGCTACTACTAGTTGTTAACTCCTTTTGATCTAAATAGCTAATAACAGTATATCCTGGTGACCAGGAAGGTTCCCAAGATGGTGTTTCCATAATACCGACAATTTTGAATGTATAGGATTTTGCCTGCTGAATTTCCTCGACACTTTTTCCTTCTTCATTCCTTTGCAAAGGATCTGTTTGTGTTAGGATAGAATCTTCTTCCTCTAATTGAAAGTGCCTTTCCCCAATGCTAACATTTATCTCCTCACCGATGGCATACTTACTATTCCCCTTCTTCCTCATTTCATCAGGTATGATAATTTCATTAGATGCCTTGGGGAATGTCCCTTCTTTTAAGGTAATTAAAAATTGTTCAAATCCTTGCTCATCATATTGTTTAAAAAATAAATACGGTTTACTGTCATTTTTTGAATCCTTCCAGTTCGCATAGCCCAAATTATTGGATAGGATAACTTTTTCCATGTTACTATCCTTCCTTAACTCTTTGGCTTGCTCATTATTAACCCCAATAAATTGTGCATGCCACTCACCGTCTCTTGCAATACTGTCTCTTTTTAATAAATCGATAAACGAAACACCAAGTGTCGAAACAGCTGTCAACATACTGACAGCTATAATGACACCAATAATCGTCACTAATGTTCTTCGCTTGTTCTCCTTTAAATTTCTTAAAGTGAGTTTATTCATTATATTCATGGACGAATCACCTCATTTTTGGCGATTTTTCCATCTTCAACAGAAATCACACGATCTGCTTGTAGCGCAATCCGTTCATCATGGGTAATAACAATTAATGTTTGATTATAGGTTTTATTAAACATTTTTAATAGTTCCATAATCTCTTCACTATTTTTACTATCTAAATTTCCTGTAGGCTCATCTGCAAGCATAATAGCAGGGTTGCTAATAAGTGCACGTCCAATGGAAACACGCTGCTGCTGTCCCCCTGATAATTGATTAGGCAAGTGATCTAATCTTTGTTGTAGACCTAATATAGAAACAATGCGATTAAATTGCTCCTTATCTACTTGATGGTTATCTAATAGAAGCGGCAGCGTGATATTTTCTTCTACTGATAGAATGGGAATTAAGTTATAAAATTGATAGATAAGTCCAATTTGTCTTCTTCTAAAAATAGCTAATTGTGTTTCATTTAATTGATAAATATCTGTATTATCCACAAAAACTTTTCCACTAGTCGGCCTGTCTACTCCACCTAACATGTGAAGCAATGTAGATTTACCTGATCCAGAAGGTCCAATGATTGCCACAAATTCACCTTTATTAACGGAAAAAGAAACATTATCCAATGCTTTTACTGCCGTTTCCCCTTTTCCATACACTTTAGACAAATTTTCTATTTTTAAAATTTCCATTTTATCGTCCTCCAATTACTTGATGCTCTTAGTGTATCTGTCTAAAGTGACTCTGTAGTGACTTTAAAGTGACAATTTAGTCACTTTCGAATATGTGTACTGCTCATCTGTGCTTTATATGGAGGTTCGATTTCATTCGCTTGATGATGAAGGCTATCTTTTCTTGAAGTACTACGGATTCTGGTTTTCATCCCCTTTATGAACGCTACTTTTCCTACCCGCACAGCAGTTTCTCGCTTTCATCCCTTCTTAGAACGCCAATCTCTTATATTTATTGCCACTTCTTTTCGCTTTCTTTAATATTCCAATCACACTAAATAACCTGTTTATAAAACTTAATATGAAATGTAGTCCCTTCCCCTAACTTACTTCTCACTTCAATATCACCATGCTGGCTTTTGATCATACTATATGCCATCGCCAGCCCTATACCGATGCTATCTTCACTTGCGTTTTCTCCCTTATAAAATCGTTTAAAAATATAAGGTAAATCTTTTTTTGCGATGCCTTTTCCAGTATCCTGAATAACGATTTCTGTAAATAATACATTCTCAGAAAATCGAATATGTATTTCTCCACCTTCAGGGGTATGCTCCACACAATTTTTCAAAATATTAATAAGCGCTTCTGCTGTCCAATTAAAATCTCCTATAAAGGTAACATCCTCATCTCCCATAATTGCATGAGCATGTCCCTTAATATCCATGGGAATTAATATTGGTTCTACTGCCTTATAAATCAATTTTTTGACATCCACTTGCTCCTTTTTAAAAGGAATCGTCCCAGCATCCATTTTCGACAATTTCAGTAAAGAAGAAACAAGCCATTCCATTCTTTCAAGCTGAATCGAAATATTGTTCGTAAATTCACGTCTTCTTATTTCCTCCAACTGTGGATTCCGTAATAAATCAGTCATAACAAACATGGAGGTAAGTGGTGTTTTCAATTGGTGAGAGATATCGGAAATTGCATTTGTTAGCTTTAACTTTTCCTTCTGTAGATGTGCACTCTGCTCCGATAGCATTAATGTAACCTTATAAATATTGTTTTTTAAAATACTCAATTCGCCTTCTACATTATCCCGAATATCCAGACTTTCATCTCCGTTACTTATTTGCTGCAAATAACTCGATAGCTTATCTATTTGCTTATATCGATATCTTGTAAACTGATAAAAACAGCCCAAAACGATAACAAGCACGCTAAGTAAATACACTGCGACTGAAATAGAATAGGCTAAAGCAGCATAGACAATAGCAAAAAAACTAGTGATTACTAAAACAATAGTGAGGATTTTCACTTCTCGATTACGAATCATTTTAATCCCCTACCTTATAGCCAAGTCCACGAATGGTTTTGATAATGGTGGGCTTTTGAGGATCATCCTCTAATTTCTCGCGGAGCCTTTTAATATAGACTGTTAAAGTATTATCATTAACAAAATCTCCCGCCACGTCCCATATTTTCTCTAATAGCTGGCTTCTTGTTAATACTTGTCCGATATTATTAGCAAAAATGAGAAATAAGCGGTATTCTAGCGCTGTAACCATTACTTCCTCATTCCTTTTATAAATTTTCCCTTCCAATGTGTTAATCCGTATAGAATCTATTTCTATTAGTGGATTATTCTGCAACTGCTTATTATACCGTCGCAAAACAGATTTAATTCTTGATAGAAGTTCTCTTATGCGAAATGGTTTTGTAATATAGTCATCTGCTCCCATATCGAGTCCCATAACAACATTCACTTCATCATCTAAAGCAGTCAAAAAGATTACAGGCTTATCCGATTTTCTTTTTACATACTCACATAGCTCATAGCCAGAACCATCTGGTAGAGACAAATCAAATAAACATAATTCAATATCTGTTAATTGCTCTTCTAAAACTCTTTTTGCAGTTTTTGCGTTAAAGCATGTAATTGTTTCATACTTTTCACTTTGTAAACTATATTCTAAACCCGTAGCAATGGTTTTATCGTCTTCCACTATTAATATTTTCATTATCTTCTCCTATATATTTTCTTTTTTCTGTATTATTCTAAACGATTGATGTACAGAGGGAAAGCAATTCTCCTATTAATATCAATCAAACAATCGGTACATACACTTAGCATACAATAAGGAATGATGGAGAATAATAAAATAAAACAAATCAAAGGAGTTTTGTCATGGACACGCGTGAACCACTGAATATACGTTCAACAAAAACGGCCCTCACTAAAAAGCTTACATCAGCAGAAATGGGGAAACTTTGGGCGACTTACACGGGAAACAGCATGTCTAAATGCTATCTCCATTTCTTCCTTCAGCATGTGGAGGATCAAGATATTAAAAATTTATTAAAAAAGGCTTATAAATTATGTAGTGAATTCTTAAATACGACAGAAGGCATATTTAAGAAGGAGAATTTTCCAATTCCAAAAGGTTTCTCTATAGAAGAAGATGTAAATCTTGATGCCCCACGTTTATTTGAAGATGAATTTTATGTGCATTATCTTAAATATACTGCCAAAGCAGGGATGAGTATTTATAATATAGCTGTACCACTAGTCTTCAGAGAAGATATTAGGGAATTTTTTATTTATTGTATGAAAGCTACTATGGATTTAATAGAGCAAATCAACGAACTGCTAATGAAAAAAGGACTGATTAGTAAACCAGCTATTATTCCATTACCTGAAAAAGCTGAATTTGTTCACAAGGATTTTTTAAATGGATTTTTTGGGCACATAAGACCTTTACATGCATTAGAAATCGCTCATCTTTATGACAATATTGAAAACAATACTGCAAGCAAAGCATTAATTATGGCTTTTAGCCAAGTTACAGAAAATGAAGAAATTCGCGAATTATTTATTAGAGGAAAAAATTTCACTCATAAGCATGTAGAGCTTTATATGGAAAAACTACATAATGAAGATTTACCAGCACCATCATTTATTGACCATTTAATAACAACGTCTACCATTTCTCCTTTTTCTGAAAAAATAATGCTATTTCATAAAGTGGATATGTTTTCCATGAAGATTAGATCATTTGGAAATTCGGTTGCTGTGAATGGAAGACATGATTTAGGTTTTATGTATACAAGAGGATTAATTCAAATAGCTTCGTTTGTGGAAGATGCAGCAAAAATTATGATTAAAAACGGCTGGATGGAGCATCCACCTTATGCAGCACAAAGAGATATGTTAAGTAAATAGCGGCTGGGACATAAGCATTTCAACTAATAATAAACACGAACTTTAATATAGTTAACACACATGAAAGTTCGTGTTTATTAGTTTGAAAAAAGGTTTAAAAACGAAGTGAAATGGAGCGGAGGACGCTCGACTCCTGCGGGAAATAGAGGAAAGGCTGAGACCCCGCAGTGCAGCGAGGAGGGCACTGAAAAACCGATGATTTTTAAATCCTAAAAATCATCGGTAAATCTGTTTTCTAGTTTTTTATGTCTTATTTCCACATATCTCCATATATGAAAGGTGAATTTCCTAAATCCTTCAATTCCTCCCCTTATTTTTCGTTCATTAACTTTAGAATTCTTTTTAAATTCACCGCAAATATGGTGGTGGCCCCTTGAATCTGCATACCAAATAAACCCGAGGAAGTTGCTTTTTTCAACCCGTGTCTGTTCTTTAATTCATTATTTTTCGCTTCTATTTTATATCGTTCTTTTGCCATTTTTTTGAATTCTTCTGTCTTTTGGAATGCCTCTTGTTCCAAATGAGTATTGGATTTAATCGTAACGGAAAACGACTTTGTTTTCGCTCCTTCTTTATAACACCCATTTTTAAATGGACAAACTTTACACTTCTCAACATCAAAAAAATATTTTAGTTGCGGATTTCTGTTTTCATCTTTTTCTCGTTTCTTTTTTCCTTTTTTAATGGCTAAGTGACCAGCGGGACAGGCATACATATCGGCATCTTTGTTAAATTCAAATCCCGTCTTACGATGAGGTTGTCCATTGGTTATTACTGGGTGTAATTTTGAAACAAGCTGCATGTTATTTTCCTTGGTATATTCTAAATTTTCTTTTGCAGAATATGCTGTATCTCCTAAGATAGTTTCTACCTTCATTCCTGCTTCATTTGTCTTTTCCACTAGCTCTTTTAAATACTTTCCATCTCCTTGTTCTCCAGAGGTAATAACAGCGGCAGTCACAATACGTTCATCAGACATGGCAATATGCGTTTTATAGCCGTGAAAGGCATGGTCAGCGGATTTATAACCTGTTCTCGCATCTTCATCACTGGAATAAGACGACTGTTCCTGGAAATCTTCTATTATTTCCTTTAATCCATTTACTTTTTCACGTACAGCTGGAATGTGTACGACCTTTGCCTCCTGTTCTATTACTTCTACTAATGCGGAACAATAGGCAAGCTCCTTTTCTACTTCATTCGAAGTAGGTTTGGCCGGAAATTTTTCCTTTATCGATTCATCGAACGAATAAATTAACTTTCGTACTTTTTTGGCTTTCTCTTGTAAATATTCTTTCGGTGATTTATTTCGATAACGGGAAAGGGTATGGGTGGCGTCTACGATAATCGTTTTACTCGTGATTATCTTCTTTTCCACTGCGATTTCTACTGTTTTCCCAATTAATAAGTCTAATAAAGCAATATCTTGAAGCCGCATTCTCCGAAATTTCGTTAGGGAGCTTGGATTGATCACTGGATCTTCTGGAGCCATATCTAAAAAATATTTAAAGGACATATCATACTTAGAACGTTCCACCACATCGATATCGGATAAATCAAAGATTACCTTTAAGAGTAGGTATTTAAACATACGGATTGGTGGGATAGCGTTTCTTCCATTATCCAAACAATACTTGGATGTTAGTTCCTCCAGGATAAAGGAAAAGTCAACCAAATCATTTATTTGGCGAAGCATGTTATCTTTCGGAACAACTAAATCGTAGATAAACATATATGGACTTAAGTTTAATGTCTCTTGTTTTTCAAGCATAAAATACTCCCCACCAACGTTTTTTTCCATTATATAAGAAAAAGGGGGAATATGGGGAGAAATTCCGCATATTCCCCCTTTTTTTGGGAGTTTTTCCAAATTAAATAAGAATTTAATTATTTGAAAGCGAATATTAAGTTGGTTTGGAGAGGTGACCGCTTGACTCCTATGGGAGCAGCGAGAAAGTCCGAGACCCTGCAGGAGCGTAGCGACGAAGCGGCTCGGCGCTCGCCCCAATGAGTCATGTGGTCACCTCGGAAAACAATTTACACATCTAAGTTTAAAAGGCGGTTACGACCAATCATCAATAGCTATCAGTTTTTCAGTGGTCTCGCAGCGAGGAGGCTCAGCTTCCTCCCCGGCGCATCGTGCGTCTGTAGCGCAATGGAACGACTTAGTTTTTAAACTTAACTATATTTAAAAGGCTGTTTTCGTATAAATTGTGGCTATGAAAAAAATAATGTATAATGGTGTCAAAAATTGCGGAAAGGGTGTTCCTGATGGCGATGGTTTGGCACGATGTTTATAAAGATTTTCATTCTTTATCCAAGAGCGAACAATTGGAATTGTTCAAAGCTCTACAACAAGACCTGTTTCCAGAGCCTAAAACCGATATTTCCAAGATGGTTGGCGAGGTTCGTGAAACTCGTTTTTCTAACGGTTTAGCTTGTGTTTATTGCGGTAGTATGTCTGTTAAACGTAATGGCAAATACCGTTCACGCCAACGCTATCTTTGTAAGGATTGTGGAAAATCGTTTAACGATATGACAGGTAGCCCGTTATCAGGAACTAAGTACCCTCACAAATGGCTTGATTATTACAAAATGATGATTGAAGGATTAAGTCTGCCTAAAATAGCAAAGGCACTTAAAATTCACGTTTCAACGGCATTTTATTGGAGACATAAAATCCTGAATGCGGTTCGTTCACTTGGTCATCAAACTCTACAAGGCATTGTAGAAAGTGATGAAACATTCTTCTTGGAAAGTGACAAGGGAAAAAAGATGATTACACACAGAAAGGCTCGCAAACGTGGTGGAGTTGCTAAAAAGCGAGGTATATCGAAGGAGCAAATCTGTGTCGTAGTGGCTCACGATAGAAACGGTCAAATATTCTCTCAAAAGGCAGGGAAAGGGCGTATTACTGCTATCGAAATAGACGAGGTGTTGGGCAAGTACATCGATACCTCTGCTTTGTTATGCACAGATACCGCTACAAACTATAAAAAGTTTGCTCAAATGAAAAGTCTGCAACACGAAGCCATCAACGTAAGTAAAAAGCAGTACAAGAAGAAAGGTATTTACCATATCCAACACGTCAATGGTTATCACAAGCGATTGAAGAAGTGGATGGATAGATTTCAAGGAGTAGCAACTAAATATCTTGATAACTACCTATTTTGGCATTGTTATATGGAACTAAACAAGCAATTACCTTCCAAAAAAGTTGTTAAGCAAATGCTTCTAAGTTCTTGTCAACGAGTAAATTTCACAACTGTTGCTAAACTAAGAGCGTAAAAAAACTTGGTTTAAATCAACCAAGTTTTTGTCGGTACTTGTATAGATAAATTTTTTCGGAAATAAAACTTATCACCAAACCGATTATTAAGGGAACTAACGACCCTGTTGTAACAAAGAACCCACTTGCATTATTTGTGTACTCGTATTGAAACATTAACCAAGGAATAGTAAACACATAACCAAGCAAGTAAAGTAAGGCTGTTGCCAGTGCAAACGACCCAAAAGTAACTATGAACCCCTTTAATTTCATTTAAAAAACACCTCCTAATTAGATATTAACAAATTTTTCTTGTTGTTAGTATAATATACATTTTTTTAATTTATAAGCAACAATCTTTTAGAAAAGAGCCATTTAAAAACAAAAAAACCATCATGAGAAATTAGCTTTATTCAAGAGCTAAATTAGAGATTGTTCGTCTTTAAAGATTAGTTATTTAGTTTTGTCCCAGCCCCTTATCCCCTTTAATTTCCTGCTAATTCCTGTAGCTCATTAACAGTAATAAATGTATAGCCTTCCTCTGTTAATGTTTTTAAAATCCCTTCGATTGCTCTTATTTCCTCCCCTGTTTCATCATACATTGGGTGCATTAAAATAATGGAGCCTGGGTTCACAGATTCTTTTACATAGTTTACTTTATCTTCAACACTTTGATAATAAGTATCTGGTTCGATATTCCATAGAATGGTATCCATATTTGCTTTTTTTAAATAATAAGGAAGTCCAATAAGTTTCTTCCCATTTGGCGGTCTGAAATCTATCTCCCCTGTATAACCCGCTTTTTTAATTAATTTATTTGTATCTTCTATTTCAGTTTTTATAAAGGATTGCGATTTAAAAATCATTCGATTGTGAGAGTATGTATGATTCCCAAGTTGATGCCCTTTTTTTGCTATTTCCGCTGCCATTTGAGGGCTCTTTTCTATTTCATTTCCGATAAGAAAAAAAGTAGCTTTTGCATCATATTCATCTAGCAATGCTAGAATATCGTCCACATTTTTTGTTGGTCCATCATCAAATGTTAACGCAACTACTTTCTCCTTTGTCTCCACATGATTGGTTAATCCACCAAACAACTGAAAGGTTCGTGCATTCACTAATTTATAGGTACTAAATAAAAGCAAAAACAATATGCCAATTAATATTATCCATATTTTTTTCATGCTAACAGCCTTTCTTTCTCCTATCTTTCAATACTCTATAGTATATCTTATGCAAACAAAATAGATAACCAAGAAACTCCAACAGCAAAAAAGAGAAGAATGCCTAAACACTCTCCTCCCTTCCCATTTCTATATATAGGAAACAATCGTTATTCTTCGTCCTTTTCCTTTTTCTTGTCAATCGTTCCTTCTGTTAAACTCTCTTTTGCCTGGTCATGGGTTTCTTTCATCCCTTTTGAAGCCTCATCCTTCTGTTTCTTCTCATTAGGCTCATGTATTTTCCCTGCTAGACTTGTAGTTGATTCTTTACTCATTTATAACGCCTCCATTCTAGTTGATATAAACTTATTTACTAGTTTTATACCACCTTTAATCGAACAGAAAACATCGTCTTTTTACGAACCTGTTGATCGATAGTGTCGTACACCAACTATCCAAACAAAAATGCATGGAAAGATAAATATTATACCTGCAAGCAGCGTTAGCATATATAGCCATCCAGCCTCTCCTCCCTTACCAAGAAGATATAATAAAGGTAAATAATTGACACTTCCAAAAGGAATAACAAAAGTAAAAAAGCGTGTCACCCATTTTTGATAAATATTTAGAGGATACTGAGCCATTTCTCTGCCGCCATCTGTAAAAATATTGGCAATTTCCAAACCTTGTATGGTCCAAAAACTAAGCGTGGCGGCCAAAATAAAAATCCCCGTAAAGATGAATACCCCGCTTATGATCATCAATAAAAGTGTTAGAACTTTTATTAAACTCCAATCGATTGCTAGATTACTTAAAGCCCAAGCTAAAACGATAACACTTTGCAAAAGTCTGCCTACTCTAGTAAATTCAAATTTTGAACCAAGAACCTGTACAAATGTTGTCCTTGGTCTAACAAGCAATCTATCAAAATCACCACTTGCAACGAGACTGGAAAAATTATCGAATCCTCTTGCGAAACATTCACTTAATGCAAACGCCATGTGGATGATGGCAAAGCAAAGAGCAACCTCATAAAAATCCCAGCCCTTTATTTGTCCAAATCGCTCAAATAAGAAGTATAATCCAGCAAAAGCAGAAAACGGAACAAGAAATTGCCCTAATGATAACAGCCAGAATGATGTTCGATACTGCATTTGTGATTTAAATAATACGAGAAGGTATTGAAAATAAAGTTTCATCTAGCTTCATCCTCCTTGCACAATTATTTTTTTCATCGCCTTTTGTAATGCTATCTTCCCAAAAAAAGCAAGTACGAACAGCCAAGCGAGCTGAATAAATATACCCTCAACCGCTTCTCCATTGGGAATATTCCCTGAATAAACGCGGAACGGAAAATCAGCCGTTAATCGAAAAGGAAGGAGATAAACAATTTGTTGGAGCCACTCTGGCATTAATGGAATAGGAACAACCATCCCAGCAAAAAACTCCCCTACTACACCAAAGACTAAAAGTGACCCCATTGGCGATAATGTGATAAAAACAGAAATATAAATAAACATAGAAATAGCTACTAAAACCAATAGTCCTAATAAAAGAGAGAGACAAAATAACAAGAACGTTTTTACATCTGGAGGCAACATCAGCCGATAAGCTGGTGGCAGCAAAAAAGCCAGCAATAATATTGGAAAACACCTTAATAATGCGCTAGCCAATCGCTGGGCAAGTAATTTACTAAACCAATATTCATATATCCCAATTGGCCTGCATAGCTCATAAGCAATATTTCCTGTTGTGATTAAGTCAAATAATTCATTATCACGAAACCATAGCATAATAAAAGCTAAAAAAGATTGCTGAAGCCATAAATAAGTAACCAATTCTTCTAAAGAAATTGGTTGATTTGAGCTTGCTTGGGCATAAAAAGCCTGAAATATCATAATATAAATAAATCCCCAGAAAAACTGTGTAGCCACTCCTGCCAATGCAGCGGCCCGATACTGCATCCCATTTAATAATCGCAATCTTAATACAGCAATATACGGTTTCATTGTCCTCATATCTCATACTCCTTATAAAGCTGTACAATTATATCTTCAATTGGCTGGGATGTCACTGAAATATCAACTAAATCAAGGGAATGAGACAATTTCATGATTACTTCCGATACAGAGACTATCGTAGTATCCACACTTATTATGGCTCTTTCCTCTGTCCAAGAAATCGGAGTAGTACCAGGAATTTGAATGGGACTAGTACTTGATTTATAGTCAAGTGTTATAGTGCGATGGGAACCAAAACGGCTTCTTAATTCCTGTAAATTTCCATCATATAATAAGCTCCCTTTCCCTACTAAAATGACTCGATCACAAAGTGCCTCAATATCGAACATATCGTGTGTTGTAAGGATAACGGTTACGTTCTTCTGCTTATTGATTTTTTTTATAAAATTTCTTACAGCAATTTTGCTTACTGCATCAAGACCAATCGTAGGTTCATCTAAGAAGAGAATTTGTGGGTTATGTATTAGGGAGGCTGCAATTTCACAACGCATGCGCTGTCCTAAACTGAGCTGTCTTACTGGTGAATGTAGAATATCCTTTAATTCAAGTGTTTCTATTAATAGGGATAGCGTGTCGTTATACTCCGTATCTGGTACCTGATAGATATCTTTTAACAAGGCAAAAGAATCGATTACCGGGACGTCCCACCATAGCTGGGAACGTTGTCCAAAAACAACACCGATATTTTTTACATATTCTACTCGATCCATCCATGGTGTATAGCCCATAATTTCACAACTGCCACTATCAGGAACTAAAATACCGCTCATCACTTTTATCGTCGTTGATTTGCCTGCACCATTTGGCCCGATATAACCAACAATTTCTCCAGTATTAATCGTAAAACTCACATCATTTAATGCATGAACAATCTTGTGTTCTCGATGTATGAGAGCTTTCAAACCTGCTGCCAATCCCGTTGTCCTTTTTGCAACCTTAAAGGACTTATTGATACCTTCGACTTTAATCAATGCATTTCCCTCCTTTTTCCAAAGAAGACTATAATAGCATTCTAGTTAAGAAGGTGTCAATTAGTTTTTTGATTTTTTAAAATCTTCTTTCTGGTTTAAATCAACTTACAAGAGAAAGGCTGGAAAAAACCTTTAAACCGATTCATTTGGAGAAATATGTTCTGAAATGACTATTGTATTGGCATCATTTTAGTAATTGGCGAGTTTCTTCATTAGGAATATAAAACTTAGTTACAGGGAATATGATTCGTCGTAATCTTATGTCTTCACCTTTACCGAAGAACCGTGAAAGGAAAATTAGCGGAGTTTTTCCGGTTAAATGCAGAATGGAGCTTGTTTCAAGGTAAATAAGGGGAGTTTTTCCGCTTATCCCCATCAAAATCACCAATTTCTGAAGGTTTCGTTCCAATAGGAGGAATTTCTCCGTCTATTCCTGCCTTTTTTTATAAAAATTACTAATTAAGCGGAATTTTTCCGTTTATTATCAGCTTTGATGCTTAAGCGGATCTCCCAGGCAATCAGTGGCAGACACTCTCCATCCTAGATGAGGGCATTTTATCGACCACCTTATAAAATCAATAAAATTGGTACTCAAAACAACACTGTGTCTTTTTTAATTGTACATTACTTATTGTCCATCATAATAATGATGTCCATTGCTATGTCAAATCTAAAAAACCCCCAAAAGTTAGTACTTTTGGAGGTCGGTACCTATCCTTCTTTTCTTGTGTCATTTAGTAAGAATGAACACGAAAACAGGACCTTTTAAATAACCTTTCCAGGCTTAATCGTTTTTCATAAAGCAACCAATCAATTAGAAGTTCTATTCCACTTTAATTGGTGAATAACTAATAATAAAATAAACCACACTGGTGTCACAATTAAAGCGATTCTTGTATCCTCTGCGAGTGCTAAGACAACAAGTACAAATGCTAGAAAAACAAGAATAATATAGTTAGCAACAGGGTACAGCGGCATCTTAAACTTATTCTTCGCAGCTAGCTCTGGTCTTGTTTTTCGATATTTCATATGACAAATAACCGTAATTGCCCAAATATAGATAAAACAAACCGTAGATATACTTGTTATTAATGTAAATACACCCTCTGGCATGAAATAATTTAAAATAACCGCAATTAACACAACTATAACTGAAAAAAACAAAGCATTTGATGGAACTTGATTTTTAGTCAGTTTAGCTAGTGCTTCTGGAGCATTCTTTTCCTTTGCTAAAGCATACGTCATTCTACTAGTACTAAAAATCGCACTATTACATGCAGATGCAGCAGAAGTTAAAACAACAAAGTTAACTATTCCAGCAGCAGCAGCTATTCCCACTGCCAAGAAGACTTGAACAAATGGGCTTTTCGCAGGATTAATAGCATTCCAAGGATAAATGCTCATAATGATAAGCAATGCTCCCACATAAAAAATCAAGATTCGAACAGGGATATTATTGATTGCTTTTGGAATAACCTTTTCAGGATTCTCTGTCTCACCAGCTGTTAATCCGACTAATTCAATACCGACAAATGCAAACACAACCATCTGAAATGAAAGGATAAATCCGTGCATCCCATTTGGAAACATTCCATCATGGCTCCATAGATTGGTAAAACTAGATGGGCCAGCATTTGTTGAAAAGCCTTTAACAATCATAATAAAACCAATAATGATTAAGGCAATAATCGCAATTATTTTAATTAAAGCAAACCAAAATTCCATTTCACCAAATAGCTTAACAGTAGCTAAATTCATAATCAGTAATACCATTAAGGCGATAAAGCCTGGTAACCATTGCGGAACATTTGGAAACCAGAACTGTGTATACATGCCAATGGCTGTTAAATCTGCCATTGCAATGGAGATCCAGCAGAACCAATACGTCCATCCTGTTACAAAAGCAGCCCTATTTCCAATATAATCATGAACAAAATCAACAAATGAATGATATTCAAGATTCGATAAAAGTAATTCTCCTAATGCACGCATAATCAGAAAACAAATAATACCTGTAATAATATATGCAAATAAAATAGAGGGTCCTGCTAAATTAATGGACTTACCCGCTCCAAGAAAAAGGCCGGTACCAATCGCTCCCCCAATGGCAATTAATTGAACATGTCTGTTTTTCAAGCCTCTAGACAATGTTTCTTGCTGCATTTAAAATCACTCTCTCTTCATTTATACTATTAAATTCTATTATGTAACAAAATCAACGAATTATAGTTTAGCACATTATAAAGGAACATTCACGAATCTCTCTTCTTATGATTGAGTCAAGTTTTTGTGGGAGTTTTTTATAGCTCCCTTTTTATAAAGTAAAACTTCTAATTTTGTATCCGTTTTCTAAATGTTTTCTTTTATCAAAATTTCGTTTTTTTCTTTTTTAAAAACCTTTTAATCCCTGTAAGGCAAAGTGAACGGGTTTTCCAATCACCTGATTTAAGTATGGCATGTTCTGACGTACGGTTTCTGTCACTAATTTTGTGGATATTTTTCTTTTCGGTCGATGCTCTTTCTTTGATTTTTCCGTGGCTTTTTCCCATTTTCCATATATCGTTTGGATAGATAGATCATCCTTCAACCCAATCCACAAACGTGCCATGCTCATGACCCCTTTTTTGCTCCATGCTCTTCCATTTTTTAATCGTTTGGCTAATTGATTCATCATTGCTTCTGCACTTCCCATTGGTCGATACGCTGTCGTGTCCACGCCTTTCTCCTGTAACCAACTACGGTAATCTTTTATGGTTTCCTGATGATGCGTTAAAAAGGCGAGGAAATGCGCTAGTTTTTCTTCTTCTTCTGGTGTATCCATTGTTCCTACCGCGCTATTCAACTCTAAAAATAAGGAATCAACCTGATAATTTCTTAACGCTCTTTTCATGTAGCGATATCGAGGATGGTTTTTCATAAGCTGCTTCATCGAACGAGCGACATGAAAACGATCCATGGTGAAAAAGGCTCGTTCCCGAAAATACTCTCGACATGCCGTTATCCAGCCTGCTCCATCGCCATTAATAATAAGCAAGGTTTGGGTTGGATCATACGCATAATGATTCTGTAAGAATGTTTCAAAAGCTTCCCAAAAGGGTTCTTTTCCTTCATAGAGAAAATGCCTTTTATTTCGGAGCCTGACTCGCTTTCCGTTTTCTTTCCATCCCTCATGTACAGCGGCGAATTTCAACTCCCATCCACGCTTTTTCTTTTCTTGACTCTTCACATATAATCCATCTACTTCGACAAACAATACCTTTTGAAAAGGGCGTTTTTCCTTAGCGGGAAGTACGCTTGTATGAAGAAGATGTTGCCGTAATGCTTCGTGGCTCATCGCCGAATAGCCTAAAAATTGTTCGAACGTTTCCACCGCCTTTCGATAGGAGGAACCATTTGTCGCTAATTCTAGCCCCCATTCTTCTAATAGTGGACTAAACCCTTTATTCCCTTGAAACTGTAAGTAGTGATCTAACAGACATATATATTTTTTGGTCACTCGATCGAAATAATAATTACGCTTCAGCTCCACTGCTCCAAACGCTGTATCTACTCGTATTTCTCGTTTATCTCGTAAAGCAAATCTTCTTTTGTCTCGTTGCTGAGCAATCTCTAGATCCCAATTTTCTAATGTTTGAACAAGGATTTCTTGAAAGGTCATTTGTAGTGTTCGAAATAAAGTTTTTTCCAATTCTTTTAATGATGGTAATTTTATGTTACATTCATTCATGAGAGCCTCTCCTTTTCGTAGTGTTCTAGGCAAACTCTACTTTACAAAAGGAAGCTCTCTTTTTTAATACTTAATTTTTTCCAGCTACCGCGCTTTCGCTTGGTGGCCTTTTTGTCTAGTTGGGGGACTCGTCCCCCAACTAGACAAAAAGGATATTTATTCTCCCACAAACATTTTACTCATACTCTTCTTATTGTGTTAAAAGAGAGATTCGTGAGCAACATGATTAATTTTTATACTTTTAGAATATGCTATTATAGATTAAATACTGTACTATTCTATTGCAATAGGAAGAAATGTTTAAGAAGTTTCATTCTAAAAATGCTATAATTGGTTGAAATACAAATATCGGTATCCTACAATACTTATAGTAGGAGCTATTCTTTAGGTAGATTGAGGTAGCTAAGTCTGTTCAGATTATAGGAGGAACCATTCATGGCCAATACATATCAAGGAACAAAACTAAAAGTTTTTGCTCTTAATTCATCCCCTGCTCTAGCCCAAGAAATAGTAGAGCATCTAGGTACTGAATTAGGAAAATGTACCGTTAAGAAATTTAGCGATGGGGAAATTCAAATTAATATCGAGGAAAGCGTCCGTGGTTGTGAAGTATTTATTATTCAGTCCACTTGTGATCCTGTAAATCAAAGTATTATGGAATTACTCATTATGATTGATGCCTTAAAACGAGCTTCTGTTGAAACGATTAATGTCGTCATTCCATATTATGGATATGCACGTCAGGATAGAAAAGCACAACCAAGAGAGCCAATTACGGCTAAATTAGTTGCCAATTTAATTCAAAAATCTGGTGCAGACCGTGTTATCACATTAGATTTGCACGCACCACAAACACAAGGCTTCTTTAACATTCCAGTGGACCAATTAGTAGGAATACCACTGCTTGCAGACTACTTAAATACAAAAGCGTATGCAAGTGATGTAGTAGTAGTTGCCCCAGATCACGGTAGTGTTACTCGTGCCCGAGAACTTGCAGATCGATTAAAAGCCCCAATCGCAATTATCGATAAGCGTGGCCCAAAAGATATTGGTCCTCGTGAGGTAAACATTGTCGGAAACATTGAAGGAAAAACAGCCATAATTGTAGATGATATTGTTGATACATCTTACCGCATTACGACTGCTGCAAAGGCATTACTTGAGAATGGTGCCGAAGAAATATATGCATGCTGTATCCATCCTGTTTTATCTGAACCAGCAATTGATATGATCCAAGAATCCCAAATCAAGGAATTGATTGTGACAAACAGCATTCCACTTCCAGAGGAAAAGAGAATTGACAAAATTACGCAGCTATCGATTGCTGAATTACTGAGTGATGCCATTAGCCGTGTTTATGAGCATAAGTCTGTGAGTGTGTTGTTTAAATAATCTGTTAAGGCTAAAGGTTGTCCACTGGGCAGCCTTTTTGAATGGATTTAGTAGAAATGACTAGTTGGGTTGGATTATTTCCTCTCTACTTTAGATCATTTAACTAATTACCAAATAATACGAACCCATCTCAAAAATTAAAAATAGACTCCTTTTCAACCAGGAGCCTATCAAATCGTATTTATTTCTCCACTTTAGATAACTCTCATTGTTACGATTCCATCAATCTCTTTTAATTGCTTAGAAAGCAGTGGGATGATTTCATCTGCTACTTCGTTATCGATATCAATCATCGTGTAAGCATACTCGCCACGACTTCTGTTTATCATATCAGCAATATTCAACTGGTAAGTAGAAATTGCTTGTGTTATCTGTCCTACCATATTAGGAATATTTAGATGGAAGGCTGTAACACGACGTTTTCCTGTGTATGGGATGGATGCATTTGGAAAGTTTACAGAGTTTTTAATATTACCTGTTTCCAAAAATTCCTTTACTTGGCGAGCTGCCATAACAGCACAATTTTCTTCAGATTCTTCAGTAGATGCACCAAGATGAGGAATAGCAATCGTATTCTTCATTTGCAGGACATTTTCATTCGGAAAGTCTGTTATATATCGTCCTATTCTGCCTTCTTCTAAAGCAACAGCTATATCAATTTCATTTACTAGCTCGCCACGAGAGAAGTTTAAAATTTGCGTACCAGGCTTCATTAAGTCAAAAGCTTGTTGATTAAACATTCCCTTCGTATCTTCTGTTAAAGGCACATGGACTGTTATATAATCAGATTCTGCAAATAGCTGTTCTAAGGTCATAGCTCGCTGCACATTACGTGATAAATTCCAAGCTGTATCTACAGAAAGAAAAGGATCATACCCAATGACATCCATATCTAGAGCAAGGGCATCGTTTGCAACAAGGGCTCCGATTGCTCCTAAGCCAATGACACCTAAAGTTTTTCCTTTGATTTCGTGCCCAACAAATTGTTTTTTACCCGTTTCCACTAGTTTTGGAATTTGGTCACCTTCAGCGAGGAGTGTTTTTGCCCATGATACACCTTCAAACAAATTTCGAGATGAAGCCATTAATGACATAAGCACCATTTCTTTTACTGCATTTGCATTAGCACCAGGTGTATTAAATACAACAATTCCTTGCATTGTACATTGCTCTACTGGAATATTATTGACACCTGCTCCCGCTCGGGCAATTGCCTTAACATTCTCTCCTAATTCCATACCATGCATATTAAAGCTGCGCAAAAGAATTGCATCAGGGTTATTGCTCGTATCGTCAATTGTAAAATTTCCTTTTTTAAACACACTTAGGCCACTTGCAGCAATATTATTTAATGTCTTAATAGTCTTTACATCTTTAACAGTCGTAGTGCTCATCTCCATTGCTCCTTTTCATTCAATTATATTCTTTTTACGCTTGGTTAATACGTTTACCTTTCTAAATGAAATCATCTAAAAAAGAAAAAGGCAAAGGAGTATATCCCTTACCTCTGCCCAGGCGAACGACATACGACACTATGTGCTCCCCTACGGTTTTCCGTATTTCGCCAGTTACACATAGCCTTTAGATTGCCTTCATTCTATCAGACTATTCAGTAATCATCAATGACTAATTTCTTATTAATTTTGTGTTTTTTCATGCTTTTTTTAGAATGGTTTATTGGTATAATTTATTTTTCTTTATATATTCATAGCATTTTTCTGGCAAAAGATACCTCGGTTCCCCACCTATCGCAAATTCTTCCCGTATATAGGTAGAGCTTATTTCCATTGCCAATCCCTTATCTAAGAGATGAAAAGTGCTCCCATCGTCATGATTACGGAGGATTGGCGATCGGCTTATGGCTGAAAGCATATCAATTCCATTTCTAGCCATTACAATAAACCGATTTTCTGCTATCAACTCCTCTCCTTTTGTCCACATACCTCTTCCAATATCAACCAATAAATCAGCACCCATAATAAAGTACACACTATCCTCTGGAAAAAGCTTTTTAAAATAATTCATCGTATGATACGTATAGATTTCCCATCCATCTTGCATCATTTCATAATCATCTAAAGAAAACTTCTCATTATCCTCTATTGCCATGTTCACCATCTTTATACGATGTTCATCTGCTGTTTCCATTGTTTTATCCCGTCGCTTACTGGAACAAGGAAGAAAAATAACCTTGTCTAATTTACAACGATGGGCAACAGTGCTAGCCGTCCAGAGATGAACATTTGTTATTGGATCAAAGGATGATCCGTAAATCCCTATTTTACCCAATTTATCCTCTCCTTAAAAAGGTTAAACGCTGCGTGATTTCTCTTTCATTTTTTCTATATAGCTTCGCTTGTTTTCCCAGCATGCTTTACTTAAATCGACTGGATACTCTTCTGGATTAAGCGTTCGCTTATATTCATTCCATAGATAATTCAGGTTCTCTTTAGCCTTCATTTGAATATCTTTTAATGCTGGTGGTTCAAACTGGATATGCCCGTTTTTAATAACTGGATGATGTAATTCGATGGTCCTGTAATTCGTCACCACTTTATTCAAATATGGATGAACAGGATGAAACATTTTTAATGGTTCTTGTGTTATTACTTCATTTGCCAGTGCAATGTAATCACCCTCAGCATGGTCATTTTCATTATTTATAATTCGATATACTCTTTTCTGACCTGGCGTAGAAATCTTTTCCGGATTTCCAGATAATTTAATGGTATCCTCCATTATACCTTGTTCATTTTCTATACTGACTAATTTATATACAGCGCCCAGTGCTGCTTGATCAAATGCAGTAATTAACTTTGTTCCAATTCCCCAGATATCAATTTTTGCTCCTTCTGCCCGCAAATTCATAATGGTATACTCATCTAAATCATTAGAGGCAATAATTTTCGTGTCAGGAAAGCCCGCTTCATCAAGCATTTCTCTAGCTCGCTTTGAAAGATACGCCAAGTCTCCACTGTCTAAACGAATCCCCTTAAAGTGAATCTTATCTCCAAGCTCCTTTGCCACTTTTATAGCATTGGGAACACCAGAGCGGAGTGTGTCATATGTATCAACAAGGAAAACGCATTCTTTGTGGGTGCTGGCATAGCTTTTAAAAGCCTCATATTCGTCTTGATATGCTTGAACAAGTGCATGTGCATGTGTTCCAGATACAGGGATATTAAAAATTTTCCCTGCCCTTACATTACTCGTCGCCGAAAACCCACCAATATAGGCAGCTCTTGTTCCCCATATCGCTGCATCCATTTCTTGTGCTCTTCTTGTCCCAAACTCCATTGCCGTCTGCTCTCCAATAACCTGCTTCATTCTCGCAGCTTTTGTTGCAATAAGTGTTTGGTAATTAACAATATTTAATAATGCCGTTTCGATTAATTGCGCCTCCGCAATTGGTGCTTCTACTCTTAGAATCGGTTCATTGGCAAATACTAGCTCCCCTTCCTCCATGCAATATATGTCACCAGAAAAAGTGAAATTTTTTAAATAAAGAAGAAAATCCTCCTTATAACCTCCTTCATTTCGTAAATAGTCCAAATCGCTTTGTGTAAACCGACAATTCTTTATATAAGATAAAATCCGTTCAAGACCAGCGAATATAGCAAAACCATTTCCAAAAGGGAGTTTGCGAAAGTAAAGTTCAAACACAGCTTTTCGTTCATGTTTTTCATCTCTCCAATATGTCTCCATCATATTAATTTGATAAAGATCTGTATGTAGCATCAGACTGTCATCCGCATAGTTCATTTATTTTCCTCCTCTTGCTATATTCATTTCTACTTCAAAAGCAAAGTCCCTTCCCTTAGCATGTGACAAATCTCTGTTTGTTATATAATTATCCGTTTATTTATTAAATCATTCTCTTTTGGGCTAAGCTTTTTATATTTGCACTACAATTTTTTAAGGAGGAAACGTTCATTTAAAACAAAACCATTTTTAACTATAAAAAAAAGCAAGTAGTTTCTTACTAAAGAACCTACTCGCTTTTACCTATTTCTTTTAAAACTGTACCTTTTCTAAAAATAACCCATTTGCTTCTGCCATCATTCCTGTCAGACTACGATCTTTTTCTGCAATAATTGCTGGAATAGCATCTGCTTCGATTTTTCCTAGCCCAATCTCTATTAGTGTTCCCACTATTTTTCTTACCATGTTGTAAAGAAAACCATCACCACTGACACGAATTTCAAGAAACCCTTCCACTTCTTTTATATCAATGGAGTATATTTCTTTAACCATTGACTTCTTCTTAGATTTAGCGTTCGAGAAAGCTGTAAAATCATGTTTACCAACAAAATAGGCAGCTGCTTGCTCCATTCTTTTTACATTTAGCTTTTTCTCTACATGCATACTATATTTGCGCATAAAAGGATTGGTATACGATTTATTCCAAATTTTATACACATAGGTTTTATCCTTTGCATTATATCTTGCATGAAAACGATCAGGAACGATTGCTACTTTCGAAATACTAATATCATTTGGTAAGTAGTGATTTAGATAATTCATGACCTCTTTTTCCGTCATTTCTTTGTTCATTTTGAAGTTAGCAACTTGTGATAATGCGTGTACGCCTGCATCTGTTCGGCTGCAGCCGATAATTTCAATCTTTTCTCCTACCATTTCTGTCAGGACGTTTTCAATTTTCCCTTGAATGGATTGGTCCCCATTACCGAGGCGTTGCCATCCTTTATACCGTCCACCATCATATTGAATAAGCAATTTATAATTTTTCATTTTTTCTCCTGTCTCTTCCTTTTTATGTTCTTTATTAAAAAAACGTAATCCAATTCTAAAATCATTACGAAAACCTAAAGAATCGTACTCATTATACACTATTATCTCCAAATTCTTCATTAGTTAAAAAGTCAGATTATAACTGAAATGCTTCATTTTTTATAAGTTTTTCATTAATTTATTTCCTAAATAAAAGAATCAATGTTAGAGTAAGAGATAGCAGTAAACTATAAAGAGTTGTAGGTGAACAATAATGATAGAAATTAAAACATCCCCCCTAAGCGATGGGGAATTCAATAGAGGCGTATTTGCTACTTGTGATATTAAAAAGGGGACCTTATTCCATGAAGCTCCTGTTGTTCCTTATCCAAATGAACAACATAAGTATATCGAAAGAACGGTATTAGAAGATTATGTATATGAATATGGTATTAATCACAGTGCAGTTGTTCTAGGTTACGGCATGCTTTTTAACCATTCGTATGAACCAAATGCGACTTATGAGATTAATTTTGATAAACATACTTTTGATTATTATGCTTATAAGGATATAAAAGCCGGCGAAGAAATTTTAATCAATTATAATGGGGAAGTCGATGATTACGAGCCATTATGGTTTAATAAAGATAAAGAAGATGAAAATTAAATTCGTCACTGAAAATTTCCCCAAATAAAATATGTTGATGGGAGCGGATATGTAACATTTCCGCTCCCATCAACATTTTAGCATGCAACAAAAAGGTAAACAAAACCTCGATTCTGAAGACTCGATATTATTTCGAGCTTTTTTTCTTCTTCCACTTTGATTCATATTCCGCTTTTTCCTGATGTACTTCCTTCAATAGACTTACTGTCATTAAAATCATTATTAAGGAAAAAGGAAGAGCCGCAATAATCATCATATTTTGTAATCCATCTAATCCGCCAGAATAAAGTAATACAAGGGAAATCGTCGTAAGCAATACCCCCCAAATGACTTTAATCCGATTACTTGGATTTTGTACGCCATTTGCAGATAGCATCCCCAAAACGAATGTTCCTGAATCGGCAGAAGTAATAAAGAACACAGCAACCAACAAAATAGCCAATAGGGATAGTAAAGCACTAAGTGGATAATGCTCTAAAAGGGCAAACAATGTTTCTTCTGTAGCAAAAGTTGATATAGTACCTAACCCTTTATGTTCAAGATACATCGCATTTCCACCGAACACAGAGAACCATAAAAAGCCAATTACTGATGGAATAAATAGTACGAACGTTATAAATTCACGAATCGTTCTTCCTTTGGAAATACGAGCAATAAAAATACCTACAAATGGTGACCACGCAATCCACCAAGCCCAATAAAAAATCGTCCACGCATCTATCCATTGGCGATTCTTACCATTTAAAGGCGCAATTCGGAAACTCATGCGCACTAAGTTTTGTAAGTAGCTTCCAATTGTATCTGTAAATAAATTGAGGATAAAAACCGTATTTCCCATGATAAAAACAATCAAAAATAGAACGAAAGCTAATATCATATTCGTATTACTAAGGATTTTAATCCCTTTGCCTAATCCAGTAAGGGCTGAAAGTAAAAACAGGACGGTGACAATTACTATAATAATAAATTGTGTTAAAAAATTGGAAGGAATATCATAAAGAAAAGAAAGCCCCCCATTTATTTGTACCGCTCCAAAACCTAGCGTTGTAGCAATCCCCGTTACTGTTGCAAAAACGGCGATAATATCAATAATTCTTCCCGCTCTTCCTTCCATTGAATTACCTAGCAATGGCTTCAAGGTTGAACTGATTAATGTTTTTCCACCTTTCCTAAAGGTCGTGTAGGCAAGGCTTAAAGCAACAATCCCATATACTGCCCATGCATGAATTCCCCAATGGAAATAGGTATATCTCATTGCATCTTTTATACCTTGATCTGTACCAATTTCATTTGTCGGAGAGCTAATTGCATAATGACTTAGTGGCTCTGCTGTCCCATAAAAGACAAGGCCGATTCCCATTCCAGCACTGAAAAGCATCGCTAACCATGCTAGTCTTGAAAACTCAGGCTTATCGTCAGGTTTTCCTAATTTTATTTTACCTACAGGACTTATTAATAAGTACAAACAAATTATCACGAAAAACGTGACCACAATTAAATAATACCAACCAAAAGAATCTGTAATAAAGGATTGGACACTAGCTGTGCCTTCCTTAAGTGTATCTGGTGCAAGAGCTCCTACTAACACAATCAACAAGATTATGATTATAGAAACATTAAAAACAAGATGATCTTTAAACTTCATATAATAAATTCTCCTTCTAATCGAATAATAATCTATGTACAAATAGTCGCCTAGTTATTATATCCGTAATTAGGAGAATTAAACAAGGACAACCCTTTCAGCTTTCTAACGCATCTATCATTTTCCCTGGTTGATTACTGGACTGGATTATTGCTTCTAACACTTGTTGATTCCTTAGTCCTACTTCAAAATCTGGAAAACCTGATCCTATTTTCCCCTTTAGCATTTGGGCAAAATCCTCCCATTCAGACAAGTATACAGTTTTTGGAACATGCATTTTTTTCTCCACAACCTCAGCCGTCCCATCATCAAAATGTATCAAATTCACTATCTCTTCTTCCATTGTACTTGCATGAATAGTTCCTTTATCACCGTATATGGACACATCAAACTGATTCCCTGAGCCTATAGCATTTCTTGTTGTTTGAAATGTACCAACTATGCCACTTTCCATTTTTGCCTGAAAACATACAAAGTCGTCAATAACGAATTCTTTCCATTCATTCGATTGCTCCATTTTTCTTTTCTTAATAAAGCTTTCCATTTTAGCTGATACTTCTTGAAATGATCCAAATAAATAATATGCCATATCAATCATATGGGAACCTAAATCGCCTAATACTCCTGTTCCTGTGACCGCAGGATTAAAGCGCCAAACATAGGGAGTATCATAAGGTAGTGCTCCCCACCCTTGCAGATACTGAATAGAAAAATTCATTATTTGACCGATTTCCCCTTTATCTAGTAATGCTTTTACAAATCGAAATGCTGGTGTATATCGATAACTAAACCCTACCATACAAAGAATAGGTTGTTGCTTATATTTTTCAGCAAGCTGTTTCGCTTCCTCATAGTCCAATGTTAACGGCTTTTCTGTTAAGATAGGCATGTTTTTTTCGATACAATATTCCAATATTGGCGCGTGTACATTATTGGGTGTGATGGATACAACTGCATCTACTTTTTGAGAATCAATTAACTTACGGAAATCTATATATTGATTTTCCGATTTAATAGCTAATCGCTCTCCGACTTTTTTTAGATTTTTGTTATTTGAATCACAGATTGCATCAATTTGAAACGTTCCGACATTCTGCAATCCCTTTATATGAGACTGAGCCATCCCACCAACTCCAATTAATCCTATCCGTATTTTCTCCATCATACTTCTCCTCCTTTTTTGTTTTCATATTTTGAAAAAATCCTTTTAAATATAATCGAATTCACAAAAGTCAAAATGGAAAGTCCACCAAAGGTAATGAAATAGACACCTGTTAAAAAACCAGTAAAAGAGGATAAAAAGAAAACAATAGGCACTATATTGATCATTAGTACCAGTAATAAATATGGAAAGTGAAAGCCTCCAATCAATAAAGAATTTACAACTGCTGTTTTTATTGAATCTTCAAATCTAGATATATAGGGAAAAATAATTACGAACAATGTAAGATATAAAAAGCTAAAGATAAGGGTTAGACTCATAAAAATAACTTTCCAAATCCCATTGGTGTATACAAGATAATAAATATCTCCAAGTAGAATTACGCCAATACCTATCAGGAGAAACCAAATAAGGGAGCTCTGTTTTAAATTCTTTTTAAACGACTGGATAAAACTTATCCAAATGGAGGGATGTTCTCCTCTTGCTATTTTAAAATGAACCGAATACAAAGCTGTTAGCGAAGCACCTATCGTGACAATAGGAAGTGAGAAAAGAATAAAAATAATATTCAATAAAAGAACATCTACTATTTTCGCTAAATTCCTGCTGATGGGACTATCGAGTTGAAAGAATGTACCCATTTCATTCACCTGCCTTTTCAACAATAAATAATTCACTTCCTATTAGATAATCAAGTAGTCTTTTATAAAGAAACAACAGTCAGAAATAAAAGTTTAATTCTGACTGCTGCACTTCGTACTTTCTACTTTAATGATTCCTGATATCTGTTAAATGCAGTATTTTGGATTTCCATAAACTCACCGTAACCCATTTTTTCTAGTTGCCTTATATAATCATCCCATTCTTTTTCTACTCCACCTTCTACAACCCATTTAGATTGCATGGAATTCACATAGGAAGTTAAGTCTACATTCAACGTATTTAAACGTTGCATTTCATCTGCTGTAAAGCTTACTGTTGGAAATTGCTCTCTTGCGTATTCGCTTATTTTTTTATCAAGTTCTAGCTTTAATCCATCCCCACTATCAGTTGGCAAAGTTACCTTTTCATTAAATCCATCTTCAATATATTTAGGACCAAAATCACGGAATGAATTAGTCCAAGCAAAAATATCTGCTGATTCTCCTTCAGGTGCATTCAATACTTGATACGTCCCATCATCATTTTTCTCTACCCCAATGCCAAATGATCCATAAAAAGTTTGAATACTAGCATCCTCTGTATAAAATTTATCTGCCCATTGTAATAATTTTGCTGGATCCTTGGCTTGAGTCGTAATAAGTAGTTCATTTCTCGAATAGGTTTCCGTATCAGAAATTACGTATCTTTCTCCATCAGGACCTTTAAGCGGCGCCAATGGAACATATTCCTTGGCATTTGGACCAAATACAGCATCTGGTGTCCATCCAAAGGCGACTCCTACTAATGAACCGTTTTCATCTTTACGTTTTGCTTCTGCCATTGAATCATCCTGTGTAAACAATTCTTGATCGATTAAGCCATCCTTGTATGCTTTATTCATCCATGCAATTCCCTCTTTATATTCTTCCTGTGTAGGAATGTAAGAAGGCTTTCCATCCTTTAAAGTCATTAGACCAGCTTTATCATTTCCTTTCGTTACGCCAAATGGCAATATAAACCCATAAATATTCCCTCCATAAGGAATTTCATCATTTAAATCTCCATTTCCATTTGCATCCTTTTCCTTAAATGCTTTTAGAACATTATAAAAATCTTCATACGTATCTGGCATTTCCAAGCCTAAATTATCTAACCATTTTTGATTAATAAATAGCTGATTTCCTGTTAACGGTCTTAAAGGCAATTTCTTAGGCAAGCTATAAATATGGCCATCAGGAGAGGTAACTAGAGCTCGTAATGATGGCTCTGTCTCAAATGCCGCCATTAGATTCGGCATATTTTCTGCAATTAAATCCTCTAATGGAATAAAAAGACTTTGGTTTTGGGCAATATCCCCATCACTTAAAGCTAACGATCCCCAAAATGCATCTGGTAAATCTCCACCTGCCATCAGTACTGATTTCTTATCTCCCCATTCGGAATTTAAATAGATGTCCCAATCGACTTTAATTCCAGCTTCTTTTTCTGTATCTTCTACAAAGCCTTTAAGAAAATCATCGCCCCAGTCTGCCCAACGAACGGTTGCAATTCGATATTCCCCATCTTCCTTTTCTTTGGTGCTCGTGTTAGCATTGCTACAGCCAACAATTAAACTACTTGTTAAAACAACACTTAGTAACCCTTTCCAGCTTCTCTTTATCATTGCTATTCCCCTTTCTATTACTCTTTTATAGAACCAACCATGACACCTTGATTAAAATATTTTTGCAAAAATGGATATAAACACATAATAGGTGCAGTTGATACAACTATCGCTGCATACTTCATCATTTCGGATAATCTTCTTAATTCTGATGCCAGTTCCCCAGATGCAGTACCAAGCAAAGATTCATTGGAAATTAGAATCCTTCTCAAAACTAATTGAAGCGGCTGCAAATCTTCATTGGAAATATAAATCAGTGCATTAAACCATGAATTCCAAATACCAACGGCAGTCCACAAACCAATTACAGCTAAAATAGCTTTTGATAATGGCAGTACTATCGTTAAAAAATATCTGATTGTTCCACATCCATCAATTTGCGCTGCCTCCCACAACGTATCCGGTATACTATTTTTAAAAAAAGTTCTAGCGATGATTATATTAAAAGAGGACACAGCAAAAGGTAATACCATTACCCAAAAGGTATCAAGTAACCCAAATCCTTTTATAACTAGATAAGTTGGTACCAATCCTCCACTTACAAACATAGGAATAAGTATAAAAATAGATAGCCACTTTTTCCCGAATAAATCAGCCCTTGATAAAGCATATCCTGCAGGAATATTAACGATTAAAGCGATAATCGTCCCCACAACCGTGTAAATAATTGTATTCAAATAAGATCTCCAAATAATTTCCTGCTTAAATAATTCAATATAGCCATCTACCTTCCACTCTTTTGGCCAAAACCATACGTTTCCATTTGTAACATCTGTTGGATTACTAAAGGAAGCGATAATAATAAACCATAAAGGATACACAATCATTAAAATCATTAAAATAGCAGTCGTATAGACAGCAATGTCAAACAAGCGATCATTCCAACTTTTTTTCTTTTGTGATTTTTTATTAAATTTTTGAATAAGTGTTCCTTCCAAGACTGAGGCCTCCTTCCTATAATAAACTTGTTTTTGTTAGTTTCTTGGATAGCCAATTTACAAGAAGTAAAATGATAACATTTACTACGGTATTAAATAAACCAATCGCAGTTGATAAGCTATATTGAAAGTTTTGCATCCCTACCTTATAAACATAGGTTGAAATAACCTCACTTCCAGTTAAATTCAATGGATTTTGTAATAATAAAACTTTTTCAAAACCTACACTTAAAAGACTTCCAGCACGCAAGATTAATAAAATCATAGCCGTAGGCATAATAAGTGGTAAGTCTATATGGATAATTTTCTGTAGGCGGCTTGCACCATCCATCGTTGCAGCCTCGTAATAGGTAGGATCAATAGCTGACAATGCTGCCAGAAAAATAATACTATCCCATCCTAAATGCTGCCATACATCACTCCATACATATACACTACTGAAAAGTGTCGGTTTAGATAGAAGATTCGGCATTTCCATCCCAAATATAGATAAAATATTGGCTATAAGCCCAGTGCTCGGTGATAGAAAAATTAATATCATACCACACATTACCATCGTTGAAATAAAATGAGGCAAGTAAGTGGTAACTTGAAAGAATTTTTTAAACATTCCAATCCGCATTTGGTTACAGAGAATAGCTAATGCAATCGGAAGTGGAAACCCTACAAAAAGACTATACAAACTAATATATAATGTGTTTTTTAGCGTTAAACCAAATTGATAGGAATGAAAGTACTGTATAAAATGCTTCATTCCTACCCACGGGCTATTCCAAATCCCGAGTGCAGGAGAATAATCCTTGAACGCCATGATAATTCCATACATAGGGATATACGTAAAACAAATTAATAGAATGAGAGTGGGCAGAAGTAATACATATAATGGAAGACTTTTTTTCATCCGCTTTAAATAATTTCTCTTATTTGGAAAATCAGGTGTGATTTGCGTGTTTTTTTCCACAGCAATCGTACTTTTCAACTCTACCACCTCCTTTATTTGTTATAATTATTATATGAAAGCGCATTCAATAAAAATAGAGCTAATCCGACCTGAAATAATACTAATTAGGACAGATTTTCTTCTTATTTCTCTATTCCACACTAAGAAATAGCAGTATTCCGTTGTATTTCAGTTATTTTCCTTTTTCAAAACGGAATATTGCTAGAAAAAGTGTATTACGTTTATATAATGAAAATAAGCATTGGAGATGAGTAAATGATACGTTC
This sequence comes from Niallia sp. Marseille-Q9988, assembly GCF_976954375.1. Lineage (NCBI taxonomy): Bacteria > Bacillati > Bacillota > Bacilli > Caryophanales > Bacillaceae > Niallia > Niallia sp. Marseille-Q9988. Next base: position 76,715 of record NZ_CDRJSZ010000005.1, on the reverse strand, counting down.
CATTGATAAGAACCCATCCCGCTCTATAAATTACTATTTAAAAGTACTTTTAATCATTATGGTAATTATCTTACTAATAAACATGTTTATTAGTATGTTAACAATCTCTATTACAAGGAAACAAAGCATTGATACCATTACGAATTCCGTCAAATTTTATATAGAAAATGTTCGCTCCAATTTAAACGCGATAGACCACTTTATGATTTGGACAGTAGTACACGAACCAATAATTGAAGAAATGGAAGAGAATATGGATATGGACGTTTTCCCACAAAATTTAAGTAATTTTCGAACAAGAGTAAATGACTTTCAATACTCGATTGGAAAAGAGTTTCAGTTCTTTCTTGGTCTCAAAAAAGAATCGTTTTTTTCTAACGCTTCACCTATAGAACTACCTTATCAAGATTATCTACAAGCAAAGAATTACTTTTTCTCTAAAAATGATGCGCTACATACATATGAAATATTTAGTACATGGAAAACGATAAAAATAAACGAAACTTTTTATTTTTATCATCTATTAAGCTATGATAATCGAATTTTCGTTTGTTTAGTGTCTGCAGAAGATCTATTAAAACCTTTAAATGGCTTTAACTTAGGGAGTAATGGTTCCATCGTCATGAAACAAGAGGGAAAAACGATAATAACAACTGATCAACAAATGGCAAAAGATGAAGCGGCATCCTCTCCCTTTTTTACAAGCAAGTTACTATTTGAAGAAAAGAATATACTACTGCCGTTTAGCTTACAAATAAACGTAGATCATTTCGGTGCCTTTAAACATGTAGTTATCACACAAGTCCTCTTAATTCTTGCAACTATCGTTATTAGCATTATCTTATTTTTTATTTTTCTCTATATAAAAAATCGTTTAATCTTTCCTATTCAAAAGTTTTCTAAAAATCTATCTGAGCTAAACAATAGTAACGGTACGATTAATTTTGAAAGCAACAGCATTATCGAACTAGAGCAGGCTAATACACAATTCAAGAACCTAATGCAAGAAATAAAAAAATTAAAAATTAATATTTATGAGCAAGAGCTGGAAAAGAAAAGAATAGAGATGGATTTTTTACGATTACAGATTAAACCACATTTCTATATCAATTGTTTATCAAGTATTCATAGTATGGCAGAACTGCATATGTTTGCCGAAATCAAGAAAATGTCTATTGCGACATCCCGTTACTTTCGATACCTTTTTCAAACAAATCATCACCTTGTTTCGTTAAAAAAAGAGCTTGATCATATTAGCGATTATCTTTCTATTCAACAATTATTACATGGTCCTACTTTTCATTATGAAACATCCATTCAACTAAACATAGAGGAGATGCAAATACCTCCGTTGATTCTGCAAACTTTTATTGAAAATAGTATCAAGTATGGATTTTCTGATATAAATTATGAGGAAACTCTAATCATTTCACTAAGTATTACCCCTGCAAAAGACGAACAAAAATTGAACATTACCATAAAAGATAATGGGCCTGGTTATCCATTAGATATACTGAACAAACTTCAAAATCAACTACCCCTATCAGAAGTTAATGGAAAACAAATCGGAATAAATAATGTCATCCAAAGACTTCAAATGTTTTATGGAAATAGCTTTTCTATATCCTTTTCAAATGGAATAAATGATGGAGCTTTTGTTCAATTAGTTATACCAAAACAATTACTGGAGGAATAAAAAATGAATGTCTTAATAGTAGATGATGATCGATTTCTCGTTAAGTTATTGAAGGAAAAAGTTAACTGGGGAACTCTAGGGATTGAACAAGTTTATACTGCTCATAATATTCGCCAAGCAAAGAATATCTTTATTAATGAGAACATCCACTTGCTTATTTCAGATATAGAAATGCCATACGGTAGCGGTCTTGAATTATTAGCATGGGTCCGACAAGAAGGATATTCGATACAAACAATTTTTTTAACAAATTTTGCTGATTTTCATTATGCCCAAAAGGCCATTGAACTTCAGAGCTTTGAATACTATTTAAAGCCAATAGAAATCGATAAATTAGAGTTTAGTATTTTGAAAGCGATAAAAAAAATAAAAATAAGGCAGCAAAGCGAAGAGGCTATCCAAGTTGGCCAGTATTGGCAACAAAATAAACAAAAACTAGTGGATCATTTTTGGAGTTCCTATTTAAGTAATCCAAAATGGCTTAAAGCAGAACTGGAAGAACAATTACTAAAAAATCATTTAAGTTATTCCCCAGATGACTGCTTTTTGCCAATTCTATTAAACATATTTCCATATAAGATTTCGTTAAAAGAGAAAATACCTCCTATTTTAGAAATAGATGAAAACTTGGTCTTAAAATTAAACGTCCATTTAGAAGAATCCTTTAAGGAAACCCCTTTTTCTTTGGAAAGTATTGTTGGATTAGATATTAATAAAGAAAAATATGTACTTCTTATAAAAAATTCCAAGGAGCATTTCGATTATCAGTCATTCATTGCATTATGCCAGAACTTAATCCAGACTCTGCGAAATGATTTGTTAATAGATACTCGCTTTAGTTTTTGTTTTTCTACACCTTTAGAAAAACTTCACAAAGCAGTAAAACAACTACAACAAAAAAGCGAGGATATGATTGATTTTAGAAACACAGTTCAGTTTTTTCAATCTTATGAAAAGAAAACAAATCCGTATACAGAACCTAATTTGGACATTTGGGAAAAACATCTTCAAAACGGTAATAAACAAATGTTTCTAAATAAATGTGAACAATATTTAATTTACTTAAAAGATACCAATAATCTTAACCTTAATGTATTACACAATTTCCGATTAGACATCACTCAATTATTGTTTACTCATTTAAAAAAGCAGGAAGTGCTCGCTCACAAATTATTTGATGGAAATACGAATAACCTACTACAGACTCAATCATTACGTTCCATTGATGATATGATGATTTATATTACCTATTTAGCAGATACTTCACTCCATTATTTAGACTTTATTCATTCACAGAAATCTGTTGTAAATACCATTTGCGATTATATTGATGCACATTATCATGAAAATATCACAAGAGATAGCATTGCAAAAATTGTGTACTTAAGTCCAGATTATATTGCAAGAATTTTCAAGAAAGAAAAGGGCCTCTCTCTTGTCAACTATATCATTAAAAAAAGAGTAGAACTCGCTAAGACGTTACTCATTCAAACAACCTTGCCAGTTCATATCATCTCCGATAAAGTTGGTTATGGGAATTACTCTTACTTTACTAAACTGTTTAAAAAAGAGACAAACTATACTCCTTTTGAATATCGACGTAAAGAAAAAGCCTCCACTCATTAGAGTGTGAGGCCAAATTTATTTATCTCAAAAAAACTTGACTATCTACATCTTCTTTACCAGATTATAGAGACTACTTTGATCACAACTTAGGAGCTAATTCAACAGCCTGACGCATTGCTTCCATTAAGCTTTTTTCATCCGCAATCCCCTTACCTGCAATGTCAAATGCTGTCCCGTGGTCCACACTTGTTCGAATAATTGGCAAACCAACCGTAATATTTACTCCTGCGTCTAATCCCAATACTTTCACTGGACCATGTCCTTGGTCATGATACATTGCTACAACAATATCAAAATCTCCGCGAACTGCTCGGAAAAATAATGTATCTGCTGGAAGTGGGCCAACTGCTTCTATGCCCTCACTTTGTGCCTTCTCTACACCAGGGATTACTTTCTCTTCTTCTTCTCCATAACCAAATAATCCATTTTCACCAGCATGCGGATTTATACCACATACTGCAATTTTAGGGTTTTCAATTCCTGCTTTTTGCAACGTATCATGTGCGAGTTTAATAACATGATAAACACGTTCTGGATTTATCATTTTTACTGCATCAATAATCCCAACATGTGTTGTTACATGAATAACTTTTAGGTTAGGTGCAGAAAGCATCATAGAGAAATCTTGTGTTCCAGTAAGATCAGCTAAAATTTCTGTATGACCTGGATATTTATGTCCACCTTTATGCAATGCCTCTTTATTTAAAGGTGCCGTGCAAATGGCGTGAATTTTCTCTTCTTTTGCAAGCTCAATTGCTTTAGCAAGATATTGAAATGCTGCATTCCCTGCTTCTGGAGATACTGTACCAATAGGAAGCGTTTCATCCAATAAATTTAGATTTAAACAATAAACTGTACCATAATGATAAGATACTTCTGCAATGTCTTCTACAGATATATTCTTTATTATCAACTCGCTATTTACAAACTGTTTTGCTCTTTCTAAAATTTTACTATCACCAATTACTAAAGGTCGGCTAATATCATACATTTCCTCTTTACCGAGACTCTTTAGAATAATCTCTGGACCAACACCTGCTGCATCTCCCATTGTTATACCTACTATTGGTTTTAATTTACTCATACTATCACCCTTCTTTTGTTAATCATAAATTCTAATGCTTTTATTAATGATTCTTCTGCCCCAAATCCACCAGCCTTAGTAACCGCCCAATAACTATTAATCTCTGTTCTAATTTTACCAAAGGGAAGTCCTGCCTCAATCTCCAAATACAATTCCATTTCCGTAACACCTAGTGCTCGACATACTGCCTTGGCTGTATCTCCACCTGTTAACACTAAACCTTTGATAGTAGGAAAAGCCTTTAATAAATGGTTTGCAATAATCCCCAAACCGTTCGATATTGCCTCACTTACATCAGTTTTACTTAAACAAAGCTTCTTACCAGCTTCTACCGCACTCGTTCTGTTAGTATCATCAGCTTCCACATAAAGCACAAAATGTTTACAGCCCTCATGTTGCTCAACTTTATTCGCAAGCTCATCCAATCTATATATTTGATTAACTAAATCAACTGGATTAATTTTCAGAAAATAGGAATTTGTAAAACTCTCAACCTTGCATAATTGCTTTTTGGTTACTTGAGATAAACTTCCTGAAACAATAAGTGTATGATTAATTTCCATTTCTTCTGTATCTTTTACAGAAGCAGAATTTAGGTTTAATATTTCTGGCAAATACTCAATTAGTCCAGCTGATCCTGCCCATACGATTGATTTATTTATCCTTACAAACAGTTCTGCGATATGGAAAAGATCCTCTTCTGTTTCCGCATCACAAACAAACCATTTATTACCTTCCTCTATCGAAGAGCGTATGATGCTATCTATCTCTTCCTTAGATTTATGCCAAATTTCCTTATTTAATAGTTTAATTTTCCTATTATCTGTTGGATTTAAGAGCTTTAGTAGATAGGATTCTTCCACTGGTGTCTTCGGATCGTTTGAAAATTCAGTTTCTGTTATGATGACACCGCCTACAAAATGATGCCCATTGATGGTTTGACGTCCCATTTTGGGATAGGCTGGAGCAATAACAATGACCTCTGGCTCATAAACAGCTTCTATCGCTGTAAGTTCAGCTTCTATGTTCCCTCTTAGCGTGGAATCAACCTTCTTATATATATGTTGATACCCTCTTTTTTTTAGAAATGTAGCAGCCTCTACTACAGACTGATATGCTTCTTCTTCGTTTTTTGCTCTGCTATCCGTATCTAATATAAGAACATCAGAATCTGCGTTTTCAGACGAATTTTTAACATCAAACACTACAGTAGTTGACAAATCTTTCATCGCCAGTTGAACACCTGAATCATTAGCGCCTGTTAAATCATCTGAAATAATGCCCATTTTATTTCTCAAGTCGAACACATCCTTACCTTACATTTTGATACCTTGTTCCTCAAATTTATATCCTTTTTTTCTAATCTTTTCACTAAGAATCCTACATAGATTGGAAGTAGTATTGCTGTGGTCACCACAGAAGCAGCAACCTGAACTGTTGCAATATCCACCACTGATGCGAAGCTGACATTTGCAGCTGCTATTACTGCCGGAGTTGCCACCGCATTTCCAGCTGTTGAACCTTCCGCGGCTCCAACAATTGGATTCCATTTTAGAAGTTTAAATACATAATAACCAGCTGTTCCTGTTACAAAAACAGTTAATAATCCTAGAATGATTCCTGCTAAACCACCTTCTATAATGGCAGAGAAATTAATCCCCATTCCAAGAGCAAAAGCAAAGAATGGAATTAACATAGAACTTCCGCTATCTAAAAATTCTCTGATTTTATCATCTAAATTCCCTAACACCATCCCGACAACAATAGGAAGAAGCACGGAAATAAAGGAAGTAACAGAAAACAATCCATCAACAAATCCCATCGCACCAAAGATTGATAAAGCAACCATTGTTAAAAAAGGTCCATCATTAAGAGCTAAAAGTGAATAAGCTGCTCGGTCTTCTTTACTGCCGTACTGACCAACTAATGCAACAAATAATCCACCATTACTATTTGTCATTGCGGCAATAACTGCAATAGGTGCTAAACCTAACCAAAGACCATTATCTCCAGCAAATAGATACGCTAATAATCCAAAGACGGCACCAACTACCCATTTTGTTAGTAATAAAGTTGCCCCTTTCCCAACAGAAACTCCAAAAGATTTTACATTGATTTGTGCTCCAGTACATAAAAGAAATAATGCAATTAAAGTAGGTGCCCCATTAACAAATAAAGCCTCTGTAAAATTTCCAATTCTTAGAAGATTGGGAGTGAATGTATTTAACAGTGCTGCAATTAGCAACGGAACTACCATCATCCCTCCAGGAATCCGATCCAACGTTTCTTTTATCTTCATAATTTTAACACTCCTTTTAGTATGTTTCAATTTAAAACAATAAGTAATCGTTTACAATAGTAATTGTAATTGCTTTCATTTATTAACACAATGAAAATAGTATAAAACGTTGCAAAATTAAACACTAAGAACAAAAAAAAGCTGAAAATTTATTGTTTCAGCTTTCTCCATAGAGTCGTTCGATTTATCCCTAGTCTTTCTGCAACTTTTGTTTGATTATATTGCTCTTCTTCCATGACTGTATCAATAATTCTTTTTTCAATTTCTACTAAAGTACCTTGTAAAAATTCATTATCTTTACTTTCTAATTTATTTAACCTATCCCCTAAAAGCAGTTGAATTAACCTCTTCCCGATTACGAACCCCTTCTCTTCCTTTACAGCATCACGAATAAGAATATATAATTCTTCCACATTGCCTGGCCAGGTATAGGATTCCAATATCTCCATAGCATCTTCCTTTATTTTAATTGCTGAAGTTCCAAATTCCGCATGAAAAGCAGCTAAAAAAAATGCTACTAATGGCCTTATATCCTCTTTCCGCTCAGACAATGCTGGTAAATCAATACGTATGAAAACAGTATAAGAAAGAGAGTGATATATTTCAGTGTCTATCGTATCTATTGCAATAATCACTGTTATCCCCAAAGCATGTAACTTCTTTACTTTTCCAATAAATAATCTTAACTCGCTAGCATTTAACATTTCGATTTCATTAAAATATATCGATTTTATATCCGAGTCTATTTGATTTTTCATCGTAAGGAATGCAGCTGCAGATAGGATTCCTAAAAAACCAATCCCCCTATTTTTTTTGTAATGAATAAGTTTTGAAATTTGTTTTTTTCCAGTGCCCGATTTCCCTATTAGTATCCAATAATTATTATTAAGATTACTATCTATCTTATCGATACATCTCTTCATCTTCTCACTTTTAGAGATAATCACCGGTTGAGTTTGGACATCTATAATATGCAAAGGATTTTCCGGCACTAATTCATCTAATAAAGAGAATGCAAACAAATAATGATTCTCTCCCTCAAAATTTATTGGAACAATCATCTGTTTTATTCTTTTATGCTGATTCGTCTCTATTATATCTAGTTCTTCTTGAATATATTTTTTTTTATGTATCACATTTATCAATTTTTTTATTGGAACTTGCGTACGATCGAATATTGCCCAGTTTTCATAGACAATAGTCCCTTCACCATTCACTACAATAACATCCAATAATTGTCTCTCTATGGCGGTTTGCATAATAGTCATTTGCAAACGTTGCTTTCTCAGCATTCGGTAAATGCTCTTAACTTCTTTAATGGCTTCAAATATAGCTTCTCTTCCTGATTGTATCAGTATCCCTTCTAGATTATACTTAGCTGCTGCATCCCGTGTAATAACGTCCCCAATGATTAATTGATAGCCATCTATTTTCAATTGATTCACCAATGGTTCAACTTCTTTTGCATCCTCAATCGTAAATACCTCAATTGGAATTTCTAACAAATCTGTTATTGCTTTAGCTCCAATGGTAATGTTAGAGAACCCAACAATTGCTTTTTTTCCTGGATAATCATTTGCCAAGGTCAGTACGCGTAGCATATCATAGCCAGAAACATGTATATCAACAACTGGAATATTCACTTCTTGCTCTATTAATTGTGCCGTTCCCCCACGGCTTATTATTATCTCAATTCCTTGCTTTTCCGCCTCTTTTGCAATTGGAATTGCCTCCTGTAGATTCGCCAATTCAATATGCATATTAAGTTCATGATCAATTTTTATACATTCTTCCATTACATGCTCCAATGCAGGATATGGTGCAATTAATAAAGTTTTAATTTCCATCGTATTCACCTATCGTTCGTTATTACTTTATACATTGAAAGAAATAAGATTAGATGTCAAGTACCTGTTCCATAATTTAGTGGAGCTAAAACAAGCAAGAACCCTTTTAAATAATAAAAAACAGACCTACTAATATATAGCAGATCTGTCATGTGGTCATATAGATAAGCTTAAACTAGCGCTTTAAATAAACAATTTCCTCCGCTAATTTAGCCATTCGCTTTTTAACATCATCATCTGTTATTTCGTTTTCATCATCAAAATAATCATTATGCACAAAAACATTTTGTACGGTAACCAAACTTTTGAAATACGTAAGAATTGGCTTTAATTGGTATTCCATCACAAGAAAATGTTTATCTGTACCGCCTGTGATAACCATTCCTGTCACTTTTGATTTAAACGCATCTACTGGTAGATGATCAAAAAGATTCTTTAATACGCCTGTTATGGAAGCTTGATATACAGGCGTTCCTATAACAAGAGCATCTGCTGCTAATATAGTGTTTACTACTTTAATCGTATCATCATTATAATAGCTAAGTGGAGCACCGTTAACAAATTCAATCTCATACTCTCTTAAATCAATCAACTCCACTTGAACGGCTGGATCAAGCGACTTAGCTGCAACTAAAACTTCATTTACTGCTTTGGAAGTTTTTGCACCCACTAATGAGCCGGAAATTCCTACAAGCTTCATATTATCCTCCAAGCTTAAAGATAAGCATGAAACACTTAATCTTCGTTATCTTATTCGTTATTATTAGCAAATTTCCGAGCAACTACACTCCAATTAATAATAGAGAAGAAATTGGAAATGTATTCAGGTCTTCTGTTTTGATAATTTAAGTAATATGCATGCTCCCAAACATCTAAACCTAGGATTGCACGTTCTCCATCCATAATTGGATTATCTTGATTTGGTGTGCTTGTTACTTTCAAGTTACCTTCTTTGTCAACAACAAGCCATGCCCAACCAGATCCAAATCTAGTTGTAGCTGCTGCAGTAAACTGCTGTTTAAATGCATCAATGCTTCCAAATGCTTTAGTGATTGCTTCTGCTAGTTCACCAGAAGGAGCATTTTCTCCTGTAGCAGGAGCAATTACTTCCCAAAATAAAGAATGATTTAAATGACCTCCACCATTATTTCTAACCGCTGTTCTAATTTGTTCTGGGACTTCATCAAGATTACTTAATAGTTCCTCTAATGATTTTGCTTGTAATGCTTCCTGCCCTTCAAGTGCGGCATTTAAATTATTGACATATGTTTGATGATGTTTTCCGTAATGGATTTCCATTGTTTGTTGATCGATATGTGGCTCTAAAGCGTTAAATTCGTAAGATAAAGCTGGTAATGAATATGTAGTCATTTGTAATTCCTCCAATATTTTTATTTTTATACTTAACGGTTTAAAAAGTATAATTAAACAATAAACCAAGGTAAGAAAAAATGCAATCCTTTTTACTTCTGAATTTTGTAAATATATCTTTACAGACTTTGTACACATTAACTGCTTTCAACATTTTATACTATCTGGTATAATAAATTTTACTACATTTTAATTTACTTATATTTTCTCTCCAATGTATAGAATGGAGGTTTATGATGACCACTAAACAAAAAACTACAAAAGATAAAATCCTTCATTTCCTAAAAAAAGAAGGAGCTTTAACGGTAAATGAGTTTACAGATCGTTTGCAAATTACACATATGGCCGTGCGAAAGCACTTAACAATTTTAGAAAAAGATGGATTGATTCAATCAGAACTAATAAAACAGCCAATGGGACGTCCTATTCAAAGCTATACTCTGGCAGAAAGGGCAGAGTATTTTTTCCCGAAAAGCTATGAAGGAATTAGTATAGATTTATTGAATGATGTGAAAGAGCTGTATGGTGATGATTCTGTTCAGCAGCTATTTAATAAACGGGAAGAACGGCTTACAAATGAATATATCTCTCGGATGAGTGACAAGACTCCTTCTGAGAAAATGCAGGAAATGGTTGAGATTCAAAATGAAAAAGGATATATGGCAGATTTATCGAAAGTGGACGACCATACTTTTGAAATAACAGAATACAATTGTCCTATCTTAGAAGTAGCAAAGGAGTTTAAAGTAGCTTGTCGCTGTGAGACAGAAATGCTAAAAAATGTGCTAGGAACAAATACAGTAAGCAGAACATGTTGCCGTACTGAAGGAGATAACCACTGTAAATTTTTAGTGCAGTTTGTTTCTTAAAATAAGGAAAATAGAAAAGGGAAGTCTTTAAGCACTATTTGCTTAAAGACTTCCCTTTTTAAGATATTATGCAAAAATAGCTAATTCAGCTTCAATTTGCTTCATAATTAATTGGAGGCATTCTTCTGTGGTTTTCGCAAAAATTCTTTTTCCGTTTACAATGGCATATGGCCGTTTCGCACACATGCCACAAAATGAAAGACAGCTGCTTTCAATCACTGCCACTTCTGGATATTTTGATTCTATTATTTTTTCTAAATCTATTTCCGTAATCAGGCTTCCGTCACAAATTTCTACAACTACAATCCCCATCTTTAAAGCGCTCCTTTCTCATTTTCTGTACTAGCTATATATATATAACGATTTCACAATAGTTTCTATTAATAATAAATCATAAGAATTACTTCTTATTAATAATCTAATCCATCTGTTTTTTATACCGTATAGTATAAAAAACAAGTATATACATTTAATCACTTTCTGTATAAAAAAGCAAGAAAAGAAACTTAAGGATAACTAATCTTTTTCTTGAAAATAAAAAAACTCCTCCGTAGCTGACTTGTATGAAACAAATCAGAGATGATCTACATAAGGAGTTTCGTTTTATGCGTCTTTCCATTCCTTCTATGGAATAATTGTTCCTACCCTCCAAAAAATTTCTTTAACTTTTCCAATTCTTCTTCGCTGTAGGTTTTCGATTTATCAAAATAAGGGTTGTCTTTCAGCACATTTTTAGGGTCAAGATTTGTTTTAATCGATACACTAAGCACGTCTGAATCTTCAGCAATAACTCTGTCTGTTACGCTATCATAGTTGGATAGATTCGTTCCTTTTTGCTCTTCCATATAGTACCTCCTTTTTTCCTATAGGATTTTCTATTACCAATAATTTATGCTAAATATTATAGGTGAAAAATACTTCAAAACAGCCCTTTTCCCTCCCTTATATCAAATGGGAATATTATCCTAATTAATAATAATATTCGGAATAATTCGCTCAGGCATTCACAATATTTGCTTTTGTAATCGTTTTCAAATATAATATACATTAGGTTGGATAACATCAGTGGTTATCATCGTACGCAGCGCAGGTGGAGCTGGTACTCTTATAGAGCTTTTTTAAGTTCTAAAAAAGAAGCAGAAAATCTTCTTATTAATGGAGGATTTTCTGCTTCTTTTCTTTTCCTTATTAGATTGTTCGCTTAAATTTTTGCTCATGACTAAGCAACCATTCTTTTCTCCATAAGCCACCAGCATACCCAGTTAGGGTTCCATTTGCACCTATAATTCGGTGACAAGGAATGACAATACATAGCTTATTTTTTCCATTTGCACTTCCAACTGCTCGTACTGCCTTTTCGTTCCCTATGTTGTTGGCGATATCTTTATAGGATCCAGTACCAGCATACGGAATAGTCGTTAACGCGTCCCAAACTTGCTTTTGGAAAGGTGTCCCCCCTATTTCCATCGGGAAGGAAAAGTCACGGCGCTTCCCTTTAAAATAGTCATCTATTTGCTTGGAGCACGTAACTAATACATTTGGTGTAGATGCATTAATCAGATTTTCTGCCAGTTCTTTTTCCGAAAATAAGATAGAAGAAACAGCCTTTTCCGTTCCACTTATTTCTATTACTCCAATTGGAGAATGATAATCGATTGTATACATCCTAATCCCCCATATAGCCTTATTTGCTTTTTATTTTAACAGAAAGTTCTGTAACAAACACTATTCATCATGTATTTTATCTTCACCATATTTGCTAATTGATTAACAAGAATAAAAGCACCATATATTAAGTATCATAATTCCTCCTTTCTCAAAATTTTTATTTACAAATGTGATAAACAATGGTAGGATTTTAAAGAATTTAATTAATTCCTATTTAACCTATATGAATTAACAAAATTAAAGGAGGACATAGCATTGAACTTATTCACTATTTTAAACATTATCATCTTACTTATTTTGCTTAGCGTTCTTTTCTACATGCAAAAGAAACATATTTCCTTTTCTAAACGTGTGTTTACAGGATTAGGACTTGGGGTTGTATTCGGAGCTATCCTACAATTGATTTATGATCCTACTTCTGAGGTAATCACGAATACAAATGATTGGTTTGGTATAGTCGGAAGCGGATATGTAAAGCTATTACAAATGATTGTTATGCCGCTAGTCTTTATTTCGATCATTGCAGCATTCACAAAGCTTGAAAAATCAGCTAATCTTGGCAAGATCAGCGGTCTTGTAATTGGAACACTATTAATTACAACAGCTATTTCTGCTGGAATTGGTATTGCCACAACAGCTGGCTTTGACCTAAAAGCAATTGATGTAAGTGCTGGAGATGCAGAAATCCTTCGTGGACAACAACTAGAAGAAACTTTAGGAGAAGTCCAAAGCACAACAGTGCCACAAAAAATTCTTAGCTTTTTACCTGCTAACCCATTTCAAGATTTAACAGGTGCTAGACCAACATCTACGATAGCAGTGGTTATATTCGCCGCATTTGTTGGAGTTGCTTTCCTTGGTATTAAAAGAAAAAATCCAGAACAGGCAGCATTTTTTCAAAAAATCGTCGAGGCTATACATACGGTTGTTATGCGAATTGTAACATTAGTTCTACGATTAACTCCATATGGAATCCTTGCATTAATGGCAAAGACCGTTGCAGGAAGTAACTTCGATGCCATTGTGAAGCTAGGTAAATTTGTTATTGCTTCGTATGTTGCGTTAATTGCGATGTTTATTATTCATTTAATCATTCTTGCTATTATGGGACTAAGCCCAAAACAATATGTGAAAAAGGTTTGGCCAGTTCTTACTTTTGCCTTTACATCACGTACTAGTGCAGGGACAATGCCCTTAAACATTGAGGCACAAAAAAATAAACTAGGTGTACCTGAATCTATTGCAAACTTCTCTGCATCCTTTGGAGTATCTATTGGGCAAAATGGCTGTGCTGGAATCTATCCAGCAATGCTTGCAGTTATGATTGCACCGACACAAGGGATTAATCCTTTATCCCCTTCGTTCATCGCAACTTTAATTATTGTTGTTATGATCAGTTCTTTTGGGGTAGCTGGAGTTGGCGGAGGAGCAACATTTGCAACATTGATCGTTCTTTCTACATTAAACTTACCAGTTGCTTTAGCTGGGGTATTAATCTCTGTTGAACCATTAATTGATATGGGTCGTACTGCTTTAAACGTGAGTGGATCCATGGTTTCTGGTGTTGTAACAAGTAAAACACTCGGTGAATTAGATACGAAAAAATACCAGTCTAACGACATCAATGCTTCTGAAACTATCGCATAAAAAAACAAAGTTTTATTTAACAAAGGTTTCTGTTTTGAGGTGTTTTTCTTAAAGTGGGTGCCAATCTGACAGTAGCTTTGGCATCGTTATTAGTATATAAAATGGAAAACTCGCCATTGGAATTGGCGAGTTTCTTTATTTGGAATGCAAAATCCTTATTTATATAAAGTCTCACTTACTTTTGGTATGGTTCGCCGTAAGGCATTAAAACGATGGCCTCTTGGACTCACCCCCTTTTAAAAAAAGGTTTTGTCCTGAATCAAGTAACCTGCAAAAGGAAAATAAGCGGAGATTTTCCGGTTAAATGCAGAAATGAGCTTGTTTCGGGGTAAATAAGGGGAGGTTTTCCGATTACGCAAAGTAAAATCTCCCTTCTTCGCATTTTTCGAGTCAATAGACGGAATCTTTCCGTCTATTTAAGCATTCTTTAATAATAATTACTATATAAGCGAAATTTTTCCGTCTATTTTTCAACTCAGATGCTTTTCCTTATACCCCAACAAATAAGTGCGGATCCTCTCGAACCCTCGATACTCAAAACGGCACTGCAAATGTCAACTGACTTGACAGCTTTTTTATTTGTACAGTACTTATTGTCCATCATAGTATCCTTTTAATGGATGTGCTTTGCTTTTTTGTTTTGACAGTTTCACATATTTGATGGTTTATTATGAAGTTAAGCATTGTATCAAGTTCATCTCAATTGTTAAATGTATTCCGAACCATTCCACTTTCGGATTAAAATATACTTTTAAAAAATAACAATTTTTGTGAATCACCTTACTTTTTTTAATTTATTTGCTTAATTGATCGATAAGTTCAAAGTAATTGATATTCATAGCTTCTATTTTATGTTCTTCATTTAGATTTGCTTGCCCAGTAATCATTCCTACTGCTGCTGAGGTACTGCCTTCCTTTTGATATTCTACTTTCGCAGAAAAATTATAAATAATTTCCGCTGAATTGGTTTTTTCACATTTAATATCCAGTGCCCTTAACTTGTAATGATGTCTCTCAGGTTCAATCCATACTACCGAACCGTAGATTGATATATATTCATCGAATGCTCTATCACTTGCAAAATATTCTCTATATAAAGCCTTTTCATATTCCCTTAACCCTTTAATTTCTCCCTCCTCTTCTGTATCTGTATTATTCATTATTTTTTCCCATTCTTCATCTGGACTTGTAAAGTTATTTTTTATAACAGCTTCGATTGTTTTTATATTCTCTTCTTCTTGTTTTGTTATATAATCCTTTTGATTGGAGTCTGAATCATAGGGTAATGTACTTAATCCAAGTGGTATTAGGATAATGATAAATGCTACAGCAGCTAAATATGGGAGTAATCTGAATGATATCCCACTCTTTTTCCGAGTCGAAGAAACCTGTATCCATAACTCTTCCTTAACTCCATTAGGTACTTTAATAGAGTTAAGTTCCTTTTCTAATTGTTCCTTTATTATTTCTTCTTGATTATTCGTCACTTCTACCTTCACCTCCTGTTTGGTACTGTTCAAATATTTTTTGTTTCGCACGAAATATTCTTGATTTGACTGTTCCTAATTTAATGGAAAGTAGCTTAGCTATTTCTTTCTCCGTAAGATCATCCATATACTTTAAAATTAAGACTTGTTTATGTTCAGGTGGTAAGTTAGCTAAATAATTTTCTAATTCATCTTTCTGATAATTAGAATCATCAGAATTTAAGACATAGTTTTCTTCTTCAAACATATAGGCCGATTGTCTTTTATTTTTATTATAGATATCAATAGCAGTACGTGTAGCAATTGTAGTTATCCAAGCATTCAGACTTGAGGGTTTATTTATCTTTCCAAGATTTTTAAACACCTTTATAAAGGTATCATGTGTAGCATCCTTCGCTAGCTCCTCATTTTTTAAAATATAAAAAGTTGTTTTAAATACCTTTTCAAAAAAGATTTCATAAATTTCCCTTTCGTTTAACACACTAATTTCGAACACCTCCCTTTATCTATAAAGACTCGTTAATAGATGGAAAAGTTCCTTTTTTCTTACCAAATTTCTCACTCACTTTTGTATAGAAGGTTTATTGAAAAGCATATAAGTTAATAAAAAAAATCCTGCTAATAACAGGATTTTTTCAAAAATTCAATACAAATGTCATGCCTATTTAATCATCGCAAATACTTCTGCACGCTTATCACTGTCTGTTTGGAAAACACCACGAACAGCAGAAGTAACTGTTTTAGCACCAGGCTTTTTAACCCCACGCATGGTCATACACATATGCTCTGCTTCCACTACAACCATCACTCCATGTGGTTCAAGTGTTTCCATCATTGTATCTGCAACCGTGGACGTAATTCTCTCCTGAAGCTGCGGACGTTTCGAAACTGCCTCGATTGCTCTTGCAAGCTTGCTTAATCCAGCCACTCGTCCACCCTTAGGAATATAAGCTACATGTGCTTTTCCGTAAAAAGGAACTAAGTGATGCTCACACATAGAATAAAAAGAAATATCCTTAACTAATACCAATTCTTCATGGTCTTCATGAAAAATCGTTTCAAAATATTCTTTTGGATCGATTGTAAGTCCAGAAAAAACCTCTTCATACATTTTTGCTACACGTTTTGGAGTATCCAATAATCCTTCTCTATTAGGATCTTCTCCAACGGCTTCTAATAATAAGCGAATTGCCTCCTCGATTTGAGGAATATTCATTTTACTCATCCCAAAATCCTCCTATATACCTTCCCGGTTATCTACACTCCACGCTTATTTCCCCAAATATACGTATGCAGCTGCGGAAGTACCTTTACATTTTTGAACTCATGATCAAGCATTGTTTTATCAATCAGCCACTCGTATTTAGTCAGTAATTGCTGTACTAATTGCGCGTTATCGATTGTTTTATTATCATCGTTACCAACCTGCAGGAAAAAAGGAACATCTGGATAGCGCAGATGAACCTTTTTCGCATATTCATAATCTTCGTCTGAAAATACAACTACCTTTAGACTCATATGATTACTTCGATTTGCATCTCTTAATCTTTGCATAATCGAATCTAATATGTCAAAATCCGTGTTCATTTTCGAGCTAGGCGGTTTTGGTGAAATAGTTAGCTCATCAATATCTACAAACCAATCCTGCCATCTACTTCCCTGTGTTTCAAGACCAATTTTTATTTCCTTTTCTTTTAATAAATGTACCAAAAAGGACAGGTTTTTCAATAGGGCTGGATTTCCTCCAGAAAGCGTGACAAAGGAAAAGCCATTGCCGCCTAAGCGAACTAATTCATCCCATATTTCTTCAGCCTGCATTTGCTTGATTAGATCTTTCCCGCTTCCATCCCATGTAAAAGCAGAATCACACCAAGCACAGGAATAATCACAGCCTGCCGTTCTGACAAACATCGTTTTTTGCCCAATGACCATTCCTTCTCCTTGAATCGTTGGTCCAAATATTTCCATTACAGGTACTTTACTCACTCTCCATCCACTCCCTTCTCATTTCTGCATAACTAGTAGGAGTTTCAAAGAGACGCACAAATTCCACTCTTGCCCCATTATTTGCTTGTTTCATCTCATCCTTTTTCAATGCTTCTTCCATTTTATCAAATATCCAATAAACAATATTTTCTGCAGTTGTATTCATTGGTGGAAGTGTTTCATTTAAATAACGATGATCCAAATAAAATTCGATTTCCTTTTTCCATATCTTCTTAATATCACCAAAATCAATCATCAATCCACGGTCATCTAAATATCCGCTAATACCGAAAACAACCTTATACGTATGTCCATGAAGATTCATGCATTTTCCTTCGTAGGCATGCAAGTGATGTGCCGCATCAAAGGTAAACTCTTTGCTAACCATAACGCGCTTATAATGATATTTTAATTGCTTAGAAGAAATATCCTCCCCAAACTTTTGCAATCTATCAACTATTCGAAAGTCATTCATTCTCTTATAACCCCTTTCG
This sequence comes from Niallia sp. Marseille-Q9988, assembly GCF_976954375.1. Classification (NCBI taxonomy): domain Bacteria; kingdom Bacillati; phylum Bacillota; class Bacilli; order Caryophanales; family Bacillaceae; genus Niallia; species Niallia sp. Marseille-Q9988. Next base: position 58,641 of record NZ_CDRJSZ010000005.1, on the reverse strand, counting down.
GACAGCTAAATAATCATCCAAGCCTTTTTTACGTAGCTTACAAGCAGGACATTCCCCACAGCCATCTGCAACCATTCCGTTATAGCATGTTAGTGTCTTTTCGCGAACAAATTCGAACGCACCTAACTCATCTGCAAGCCCCCATGTTTCTGCTTTATTTAACCACATTAGTGGAGTATGAATGACAAATTGATTGTCCATTGAAAGGTTTAAGGTTACATTCAATGATTTAATAAAAATGTCACGGCAGTCTGGATATCCGCTAAAATCTGTCTCACAAACGCCAGTAACAATATGCTTTGCTTGTATTTGGCTAGCTAATACACCAGCAAATGACATAAATAATAAGTTTCGTCCAGGAACAAAGGTGGAAGGCAACGCTCCATCTTTTCCTTCTTCAACTGCGATATCATCTCTTGTTAAAGCATTTGGCGCAAGTTGATTTAGCAATGACATATCAAGAATATGATGTTTAATGCCAAGCTCTTCTGTAATCTTTTTCGCACATTCAATTTCTGTAATATGTCTTTGATTGTAGTCAAACGTAACAGCTACTACTTCTTTGAAGTTTTTCATTGCCCAAAATAGACAGGTAGTGCTATCTTGACCACCACTAAATACAACAACCGCTTTTTCGTTTTTCATTTCCAAAATCTCCTTCATATAGAAAAAACAGCACTACTAAGAAAGCAGTCCTGTTTTTCTTAGTTTTTTAAAGAGGGTAGCTAGAACCTCCACCGTAATATACGGATTTACTATATAATTGGTTTAACTCGACTTATTATAACGTAAATTAAGCAATTATTCTATGAGAATATTACTTTTTCTCCGTATAAGATTTAAATGAACACTATGCTAATCTTTTCTTTGTATATAAATTGGTCACAATGTAGCCACAAGCAATCATTAAAGTAGCTAGTATTCCTCCTTCTAGACCAAAGGAACCACCTGTTAACCAATCATTTCCCATAGAAACATCAATACCGTAAAGGCCATATGGAGTCGTTCCACTAACTGGGAAGCCAAACACATTTCCTTGGAAATAATTCCACGTTATATGATAGCCAATCGGCATCCATAGGCTTTTTGTCTTATCATACATATAGGCAAACAAGAGCCCTACTAGAAAAATATTAACAATTCCGAGGATGGCGACATTCGGATTCCACATATGTGCAATGCCAAAAATAAATGCTGAGATGATATATACGACAGTTTTAGAGTTACCGTTATCCGCAAGCGTGGACATTATATAGCCTCTAAACGTTAGTTCCTCTGAAAACCCTACTAATATAAAAAACAAAAGATAGGCTATTGTGTAAGTAGAAAAATGTGGCGAACCAATTGAATTAGCCATCTCTATATTTTTTGTGAATAATAGAATTAAAAATATAACGACGATAGACACTGCACCAAGAGCTAAACCAGTGAAAAAATCTGGAGAAAACTTTTTAAAACCCATTTCTGAAATTCTCTTCTTATTAACAAACTTCCATAAAAGAAACAAGATTGCGATACCACCGATCATCCCTATTCCCTGAGACAAAAGAGAGAGGGGAGAACCATCTAATACCTGATCAATCATTTCATCAGAAATATCAGGATTAATTTGAGATTCAATAATGACAGCTATAATCATACCTGGGGCTGAAAGAATCAATTGTGCTATCATTGTAGCCAATAAAGCTAACAAAATAATCCAACCAGATCTTATCTTACCTAACTTATTTTTGAACATATATGCCTCCATTTTTTTGGCTTTCTTCATTTAATATCCCTCTCCTCATTATATCTATTTCCACTTGGAAAATATATACTTTATCAGTTAGCAATCCATCAAAATTGTTGTCTATTATTCGGAGAATTCTACAGAATAGTGCGATAGAAACTGGAAGATTAGGCACATGTAAATTTTGCGTAGGAATGGTTAGTTAGTTTATTTTTGGGTATAGAATAATACTACTAAATAAAATATTATGAAAAGATTGGAACGATTATCATGATTCGATTTGAAAATGATATGGAACTACGAAAGTATTTAGAACAGGAATTAATCTCTACCTCAGAAGTTACCGAGCTATTAGGATGCACTCGACAATATATCCACGAATGTGTTAAAAAAGGGATTTTAGACCCTCTAAAAGTAGGCAACAAAGAAAGGATTTATTTAAAGTCAGATATAATGGCACATATAAACAGAAAGAGAAAATGACTAATATCATTTTCTCTTTCTTAAAATCAACTCTTTTCTCCGTCTACCATTACTTCCTTTACATCTTTTATTCTTTTATGATTATCCATAAGCCTGTGCTGCAATCGCATATAAGCAATTATTTCTTTTTGGGAATGTTTCGATATTTTTCACCATTACTGGAGGACGGTTTACTATTTGAAATCCAAGCTTCTGCAGCTCTTCGATTATGGTGTTTTTTCCTTCCACTATATCTATTCTTATACTTCCTTGGTTGTTTGCAATGATTGTCTTAATAAGGAGAATTGCCTGTTCCTCATCTTGTGCTACAATAGGACCGATAACTAGATTACTAGTTTTTTTTACAGTAAGAGCATATCCAACCATTACTCCTTTTCTATTCTTTAGTACAAGTGAATCTTTTGCCTGTTTTATTCTATTCTCTAGAAACAGCACTCTTGAACTTCCAAATGCTGCTTGATCGAATATAAACATTTCTTCTAAATCTGTTTGCTCTAATGGATGTATGGTATAGTCATCTAATTCTAGTTTCATCCGCTTCCCTTCCCCAAGAAGCTTTGTTACATGGCTATATTCCTTAAAGGCTAATTTTTCATAAACTGGCCTGCCTTCTTTTGTCGCAATTAACATCAGTGCCATATTTTTTGGCACTTGGTTCATACACTGAAGCAGCAACGTTTTCGCTAGTCCTCTTCCTCGATAGTTCGGGTGAACAATTACCATACCGATAGATGCTAGCTTACTTCCATAAGGAATAATAGCAGCACAGGATATTACTTTCTTCTCTAACGTTATGTGACCAAATATAGTACCGGAATAGAGTAGTGTCTGGATTTCTTCCAAGTCATAATCCCAGCCAACAATAGTAGCTAAGGAAAGCAAATCATTCTTATGGGATTTATTTAACTGTTGCATCGTTAATAATTCTTCGTTATTCATCAAATACTCCTTCCTTGTAAATCAACAGAAAATTATAAATAATATTTCTATTATAATAGGTAACTTCCATCAGTGGGGATTTTTTCTTTTTCATTTTAGTCAATAACACCTTTAGGAAGCTGTCCTGTTCATACAAAAAAGAATCAGAAAATCTTTGCTCCATGCAAGATCATTCTGATTCTTCCCCTACCCATCTATTAAATTTTCATTTCTTTCCCGGTAAAATCAATAAATCCTAGCTTGCTATTTATGTCTATTTTTCCTTCTAAAATATCAAGGATACCACTTGCTGACTCTTCTGGATAGCCTGTTGCGTTGTCCCCACCCATATCTGTTTTAATCCAGCCAGGATGAACAGCATATACAGCAATGTCTTTATCTTTTACATAGCTGGATAATTGAACGGTAAACATATTTAGGGCTGCTTTCGAAATTCCATATGGAAAGTCTCCGCCATAAGCATTATGAATACTTCCGGCTTCTGAAGAGATATTAATAACTGCCTGTTTTTTCCCTTTATATAAAAGAGGTAGGAAATGTTTCATTATTCTCATCGGTCCTAATACATTGACATCCATCGTAAACTGAACCTGATTAAAATCGAGCTCTTCAATTGGCTTTCCCCGTTCTGCGAGGACTCCTGCGTTATTAATAATGCCGTCAATAGAATCAACATCTTTTACTGCTAGTTCAGCTGCTTTTGCAATCGACTCTTCATTTGTAACATCGAGAAAATATGTATACACATTGTCTGGAAATTGTTTTTTCAATCGATTGATAGGTGAATCTTCTACAACCGATCGTACCCCCGCAAGTACTGTATGTCCTCTTTCCACAGCCGTTTTAGCAAGGTGAATCCCTAATCCCCGATTAGCCCCTGTAAGAACAATTTTCATTCCATACACTCCCATTCTTATTCAACTTAACGATTTTTTCGTAAGATGCTTACCCTTTTTCTGGCTGAATTTCCGTATGAAGCGCTTTAAAAAATTGCTGTATATATTTATAACTGGAGCCGAAATCCCCTAAAGCTCCTTCCTTTGAACAATAAATATCTATTGCTGATTGCATCCCTGCTAGTTTATAAACGGTAATAATCATTAAACTAGATCCTTTGCTTAATACGATTTCACCACGATCCGTATCGATTTTTTTTAAATCCCAATTCGACATTTTTCTTTCTACTACATTTTTTATTGTTTCCATCAAACGATCACGACTTTTTTTATAATAACGAGTCTTTAATTCAGGAACCTTAGGCTGTTCCTTTGTTTCTTCAAAACTCTTAAATATACCTACTAGCATGCGTGTTAAAGACAATTTCTTTTCCTCCTCAAAACAGAATCCTACTTTTCTACTAACATTTCCACTAGTATGGAAACTTCCAACTAGAACGGTTTATTCAAACTTTTTTTGGTTGCGTCAGTTAAATGTAAGAGCTTTCTTTTTGATTTTATTATATCTTATATTAGAACATCAATCTAGAACAAACTGTTTAGACATGTAATCCTTTCTATTAATATATTGTCCATTAACTAAGCATATGCCTAATAAGCAGTGTACATTCATACACTGCTTACCTTCTTAATCCTGCTTATCTAATACTGGTGGGATTCGATGCTTTGTTGCTTGTTCATAGCTATAAGCCATTTCTATGAGTCTAGGTTCACTATATGCTAATCCTGAGAAAGTGATTCCCATCGGCTTTCCTTTTGAAGTATATCCCGCTGGAACAGTAACCGATGGATATCCGGCTTTTGCAGGCAGCGCACAGCCTAAATATTTCGCAAATACTAAAGCATCCAATTGATTTTCTTTCATCGTTATGTCGATTCCCTCTGTAGTAGAAAGTCTAACATCCGTTTCACGATGCTCTTTATACTTTGCATCATCTAAGTCTCCATTTAGTGTTTCACAATATTCAAGTATCGTCTGCCCATATTTAACGACGTCTGGATGCAACTTATTAAATTCAATAACCTCGCTTAATGAATGAACAGGTACTTCTTCTGAAAGTTTATGTAAGTAGTTGTCTATGCCATACTTAAATTCATGATAAAGTACAATAGAATCGAATTTTTCACGTGGAATGGTAACATCCAGCAAGACAGCCCCTTGCTTTGCTAATTCTTCCATCGCTTTTTCAAACAGAGCTACCTCTTCTTTCTCTTCTGGCAAGAAGGTTCGATCAATCCCAATTCTTTTCCCATTTAGTCCATCTTTTTTTAAAAAAGCCGTGTAGTCACTTGGCTGCCCTATACTTGTTTTTGTCACTTCATCTTTTTCATCCACACCAGCAATGATCCCTAACAGAATTGCTGCATCACGGACGGTTCTTGTCATTGGACCTGCCGTATCTTGACTGTGAGCTAGTGGGATAATTCCAGTACGGCTAACGAGACCAAGTGTAGGTTTTATTCCAACAAGCGAATTATTACTAGCAGGACTAAGAATGGATCCAGATGTTTCAGTTCCAATTCCAACCACTGCAAAATTAGCAGCAATGCTTGCGCCAGTCCCCGAGCTTGAACCCCCAACATCCCATATACCAGCCCCATATGGATTCATTACCTGCCCACCTAAAGAACTATAGCCATTGGGCATATCTAATTCCGTAATAAAATTGGCAAATTCGGAAAGATTAGCCTTTCCAATAATTACGGCTCCTGCTTCTCGAAGCTTTTTAACAATAAAAGCGTCCTCTTTAGCAAAATTATGTTTTAATGCAATGGAGCCTGCAGTTGTTGCCATCGAATCATTTGTATCAATATTGTCTTTTATAATAACAGGTATGCCATAAAGTGGTCCCACTTGATGGAGTACCTTCCTTTTTTCATCTAGCTCTGCTGCAATTTCTAATGCATCAGGGTTTATTTCCCTAATAGAGCATAATGCAGGATCAAATGATGCAATTCGATTTAAATATTGCTTGGTCAACTCCAATGAAGTAATTGCACCGGACTCCAGGGCTTTCTGTATATCTAAAATAGTTGTTTCTTCTATATTATATGGAATGCTACTTTCTGTTTTCATGTTCCCTTCTACCCCCTTCGCCTTTTCTTTTAGTATAGCCTGTTCAAATTCTCCAGAAAAGAAGAATGTATGAGTAAAATGTTTGTGGGAGAATAAATATCCTTTTTGTCTAGTTGGGGGACTCGTCCCCCAACTAGACAAAAAGGCCACCAAGCGAGAGCGCGGTAGCTGGAAAAAATTAAGCATTAAAAAAGAGAGCTTCCTTTTGTAAAGTAGAATTTGACTAGAAAACTACGAAAAGGAGAGGCTCTCATGAATCAATGTAACACAAAAATGCCATCATTAAAAGAATTGGAAAAAACTTTATTTCGAACACTACAAATGACGTTTCAAGAAATTCTTGTTCAAACATTAGAAAATTGGGATCAAGAGATTGCTCAGCAACGAGACAAAAGAAGATTTGCTTTACGAGATAAGCGAGAAATACGAGTAGATACAGCGTTTGGAGCAGTGGAGCTGAAGCGTAATTATTATTTCGATCGAGTGACCAAAAAATATATTTGTCTGTTAGATCACTACTTACAGTTTCAAGGGAATAAAGGGTTTAGTCCACTATTAGAAGAATGGGGGTTAGAATTAGCGACAAAGGGCTCTTCCTATCGAAAGGCGGTGGAAACATTCGAACAATTTTTAGGTTATTCGGCGATGAGCCACGAAGCATTACGGCAACATCTTCTTCAAACAAGCGTCCTTCCCGCTAAGGAAAAATGTCCTTTTCAAAAGGTATTGTTCGTCGAAGTAGATGGATTATATGTGAAGAGTCAAGAAAAGAAAAAGCGTGGATTTGAGCTGAAATTCGCCGCTGTACATGAGGGATGGAAAGAAAACGGAAAGCGAGTCAGACTCCGAAATAAAAGGCATTTTCTCTATGAAGGAAAAGAACCCTTTTGGGAAGCCTTTGAAACGTTCTTACAGAATCATTATGCGTATGATCCTACCCAAACCTTGCTTATTATTAATGGCGATGGAGCAGGCTGGATAACGGCATGTCGAGAGTATTTTCGGGAACGAGCCTTTTTCACCATGGATCGTTTTCATGTCGCTCGTTCGATGAAGCAGCTTATGAAAAACCATCCTCGATATCGCTACATGAAAAAAGCGTTAAGAAATTATCAGGTTGATTCCTTATTTTTAGAGTTGAATAGTGCAGTAGGAACAATGGATACACCAGAAGAAGAAGAAAAACTAGCGCATTTCCTCGCCTTTTTAACGCATCATCAGGAAACCATAAAAGATTATCGTAGTTGGTTACAAGAGAAAGGCGTGGACACGGCAGCATATCGACCAATGGGAAGTGCAGAAGCAATGATGAATCAATTAGCCAAACGATTAAAAAATGGAAGAGCATGGAGCAAAAAAGGGGTCATGAGCATGGCGCGCTTGTGGATTGGATTGAAGGATGACCTATCCATCCAAACGATATATGGGAAATGGGAAAAGAAAAAAGCCTAAATACATCAAAGAAAGAACATCGACCGAAAAGAAAAATACCCACAAAATTAGTAACAGAAACCGTGCGTCAGAACATGCCATACTTAAATCAAGCGATTGGAAAACCCATTCACTTTGCCTTACAGGGATTAAAAGGTTTTTAAAAAAAGAAAAAAACGAAATTTTGATGAAAGAAAATATTTAGAAAGCGGATACAAAATTAAAAGTTTTATTTTATAAAAAGGGAGCTAAAAAAACTCCCACAAAAACTTGACTCAATCAAGAAGAATCTACTATTTTATCAAAATATTTTGATATGATATACTTTTCCTAAAAAGGGAGCCAACAATTATGTTTCACTTTCAACTAATTACACAAGAACAAGCAGAAGAAATTGCTTATCAATGGCATTATGATGGAATTTATGGATTTTATGACATGGATGCAGATGAAGAGGATTTAGCTGCGTTTCTTGATAGGGATCAAAGGAATGAGTCCATTTATGCTGTCACAGAAGAGAATCAACTCATCGGTTTTTTTAGTATAAACAAGGCAGATAACGATACAATCGATATTGGTCTTGGTTTAAGACCTGATTTAACTGGCCAGAAAAAAGGATCTACATTTTTAACGACTGGAATGAATTATATAAAAGAGCATTTTTCCCCTTCCTTTATTAGCTTGGCGGTTGCAACATTTAATAAGCGTGCTATCAAGGTTTATAGAAAAGTAGGATTCAAAGAAACGACTACGTTTATCCAATCGACAAATGGCGGAGAGTTTGAATTTGTGCAGATGATTTATACTTGTTCCCCTACAACCAAAAAAAGTGTTGATTCCGTATAAAGGAAACCAACACTTTTTTAATTACTTTACATCTATCTCTAAACCTGGATAGACCAATTGAACAGGACCACTATATACATCTTTTGCTTCTTCTACTAGCTTTTCTTGATCACCATAATGGGGAAGATGGGTCAAAAAGAGCTGTTTTACCCCCGCTTGTTTTGCTAGTTTTCCGGCTTCTTCTCCTGTAAGATGCCCTTTAACGATTCCAAATTGGTCTTTATAAATACTAGCTTCACTTATTAAAATATCTGCATTCTTCGCAAAAGAAATAAGGTCATCCTTCCACTCTGTGTCTGCCGTGTAAAGAATGGTTTTTCCATTTGCTTGGATTTTCATTGCCAAGCAATATACTGGATGAGTCGTTTCACAAAAGGATATATTGAATGGTCCAATGGTAATCGATTGATCAACAGAAATTTCCCGTCCTTCGGTATAGACATCATGGGTTAGTTCATCAAATTTAGAGTCTCTTTTGTGGCCATAGATTGGGAAAGGCTCGATTCGTTTTCCAAGTTTATTCTCCACTAACATCGCATATTGGAGACAGCCGACATCAGCGATATGATCATGGTGATAATGGGAAAGGATACACGCATCTAAATCCTGTAAGTCCACATATGACTGCACCTTCGACAACACACCACTCCCACAATCTACCAATAAATGAAATTCCGCAGATTCTAATAAAAAGGCAGAGGTAGCACTTTCCTTCCCAGGGTAACCGCCATATTTTCCTAAAAAAGTAATTTTCATTGTGAATTCTCCTCCCTATGAAGTAATATCATCCATTATTACCTAGTTCGGTTAATCATATAATCTACCAAGAACTTTAAAAAGTTGGTCTTCTTTGGTAACAATTCTACTAAATCTAATGCCATACAATAATGCTCCCACATTTCCTTACGAGCACCTTCCAAACCTAAAACGGTCACAAATGTAGAGGTATCATTATCTTTGTCCATTCCAGATTTCTTTCCTAACGTTTTTTGCTCTCCTTCTACATCTAGTAAATCGTCCTTTATTTGAAAAGCAATCCCAGCATGGTAAGCATACTTCTTCAAAAAATCCATCACTTCATTTGAAACACCAGCTAAGATTGCAGGCATAAGAAGCGATGCCTCAAATCCGATACCTGTTTTATAAAAACAAAGGGTATTCAGTTCTTGTAGAGTTAATTGTTTCCCTCTGGATTCTAAGTCCATCAACTGCCCTTTACACATATCAGCAGTAGCTTTCGTTGTATATCCAATAAGTTTTAATATAATCGATCCTTCAAAGGCTTGTAAAGTAGCTTGTTCCTCAATCGCTTTCTGTGTAAGAAATAGCCCCGTTAATTCTGCTGTTGCCGTATCATACACTTCATGTAAAGTCGGTCTTCCTCTTCTCATCGCCGCATTATCCTGTGATGGTAAATCGTCAAAAATAAGAGAAGCTGTATGCATATATTCTACCGATTTCAATAATGGAACGATTTGGGCATTATCCAGCTCGAATTCTTTTACCCCCATAAACCATGTAATAATCGGTCTGATTCTTTTTCCAGTACCAGCAAGACTGTAATTTGCTGCTTCGGTCACGATATCCTTCTCAAGCAGCGCATTTTCTGTGATTGGCAGCATCTTATCAATAGGTGAACGGATGGATTGAATCATTTCAGAAAACTCTTCTTGTTCTCTTCTATTTTCTTTTAAGGTGGTAATCATATGGTCACGAAGCAGCTTATCAAAAAAGTCAACATCATCTGCCTTTTCAACCATTTGCTGTAGGATTCGATTAAAGGTAGACATTCTTTTTGTGAATATCCCCATTAAATCACTATATTTCTGTTCGCCTAATTTTTCCTTTAACCGCTTTAACCCATTAATTGCCCGATCCAAAATGACTTCCTTTGTTTTGAAATCCGCTTGATAGACATCATGAATTAAATAGGAAATGACTGTCCAATACATTTCAAATGGATTTATTAAATCTTTTCTAGTTGTGTGATAGGTTAGATAATACGTATAAGGAGTTACAGCCCCGTCTTTTTTATCATCAAACATATCCGCCAAATCATCTGCTAGCTGATTATAGATACCATAATAAAAGGTTCGTTTATCATAACCTTCATCCTCAGGAGCATTCATTAACGACCGGACAATCTGTCTGGAAGCGGAAGATTTAAGGATTACTGGAATATAAATTTCTTCATTAGAATAGGTACTATTGGTTAACTTTTTTTCCCTATCAACCTCTTGTGAATGAAAAAAGATATGCGCTTGTTTTAAAAACAATTTCCATGTTCTATCATCATGCTGTAGCTTCATATATTCGAATGCTTCTTTAAGCTCACTATGGATGAATAATATAAGCTCTTTATTTTCCCCATACCAGCTGTCTAAAGCCGGTACTTCTCCCGTTTCTAATGTAGTTCGAATTAAAGTAGCATACTGTTTTTCCTCATCCTTTGATAAAATTTTCGCATCCAGTAAATCATCAATTAAAGGATACGTTATTCCATAATAAAAACCTAGTTTTATCGCTTTCTCTAATCGATACTTCCGTACTTGTTCTGATAGGTCAATGCTTCTTCTTTCTTCCAATTCATGCATTAAGACCCCTGCAAGGATTTTCAGGATTTTGCGTTGTGCGTGCTCCACACTCATTCCACTCGGGATATGTGCTGTCACTCGTTTCAGTTTTTCTAGTACAAAAATCATCGTATGCTCAACTTTTTCTTTTTTAGCAAGTTTATACAGACTAGATACACTAAAATTGTCATTCTTTGCATCTTTCTTTAATAAGTGGGTTTTCACATTGTTGACTACTTCGTCAATTCTTTCTTGCGTATGTTGTGATGAAAGTGTCTTTCCTAAATCACGCATATAAAGATACGAAATACTTCTATTCAAATAATCATCTAATTTACCTGCATAATTCAACCACTCTATATAGGGACGATACCCTTTTACAGTTGGTTTTCTTTTTTTTCGGGAAAAATAGGTTAAGATGGAAGGAGAATGAATATGGTTTATCTTCCAAGTTTGAAAGTCATTTATTAGGCTTGACACATAAGACTGATCCGTTAACTGATTTTGAAGGGCTTCAAAATACCGGACAGCCTTATGCTCTGCCGATCGATATTCTTCATTTATTGCCTCTTTTAACTTTTTATCCATAAGAACATTACCTCTGCTTTACCTTTAAGTTCATTTAATTAATCTAATATAATCGGTTATCTTCTTTATTATAACTAGAATGTTCATTATCTCCTATTAATCTATATTTTTCATTAGAAAAACTCTCCCTTTATAGAAGGAGAGTTTATAGGTTGATATATTTTCTTGTAATTTATTTTTTGTTAATTGTTGCAAGCTTGGGGGATGTTCAGAATTACTTTATTACATAAAGTCACTATTCTGTTACCTTTTTTCGGGACATAGAGATCCGTTCTCTGTTACCTTTGACCAGTGTTTTTCTTCTTTTGGGGCACTGAGATTGCTTCTCTGTTACCTTTTCTAGTTGCTTTTCTTCATTAAAGTAACAGATGGTACTTCTCTAGATTCTTCAAACGGAAGTAGCTTTCTCTTTAGCAATCGATGCATTTGACTTCGATGTATTTGCTTTTTCCATTACAGATGGCCTTGCAAGAATTAATACGGAAATAATGGTCAGACATCCTGATATAAGGAGAATCCATTGTGCTGGCACGTAATCATATAGAAAACCAAACAACAATGTACCTATTGGCATCATCGCCATAGCAAAAGTCTCTATTATGGTAAAAACTCTACCTTTATATTCATTAGCAATTTGTTTTTGCAAGAGTACCATAATCGGAATATTTATCAAAATATTCGTTGCGCCAAATAAGAACATGACAACCATGTAGTAAATAAATATTGTTGTGGATGATAATGAAATAATAATAGGAACCGCTGCAGCTATCATTAATAAACTTGAAGAAAGTATTCCCCTTTTACTAACAGAAAACGGATGTTTAAATTCCTTTCCTAAAGTCAAGTATACAGAAAGTAAAAGAGTTCCTACAGCAAAAGCCCCTTCCACAATTCCAAATTGTATGGATGGCATGTGTAATTTCGTATTAACGATAAATGGAAAACCAACATTAAATGCTGTAAAAATAAAATTGACAATTAAGCAAAGGATAATCATCACCTTTAATAATGGTTGATGGTTGACATAGCTTATGCCCCCTTTTAAACTTTCAAAAACCGATTCTTTCTTCTCTTGATGCTCCCGTTCTTTTTCAAAAAGGGTAAAATTCATGGTCGAATCGAGTATAACGGCAATCAATGAAGCGATAAGATAGATTGTTAAAAACACGGACATGGACACTAAGCCAAATAATATTCCACCGATAGCTGGACTTGCGATTTGCGCAATGGAAATAGCAATTTGATTTAAAGAAGATGCTTTCTGAATGCGAGTTTCATCAATTAATCCGGTTAATGATGAAGTAAAAGCATTGCTGGCAAACATAGATGTAATGGACAGGATACAGGATGTTGTATAAATAGCAAGTAAAGATAATCCCATCGTGATGCTATAAAGTAGTAATCCGCCTATTGAAATGGTCGTAACCGTTTGAGCCGTTATAGCAATTATCTTACGAGGATACCTATCTATGATGGCCCCAGCAAAAGGAGCAACGATTGTTCTAGGTAAGATATTACATAGTATATTCACGGCAAAACTCATCGAAGAACCAGTCAAATGCAAAATATACAAACTAATAGCAAATGTGTATATTTGTGATCCAGCTGTTGCAATTAATTTACTACTGACAAATGTCCACAAGTGATATGTGGCTCTCTTTTGTAACTGATTTTCATCCAACGAAACCCCATCCTTTTTCAAAAAAGTTTAATTTAATTAAACAAATGATATCACACAAAAACTTCCCTTTCAAGAAAAAGTTTAATATAATTAAACTATCTTAATAAGGAGTGTACCATTTATGCTAGGAGAACGAATTCGTACATTAAGAAAACAAAAGAAAATGACCCTAGAGGCATTAGCTGGTGATCGATTAACAAAAGGCATGCTCAGCCAGATTGAGAATAATAAAGCTAAACCTTCTATGGAGAGTCTTGAGTATATAGCTGAAAGGCTTGGAGTGGAAGTAACAGAGCTATTAGAAACGATTAGTTCTGCAGAATTAAGAAAAGTATTAGAGAAAGTAGAAAGAATTTATGAAGAATTTCGCATCTATTTTAAACACTCAGAGGAAACCATTCAACAAAGCAACCAGCTAATTGCACTAATTGAACCCTATATCCCTAATTTGAATGAAAGCTATGAATCAGCGCGCTTGTTGGAGATATACAGCCGCAGTCTATTTTGTCTAAATAAAGAGGAATGGACAATATATTGTGATAAAGCAGCGTTAATTTATGATTTGCTGAATCTTACTGCTAATCGTGCAGACATTGCAATCTTTAGAGGCATAACCCTTTTTTTGGAACATCGTTATCAAGAAGCTTTACAATGTTATTTGGAAGAACGAAAACATATTGAAACAAACCATATAAAGATTGACCCTATGACTCAAGTCAATATGGATTATCATATTGCCGCCATTTATTCAGCAATCGGTGACATAAAAGCAACATCAAAAGCAGTGGAAAGAGCATTGAAATATTCTAAAAAAGAGAAACTCTATTACAAAACAGACGACATCTACAAGCTTGCTACAGTAGTTGCCTTACTAGTTGAAGAAGAAGAAAAATTTCATTACTACTTAAAAAAGCTAAAACAGTATGGAGAATTTGTGGAAGATGAAATTTTTGAGGAACTCTGTGATGTACTTTATGTGGAATACTTACTTCATGTAAAAGGAGCATATCAAGAAGCAATGTCTATCATTGATCAATATCTAACTTTTGATGAAAATACACAAAAAGCAACCGGTGATAATTGGAATATGCTTCAAAAAGGAAAAGTGATGTATTATAGAAAAGAATATAATAAAGCACTCGACATTTTAAAAACTATTTATGTTCCAAAACATATTAACCATCCTGTTGACCAAGCTGTTTATTATACAAAAGATACATTTATGGCCCTTAGTTATAGAGAACTTAATAACATGGAAAAAGCACAGAAGCATGCTAAAATCGCGTATGAAAATTTCTTGCCTCTTCCGAATTCCATTTTTCGAAAATTGTGCATAGAAACCTATGAAAGTATCTTTTCCAATTAACATACTAACATAAGGAAATTTCTCTTTAGCGAGAAATTTCCTTATACCGCTTATCCATTTTGATCTGCAAACCGCCAAAAGCTAAGCGTTGATAATATCCCAATTAGTCCTGTAAAGATAAGGAGTAAAAAGCTTGATACATCTAATGGTGTTTCCACTATAATATTACTAAATAAAGCAGGCACTGCCCAAGGGAAAAAACTACCATATCCTACCGCACTTATAATCTGTGCAAAAATGATAGTAATGATAACAAAGCCTAATGGTGCTAAATAGCCCTTTCCGAAGCATGCAAATAATGCTACTGGTGTACTAACAAGAATGGTTAATAAAGAAGTCATAACCAGAACATATAAGCCATGTTCCCAAGCACCTATCGACCATTGTTCAAGACCAATAAAATGTCCGATGATAAATCCAAATCCAATTACCCATATAGATACAAGAAAAGACCATATCAGAACAGTAATAAACTTGGCAATTGGAATATATGTACGTGAAAAAGGTAATGCCAATAAGTCCTTAACAGTTCGCTCTGTATACTCTCTTCCAAAAACCCAGCTAAACATAAAGCCAAAAACAAACAGACCGCCAATAGCAATTCCTTGTGCTAGTAAGTTTAAATAGGATGGCCAGTCAGCCGTTCCAGCAAGCTGTGCCTTTGCACCTAACAAACCAGACTTTTGAGCAAAAACTGGCTCCTTTAAGACAAACATAAAAAATCCAGCCATTATCGGTAAAATAGTAAAAGCGAGCGAGATAATCCACATTACTTTTGATTTTTGAGATTTTAGCAGTTCAGTAGAAACAACGTTAATGAATTGCTTCATTTACATTTCCCCCATTCTCCCCGATTACACGCAAAAAATAAGTTTCTAAATCTTCTTCTTCCACAAGAACCATAGTTGGTGAGTAATTTGCATGTACTAATTTACTTACTAATTCATCAGGCTTTTTTATTGCCTCTGTGTCTGTTATTTCTATTACCTCCTTCTCATTTTCCCTAACCTTATATCCTAGAGAATTTAGGAAGCTTATAGTATTCTTTCGATTTCTTGTCTTTACGATTAGTTTTGTGATTCTATTTTGTTCTAATTGCTCTTTCGTTAACTCTTGAATTAATCTCCCATGATGAATGATTCCTATTTTCGTAGCAATTTTAGCAATTTCTCCAAGAATATGACTGGAAATAAAGACAGTTGTCCCCTTATTAGCAAGCTCTAATAATAATTCTCTAATTTCTACAATTCCAGAAGGATCCAAGCCATTTGTCGGTTCATCTAATAATAATACCTTCGGATCATGAAGGAGGGCCTTGGCAATCCCGAGTCGCTGTGCATTTCCCAGCGATAAATGCTTGGCTTTTTTATTTGCAAAGGAAGTTAGATTTAACCGTTCAATTACGCTCGTAACAGCAGCGGAATTAATTTGGTGCAACTTTCGAAAAACTTCTAAATTTTCCCGAACGGTTAGCTCTGGATAGGCAAAAGGCGTTTCCACCATATATCCTACCTGCTTCCATAACTGATGATTACCAGCACTTACTTTTTCTCCATTGATAAAACAAGAGCCGGAACTAGGTTGAATCATTCCTAAGAGCATACGAATAGTTGTCGTCTTCCCAGCACCATTCAATCCTAAGAAGCCATATATTTCTCCCTTTTTCACTCGTAAAGAAACTTGGTTAACAGCTTGGAAGTTTTGATAACTTTTTGAAAGCTGATTGGTATAAATGATGTATTCTTCCATCCCTTACTCCCCCTTCTTTATTAGGCCCTCCACTATTAAATCCACTAACAATTCCATCGTTTTTGGGTAAATTTCTTCTCCAACTTCCTGTTTATGAAGACTTATCGTAAATAAAGCTCGAAATAATCCCGCTAATGCATCCTCCTCTATCCCTTCTGCAATCCCTATTTCCCTCCATTTGGATAAGATTACTCCAATCGAATCCGAATCTCTTTGCAAATGCTCTTCTAATTTTTGCGGTGGTAATTTCCTTAACAATGCATCATAATTTTTATCTAATAAAAGCTGTCTAAATAACTCATTTTCCTCGACCATTGATAACATTTGATCAAGAAACTTTTTCATCGATTCCTTTACGTCCGCTTGTCTAGTTAAGTCAAGTTGAATAAACCGGCTTCTTATTTTCTCTTCTTCTTTTTCCATAATTTCAAAAAAGAGTGCTTCTTTGGAGTCAAAAAAGGTATAAAAAGAACCTGGTGCTATTCCTGCCGCTTTTGCTAGCTCACCTACACTCGTCTTTTTAAGACCAAAACGGCTAAATAATCGCTTCCCTTCATCTATTAACGTTTCATATATTTTTTGTTTCTCCTGTTCATTAAAGCCCCTTGGCATTCGTCACACTCCTAAACATATGAATATTTTATTTTTTTATTCATATATTCATTTTAATATGTACTTTATCACATTTCAATAGGCATCCAACGAAACATATTGTCTAAATATCCAAAGATGTTAGAGTCAACGGTTTTCTTGTTACAAAAAAGAAAAACGAGTGCAATTCTTTACACCCGCTTTTCCCACCTATATCGCTAAAATCTCTTTCGTAAAATGAATATAATCAGTGAAATAGCCATCCACTTCATATTCCAATACTCGTTCTTGTTCCTCTTTTTGTGTTTTCTTATTCGTAAAATACACGTGAACTTCTTTTCCCTGCTTATGTAATTCCTTTACCACTTTCTGCGTAACATCTGTAGATTCGATTCCTATTATAGGATACTCAACCCCACTTGCTTCATTCAATGAAAAAGATCCTTTTCTAAAAAGAAGAGCTAGTTCTGTATGTGGAGCCATTTCTTTAATTTTCAATAAACTCTCTTCCGAAAAGGATTGAATGGTCACTAAGTTTTTATCGAGTAATTGGTATTCCTCTAACAACTGAATAAGCTTTTCTTCCATTGCTAATTTTCCATTAACAAGTCTTGTTTCAATATAATACCTTTGGGAATCATGAAAGGTCTCGATTATTTCCTTTAATGTTGGAATTTCTTCCGTAATGGTTTTGCCATAATCCGATTTGAATGTTTGA
Organism: Niallia sp. Marseille-Q9988; assembly: GCF_976954375.1. Lineage (NCBI taxonomy): Bacteria > Bacillati > Bacillota > Bacilli > Caryophanales > Bacillaceae > Niallia > Niallia sp. Marseille-Q9988. The sequence goes on along the minus strand of NZ_CDRJSZ010000005.1, from coordinate 40,914 downwards.
AAAGTCTTTATCTCTTCTAAAGTATAATCAGAGACCTTTCCCTTTCCATTTGTCGTACGGTCAATCGTTTCATCGTGCATTGCGATTAATTCGCCATCCTTTGTCATTCTTAAATCTATTTCAAGGGAATCTACTCCTGATTGGGCGGCTATTTGATAAGCGGTAATCGTGCTTTCGTTATACCATTCATTTGCCCCTCTATGTGCAATTACTCTTGGAGTGTCCTCTTTTTCTATCGCAGGCTGGGCTACGATAGATACTGCATTGTCACCGCAAGAAGTTAGAGATATGGTTAAGAAAGGAATGAGAATGAACACACTCCAGTATTTAGTCAATAGGAACAGCTCTTTCCTGTCTCATGGCTATGGCTAGTTCTGGATAGTCCGTAATAATTGCTTCCACCTTTGCATCCAGTAGTTGAGCCATTTCGTCCCCTTGATTTACTGTCCATACTCTTACTAGATCTTTTAATTCCTTCCAATCATTTAGATGATCGATTACCATATCTTTATGAAGATGCAATGCCTCTAATTCTATGCTTTTTATGTAATCAAGAGGATTAGAGATTACTTGATTTAATAACCAGGCAATCGAAGCAGATGGATCAATCGCCTTAATTCTTAATAAAGTCGGCAAATGAAAGGAAGAATACACGACCTTACGCCCATTTCCGTATTCGTTCACAAGAGCAATCGTCTTTTCTTCAATACCTTCGTATTCAAATGTATAGGTTTTAAGTTCTATATTTAGTTCAATTGGGTATGGAGCTAACAATTGCAATACTTCTTTTAAGGTTGGTACTTTTTCTAATAACCAGCTTTCTTCAAAATCAGGCAGGGAGGAAAACTTACTTCCTGCACTAAATGCCTTTATTTCCTCTAATGTATATGACCGTACAAAGCCAGTTCCATCTGTTGTCCGATTTAAAAATTCATCATGAATAACGACGATTTCGCCATCCTTTGTCATATGAACATCTAGCTCTATTCCATCTACCCCTTGTAAAATTGCTTGCTGGAAACTAAGTAGTGTATTTTCTGGATATCTACCCTTTGCCCCTCTATGTCCATATATTTTTGTTCTATTCATATCCCTTCTCCTCCTTTATAATGGAAAGAAACAGACCAACAAGTATTAAATGATTTAATCATGTTGGTCTTTCCCTATAGCTTATTTTCTTGCTCGATTTGCTTTTTCAATTGCTTCATTTAACTGTTTCACCATCGTGCTATATGTTTCCTCGACATCTCCACCGTTATATACCGTTTCAAGTGCTGTTTCACTAATACGGCGACCTTCTGGAATCATATCCATTAAGGCACCTTGCGTAGCATAAGAAGACTTAGTCGATTGTAACTGCTCCACAGTTACTTTTAGTTGTGGCATCTGTTCATAAGCATCTTTTACAACTTGTTCGTTATAAGCATCTGGATTAATCGCAAAATAACCTGTTCCAACATGCCATTTTGCTTGTACCTCTTTTGTTTGTAAGTATTTCATAAATTCCCAAGCAGCCTTTTTCTCCTCGTCACTCTTGTCTTTCATCATCCAAAGACTAGCTCCACCAATAACTACTCCTTGTCTTTCTACTGCTTCTGGGTGTGGAATAAAAGCAACGCCTACTTCAAATGGTGCATTATCAATTACATCTCTTGCACTAGCAGAAGATTGCATAAACATCGCAACATCTCCTGCAAGGAAACCTGCTACCATGTTATCTCCATTTGTTCCATAGTTAGCAAATGTTTTATCATCAATCATCTTTTTAACCCAATTAAACACAGACTTCCCTTGTTCCTCTGTAAAGCCAATCTCTGTTGGTGTTTCTGTTCGACCATTATCATTATTCATTAATAAAGCCCCTTGGTTCGCTAATAATTGCTCATATAACCAACCATATGCTTGGAGCGCAAATCCTTTCATTTCAGGGTTTGCCTTTACGATTGCCTTTCCAGCTTCTTCAACTTCTTCAAATGTTGCTGGTGCTTTCTCTGGATCTAAGCCCGCTGCCTTAAAGGCATCCTTATTGTAGTACATAACAGGTGTAGAAGAGTTAAATGGCATAGAATAAAAAGTGTCATCAATTTTATAATAGTTCGTTATATTCTCTTCTAAGCCACTCATATCATACCCATCTTCATCAACAAGTGTTTGAATTGGTTCAACAAAACCACTATTGATCATCGACTTTGTACCAATTTCAAAAACCTGCATCATTGTTGGAGCACTTTCTGTTCCTGCAACAGTATGAAATTTCGTTAATGCTTCATCATATGTACCTTGATATTCTGCATTTATTTTCACCTTATCTTGAGAGCCATTGTATTCATCCACAATCGCATTTAACGCTTCCTGTGCTGCGCCTCCCATAGAATGCCAGAAAGTAACGGTAGTTGGACCATCCTTTTCTTCTCCATTATTAGAAGATGATTCTGTATTATTGCTACATCCAACCATTAATAAAACCAATGATAGAATAAACATGCTTAGTAACTGCTTCGCTTTAGTCATTTTCCGTACACTCCCTAATTTATCTATTAGTTTTTTCCTTGCAAAAATTATTTCAAAGCTCCTTCTGTTAACCCTTTTTGGAGTTTTTTCTGACCCAAAAACAATAGAATCAGCGTTGGCAAAACAACAATAATTGCCCCTGCCATAATAACGCCCCATTCATTTAATTGTTCCTGTGACTGAAGCTGTCTAAGACCTATTTGCACAGTGCGCACACTATCATTTGTCGTCGCAAGTAGCGGCCATAAATACATATTCCACGACGTTACAAACCCATACACTCCAAGCGTAATCAAACTTGTTTTCGCCATAGGTAGAACAACTGTTAAATAAAATTTAAAGTCTCCAATCCCTGCTATTTCGCTTGCCTCCTTCAACTCTTTCGGAATCTGCTTGAAGTTCTGCCGCAAGAGAAAAGTTCCAAAGGCAGTTGCGAAAAATGGAATCGTCAAACCATTATAATGATCAAGCCAGTTAAGATTCCTTATCGTTTGAAAGTTTGGAATGATAGATGCTTCAAATGGCACCATCATGGTTGCAATAAAGATAAAGAAAAGAAAATCTCTTCCTTTAAATTCCAAAAACACAAATGCATATGCTGCTAAACTAGCAAGTATTAATTGCCCCATCATAATGACGATGGATACAATGAAACTATTTAACAAATATTGCATTAAAGGAAAACGCTCAAATACTTTTAAATAGTTATCTAATGTTAATCCTGTCGGAATTAATTTTCCTGTCATAATATCTTGTGAGGACATAAAGCTCATCAAAAATGCAATAATAGCTGGCGAGAAAATAAGCAGTGCTGAAATAATTAATAATAAATAAAAGATAATTTTTCTATGAATGGGCAATGTCACTGATAATGAACCTTCCTTTCTCCAAGTTTAAATTGAATGATAGTCAGAACAAGAATAATCACAAAAAGAATAATCGCTTGAGCGCTCGCTGTTCCATATTGGTAGTTCATAAACGCCTCCTGATAAATGGAATAAACGATTAAATTTGTCTCATTCTGCGGTCCACCTCTCGTTAACATATCTACTTGGCCAAATGTTTGAAAGGCATTAATCAACGTTACAGTCAATACAAAAAATAAGGTTGGCGACAGCATTGGAATCGTAATTCGTCTTAACTTATAAAAGTAGCCTGCCCCATCAATATCAGCACTTTCATATAAGTAGGAATCGATCGATTGCAAACCACCTAATAAAATCAAGAATGTAAAGCCAACATTCATCCAAATCGTGGATACAGAAACGGAAAAGAGCGCCCAATTTGGATCAGTAAGCCAGCCAATAGACTCAAATCCGAATGCTTTTACGATGGTATTCAGCCACCCAATCGTAGGGTGAAATAAGAACATCCAAAACACAGATGCAGCCGCAACAGATATCCCCATCGAAGAGGAAAATACTGTTCGAAAAACACCGATACCACGAAGCTTCTCATTTGCAAGGATAGCCAGAAACAAACTGACGATAATGCTTCCTGGAACAGTATATAAGGCAAATAACAAAGTTGATTTTAAGCTTTGCAAGAAGATTGGCGATTTAAAAATTTCCAGATAATTTTCCATGCCAACAAATATGGTGGGATCACCACGATTATCTGTTAAGAAAAAACTCAAATAAATCGTTTTCCCCAATGGATAAAATAAGAAGACACTAAATAATAGAATAGAAGGGAATAGAAATAGCATCCCTTTGAACAAATGTTGTAACCGTTGCTTCTTTTTTTCCTTTAGAAAGTCGACAGAATGCTGTACTTCCTGTTGATATGCGATTTCACTCATAGTCCAACAACCTCTTGTTCTTTCATAGCAACTGCTGGGCGAATTAATGCTCCTGATTCAGAATTAAAAAAACAAATATTCTTAGAAGACAACTGAACCGGTACTTGATCTCCAACTTGAATTCTCCATTGACCTAACCATTTCGCTGTCCACAGTTCTTTTCCCACTTCAAAGGTTAATAGCGTTTCATTCCCAAGCTGCTCTACATTCACTACTTCTAAAGTATGGCTTGTTTGTTCAGCCGTCCCTGGGAAAATATGTTCTGCTCGAATCCCCATTGTAAGATTCGGCTGAGATAATAATGGGAGAGTATCCTCTTTGTCCATCGTAATTTGCAGACCATTCTCAAGAACCAATTTTTGATCAATCAGTTTTGCTTTGCTTAAATTAATTTTTGGTGAACCAATAAAGGATGCAACAAATAAATTAGCAGGCTGATTATATAAAGTAATGGGTTCGCCTATTTGCTGAATTTTCCCATCATTTAGTACCATAATGCGATCCCCCATTGTCATTGCCTCTACTTGATCATGGGTAACATAAATCATTGTTAAACCAAGCTTCTTTTGCAAGCGGCGGATTTCTATTCGCATATGTGCACGGAGCTTTGCATCTAAGTTTGAAAGGGGCTCATCCATTAAACAAATAGGAGCTTCACTTACAACAGACCTTGCTAGTGCAACACGTTGTCTTTGGCCACCTGACAATTCCTTTGGCTTTCGTTTTAATAACTCCGTTAATCCCATCATCTCTACCGTTTCTTGCAGTCTTCTTTGTTGTTCCATCTTGTCTACTTTTTTGGCGTGTAAGCCGAAAAGAATATTTTGCTCCACCGTTAAATGTGGATATAATGCATAATTTTGAAAGACCATCGATAAATTACGATCCTTTGGCGGCAGGTGATTGACAACTTGATTATTCATCTTTAGTACCCCACCTGAAATTTCTTCTAGACCTGCAATCATTCGCAGTAATGTACTTTTTCCAGAGCCAGACGGTCCTACAAGGACAAAAAATTCCCCTTCTTCTATCGAAAGACTAATCTGATCAATAACGGATTTCTGCTTATCATATGATTTAGAAATGTCCTTCATTTCTACTGCTACCACTAACTAATCCCTCCCCATTTGAATTACATCCCTATTTAAACATACAAATTCATGTTGAAAACCAAATTTACCAATCATTAACAAATACATAATGGTTGTTTGACAAACTTCAATTTTCTTTTACACAGTTTACATTTTTTAAATATTCTTAAATCAAGATAAGATAAGATAAGATAAAGAGAGCACAAAAAAAGCTTAGAGCTGAAAACTCTAAGCTTTTTTATAATTCCAATGTTTCATTTATGTCTGTGTCTTCTGCTTCTTGACCAGTGATCCGCTTATAGATGAAAACGACATTTTTCGTAAAGCTTCCTGTATCCCAATATTCTGCTGATTCAGCCTTTACTTTAATTAATACGATATTAGGATCATCGTATAAAGTCTGCAAGATTTTTTCATAGGCATTACTCCATAACTCTTTCTTCTTAGCAAGATCATCAACGAGTTCCGCTCTTCCTCTGATAGAAACATAGGATTTTCCTGCGTAGGCGACATTCACTTCATTTTCATGCAAAATCTCTTCATACTTTTCCGTATCCTTCTTTGTCAGAAACCATAAGTCTCCATCAAATTCTACTTCTTGCGTTTTCATTGGACGAGATACAAGACCTTCTTCAGAGATTGTAGTAAGCATTGCATTATCCACATCTTTTATTAAGTCTCTTAATGTTTCAAGTTCTTTTTGCATTATTATCACCTCTGATTGGTATATTCCCCATAAATGAAACTTTTAATCAAATGTGAGAAAGAATCTATACTAGTTTTAGCATAATATACCAAATTGCTGGAATTAATAACGATGGCAAAAGATTTAATGTCTTAAAATTTTTAATACCTAATATACTTAGCCCTGAACTTAAAATAAGGATTCCACCAATTATCGATATTTCAGCTAATAAATCAGGTGTTAGAAAACTTACAAGTAGTCCTGCTGTCATATAAAAAAAGCCTTGCCATAAAAATAAAACGAGAGCGGATGCCGCAATTCCGAAACCAAAGGTAGACGCTAACACAATGGACGTAACCCCATCTAAAATTGCATTTGTAAAAAGATATGTATGATTTCCTCTTAAAGCACTTTCAATTGGACCTAGTATAGACAAAGTTCCCGCACAAAATAGTAGAATTGCCGTCGATAATCCTTCTGCTAAATTACCTTTTGAAAATTTCGACACAATACGTTTAAAGGAGTTTTCAATGTCTAGCTTTTCCCCAATCAGGCCTCCAATTGCAAGGCTCACAATAAATAGAACAGGATACTTACTGTCAGGCATATTTTGAACAATAGAATGAATCCCAAGAGCAGTTGCAGCAAGCCCCATCGCCTGCATCAGAATATCTTGATACTCCAATTTAATCCCCTTTTTCAAAAAACTTCCAATCGTACTACCTGCAATAATCATGAAGCAGTTAAATAATGTCCCAATCAATTTCTTTTCTCCTCGACTTTATAATAGATAGAATTATATAAAGTCATTTTATCCTATCCGCCTACATTTTGGGTATTTTTTTATCAAACGAAGTTATCTCGGATGATGTTCCTTTCTCTAAATACAACTGAAAGAAATAAATAATGAGAGCATACGACATCGATGCATATAAATGATGGATACGAGTAAAACGGACATATTTGATAAAACCGACCTTTTTTAAAAAAGTTAGGATAGGAAAAGCATAAATAAAGTTCTGAACAAAATTAGCTAATATATATATCCAAAACTTTCGAAAAGTAAAATATAAAACCCAAATCGTTCCTACTGAAAAGGGACCCAAAATAACAGACAAAATATTGTAAATACGTGTTTTATTTCCGCCCTTTACCTTCCAAGATTTATAATGACTACCAATAAACACGGTGATCATAACGAGTAATGCGGACATCGTCGCAGAAGGAATATACCGTTTCACCGCTTTTTTAGGCATAAAATATAAGGTTAGCCATGATAACGCAAATGTTAATCTTAGTAGAGATATAAGCAAAATAGACACCTCCTTACCTGATAGCATTTGCGTTATGCTCTAAATTATCCAGCTTTTTTTACTGAAATTTCGTGACTTGATATTAAAGAAACTCTATAAACCTAAAAATGGCTTGCCAAAACTGTTGTCAGTTAGCAAGCCATTTCTCGCTCCAAATTGAAGTGTTTTATATCAACTAATTATGCAATTGCAGTTTCTTTTTTTTGCTTATTATTTCTTCTATTGTTCCATTGCTTTTTGATATATGGCATTGCATAACGGTCTAGACCAAATTTACCTGCGTTTGCACCTGCTACGATAACGAATATTGCTAATAGAATCATTTGTCCATTTGTGCTTACTGTTCCACTAAATAAGAAGGCAAAGTTCATGACCATTCCCATCAATGTTGCAAAGCTTGTGAATAAACCTAGGATTAGTGCGATCCCTACTAGAACTTCTCCCCATTGAACCATGAAACTGAATAAATCCGCATTTGGGAGTGCTATATGTTCTAGAAATGTTGCCCACCATCCTTGTACTGCTGGGTGATCACCTGTGCTATTTGCAATTGCCCCTTGTAAAAATCCACTTGCGTCAAAGCCACCACTTGTAATTTTTTCATAGCCTGCATGGATAAATTGATAACCAAGATAAATTCTAAATATCGCTAAAATTCCGGCAACCACTTTATTATTTCTTAATAAGTCTAACATTTTACTCCATCTCCTTAAGATTAGTTATCTGATTATATTGTTCACTATTTCACATTTTTACAAGATCTTGTTTGTTTCTTACTACACTTATATAATATCACCATTTCCAACGTAATAAAGATGTTTGTGATTTAATTCACATTCAGTTCACAAAGTTATGTCTGATTGGTGAACTATTTACATTAATATCACTTCCTATAGGGAAACATGATTCATTTACCATTTCCTAACACGTAAAAAAAGGGTACTGAAAAGTTAACAGCACCCTTTTCTGATATTCTGTTTATAACTCATCATACTTAAAGTATGGAAAATAACTTGGTTTCTTTTGCCCACTTAAATCTTGTGTACATACCCCCACAAAGGTTCCTGTGAAGCGGATATAATCTGCATCATCATCCGACAAATGACTAATATCGATTTTACTGCCGATATCCTTCCATTCACTGTCTCCTTCTGCATAAGCAAACTGTAGCCATTGATGATTGACTTTTGCCTTTAACTTAATCTCCCCAATGGATTTTAACGAGATATCTTGATCCAATAGTTCATCATAAACGCCATGTTTGGATTCAATTATTCCGATACACTTTCCTAACGTTTCATGTGTCGTAATTCGGAGGTACACATAATCATCAGTATCATAATAAAAAATTAATCCAGCCATTTGTTGAAAGTTTTCTGGTGTATAATCAACAGCTGTTTCCACTTCCGCTGTGAAAGTCTCTAGTCTGCGCGCAAGCAGGCTTTGATGATGAAGAGAACTCATTGATTCCCCACCTTTTAAAGTTAAATATCCTGGTCGTTCCGTTAAGGAAAGCCATTCTTCACTAAATATTCTTCTTAAAGAGTTCCAGTACTTCTTTAAAGAATGACCTTGGAAATCATCATAGTTGCTCTCTTTTTCAAAAGGATGTGGCTTTAAATGAGGCGCCTCCACAATGGTCGATGGATTTGGTCCTCCTACAATGCGCAGCCAGTCATCTTCCGTCCAATAACATTTTTGGATCGCCGTTTCTCTCCCCAGTGTACATTTTTTATCAACTACTGGTCTTCCGCATAGATGTGCCATATACCACTCACCATTTTGTGTTTCCACTAAACTTCCATGACCTGCTTTTTGTAGTTGATTCTTATCGTCTTCGTTTGAAGTTAAAATTGGATTGGTTGGATCAATTTCGTATGGCCCGAATAAAGAGGTTGATCTAGCTACTGTTGCCGCATGCGTATACCAAGTTCCCCCTTCAGCTGTCACTAAATAGTAGAAGCCATTTCGCTTATATAAATGAGGCGCCTCTGTTAAACCAATCTCTGAGCCTTTAAAGATGTTGTGAATCGGCCCAACTAATCTTTTTTCTTCTACTGAATATTCTTGTAGCGCAATTCCAGCAAATGAATTGGTCCCTTTACGAAAATCCCAAATCATATTAAGTAACCACTTTCTACCATCCTCATCATGAAATAAGGATGGATCAAAACCACCGCTATTAAGGTAAACCGGCTCAGACCATGGTCCTTCCACATTTTCAGCTGTCACTAAATAGTTATGAGTATCCTTAAAAGCTCCCACTCTACTTTTCACATCTGTATAGATTAAATAAAACAAGCCATCTGAATAACTCAAACATGGTGCCCACACACCACCTGAATTGACATTCCCAATCATATTTAATTGGGATTCCCTTGTTAATGGATATGTTAGCAGTCGCCAATTAATCATGTCTTTTGAATGATAAATCTGTACGCCTGGAAACCATTCAAAAGTAGAGACAGCTAGATAATAGTCATCTTCGACTCTTAAAATAGAAGGATCAGGATGATAACCTGGCAAGACTGGATTGATTATTTTACTCATTTTATAACCCCTTTTCTTATAGATTCGTACATTCTTCAGATAATTGGAAAGGAATCTACAAATCTAGTACATTCCTTTACCTATTCTTTCTACTAAACTTATTTTTTCTCCGGCTGGTGTTGCTTGTGTCGGCGTAACCTCTTCCCTTTGTAAATTCGACGACATCTTAATTCCTCCAATCGTTTATTTTTGTTTACGCTTACAACGAATCAAAAATAAAACTATGTTACACCATTAATCCTTTCGCTTTCTTACCAATTTTATCTGGAGAAAGAACCTGCTTCTTTCGCTAACGCCTTCTTTCCTGCCTCCAATACTTCAATAATTCGGTCGACATCGTACACACTGCCTCGCCAAGTACCGCCACTAACTGCTTGTAGTGCTGCCCAAAGCCTTGTATCATCTGGCAAATCCGGGTCTGGTTTAAGATCTGGATGAACTTCTCGTGTTTCTAAAACATGTGTTGCTTCTTCTTTTGATAATCGCTGATCTCCTGTGCCAATAAAATTAACAGATCCTACCAAGTTTTCACAATCAACCATAATTTCGATTAAGTCTCCATCACGAAGTTTTCCGATTGGTCCATCGCTCAATGCTTCTGGACCAATATGCCCGATGCAGGCCCCTGTTGAAACACCTGAAAAACGAGCGTCAGTTATTAGGGACACATATTTGCCAAAAGGTAAATATTTCAATGCCGAAGTTAATTGATAGGTTTCTTCCATCCCTGTTCCAGATGGTCCTCCACCCATTACAACCATTACATCTCCTGCTTTTATTCCACCAGTTTTTATCGCAGTAATAGCAGATTTCTCAGATGTAAATACCTTTGCTACTCCTGTATGTCTATAGATTCCATCTTCTCCTACTACCGATCGATCAATAGAAGTTGATTTGATAACAGATCCTTCAGGAGCAATATTCCCTTTTGGAAAAGTAATTGTAGAAGTAAGCCCTCTTGCTTTTGCTGTGTCTGGATCCATAATTACTTGGTCAGGATTGACTCCATCTGCTTCTAATAAACGTTTTCTTAATAGCGCTCTCCGTTCGGATTTTTCCCACCAATCTAAGTTTTCTCCTAAAGTCTGGCCAGTAACGGTAAGGACATCTTCGTGTAAAAGTCCTAATTTTCGCAAATGAAGCATCACTTCTGGTACACCTCCAGCAAGAAAAACACGTACTGTTGGATGATGATCTGGTCCATTAGGCAAAACACTTACTAAACGTGGAGTTTTGCGATTAATTCTTGCCCAATCATCAACTGTAGGTATTTTACATTTAGCAGCATATGCAAGTGCTGGAATATGTAATAAAAGATTGGTTGATCCACCAAATGCAGCGTGAAGAACCATTGCATTTTCGATTGCTTTATCTGTAATAATATCCTTTGTTGTAATATGATTCTTTTCCATTTCTAAAACTGCTCTTGCTGACTGCCTTGCCATTTCCGCCCAAATCTTTTGTCCAGATGGAGCAAGTGCGGAATGTGTGATGGCAATGCCTAATGCTTCTGCAATTACTTGAGAAGTTGCAGCAGTACCAAGAAATTGACAGCCTCCTCCTGGTGTAGCACATGCCAAACAGCCAAGCTCTGCAGCTTCTTTCAAGGTAATTTCTTTATTGGCAAATCGTGCACCAATTGTTTGGATTTTCCCTGCATCTTCCCCGATTGTTGGAGGTAAAGTAACGCCACCAGGCACAATGATGGTTGGTAGATCATGCATAGAACTAAGCGCAATCATCATGGCAGGAAGTCCCTTATCGCAGGTCGCAACGCCTATTACTGCTTCTCTAGTTGGCAATGAACGGATTAAACGTCGATAAACAATTGCTGCATCGTTTCGATAGGGAAAAGAATCAAACATCCCTAGTGTTCCTTGAGAACGACCGTCACAAGGGTCACTAACAAATCCAGCAAAAGGAACCCCTTTATGCACTCGAATTTCTTCTGCTGCCTCTGCCATTAAAATATCTACTTCCCAATGCCCTGTATGATACCCTAATGCAATTGGCTCTCCATTGTGATCCCGTATACCGCCTTTTGTGCCTAGAATCAGGACTTCTGTTCCTAATAGATCTTTCGGTTTCCATCCCATCCCTACATTTTGACTAAGTCCGAATAAATCCCCACTTGGCGAATCCTCCAACATTTGTGCAATAAGTGGCAGTGTTCCAGTCGGCCCCTTCGCATTCGTTCTTACTTCATAAAGGGATTCATTCTCGTTTTCAAAAATAAATGGTAATGTCATAACTTTATCCCTCCATCTTGTGTTTGTTTAGTAAACAAATAATCATTCCAAAAAGAAAAACTTGACCTTCTATTATAATAGTTTTGCCTGCTGCAAAATTTCTTTCACTTGCTGTTTCTTCTCTGCGCTTAGTGTTTTTGTAGGAGGCAAAACCTCTGTTGTAATATCAATACCACATAATTCGGATGCTTCCTTCACTACATTTACAAATGGGCTATCAATTTTATATAGTTGTGGCAAAATGGATAAATGTTTTTGGAAAGAAACTGCTTTTTCAAAATCTCCTGTTAAAAAGGCATTGTATATACCAACCGATAATTGTGGAGCAAAATTTGCACTAGCTGATATTGCTCCGTCTCCACCTAGCAGTAATGTATTAAATAGATGATCATCAAACCCGCAAAATACGGAGAAATTAGGATTCACCTTTTTGACCTTATCAATCATTTCGCGAATATGTCCGATAGAATCAATCGTTTCTTTAATGCCAACTATATTTTTATGGTTTAAAACAAGCTCTCCCACAAAATCAGGTGTTAAATCCTGTCCTGTTAGCGTTGGAAAATTATAAAGTAGAACCGGTAACTTTACAGATTTCGCAATGTCACTGAAGTATGTATATAAATTCTCTTCGGTCAAATTCCAGTAATACGGATTAATGGCAACAATTCCATCTGCACCTATTTGTTCCGCATGTTGACTGAGCTGGAGTGCCTCCCTAGTATTCGCACTGCCAATTCCAATTAACACAGGAACTCTTTTGTCAACATACTTAACAGCAAACTCAGCTATTGCTTTTCTTTCCTCTATAAACATTTGCGAAAATTCTCCACCAGTACCTAAAAAGAATAAACCGTTTACTTTTTCCTCTATTAGTTTGTCAATTAATAGCGCCATTTCTTTTTCTTTCAGATTTCCTTCTTTATCAACAATACTTGAAACTGGCGGAATAATTCCTTTAAAGTAATTTAGTTCGGTCATATTTCCCTCTCCACTCTTTTTTTGTTTTATATTATAAAACCCAATCCTACTATTTAGTCTATTCGAGTTGATTATAACATACAGCCCTCAAAAGTAAACACTTACATATAATTAATTTCGAATTTTTAATAATTTTAAAATAGACATTGCTATTTTCATATGGCTATATTAATGTAAAATTACTAGATTAGTTTGTTATAATAGCAATTAGTTAAATATTATAAAACGAATACGGAGAAGATATTATGCCAATCATTCAATCTGTGGAACGTGCCCTGCAAATACTAGACCTATTTAATGAGCACACGATCGAATTAAAAATCACGGAAATTAGTGACCAAATGGGATTACATAAAAGTACTGTACATTCCCTATTAAAGACGCTCCAGCAATCTCGCTATATTGATCAAAATCCCGAAAACGGAAAATACCGTTTAGGCTTAAAGCTCGTGGAAAGAGGTAATTTAGTTATCAATACTTTAAATATCAGGCAAATCGCCAATAAATATCTCGTTGAATTGGCACTAAGAACTGGCCAAACATGTCATCTAGGTATTTTAGACGGGAATGCAGGTGTATACATTGACAAGGAAGAAGGGGCTAATTCTGTTATTCGTTACTCTCGAATTGGACGGAGAATTCCCCTTCATTGTACTGCAATCGGAAAATTACTGTTATCCTATCAAAAACAAGAAATAATTGATTCCCTATTAGACGGCTATCCGTTTACGCAAGCTACAAACCGGACTATTACGAAGAAAGAAGATTTTCTTATTGAATTAGAAAAGGTGAGACATAACGAGTATGCTGTGGATGATCAAGAAAACGAACTAGGTGTCCGCTGTATCGCAGTACCAATTATTAATCAGCATGGACAAATACTAGCAGCACTTAGCATTTCTACATTAGTTTCTAGAGTAGGAGATGACATCCTTGAAGACTATATACAACTATTGAAAAAAACGGGAAAAGAGTTATCAGAAGAAATGCGGTATGGGGTTGCGATGAAATAAGAGACAGGCAGTTATTCCTGTCTCTTCCTTTTTATCCAAATAACTGTTTCTCTTTTTCTAACGCTTTTTTCATCCACTTCTTCGTTAAAGTAGCTGCTTTTACTTTTAAATTTAGATTTTCAGAGATGTGGATTTTATATTGTTCAGAAACAATGGATGCCTTCAATTGTTCCACTGAATCACATTCATTTTGAAACTCATTATATATGCAGCCATATTGTAAAAAATGATGTGTATCACTTCCGCCAACAACTGGAAGTCCTAATTTCCCCGCAAAATCCTCTAGTTTTTCTCGATAAGCTTTTTGACCTTGAGCATAAAGATCTTTTCCATTTAGATCAAGGGCATCCAAACGCTTAAGCTGTTCTGCCTTCAAATGATAAAGAGGGGTACTATCACGGAAAGCATGGGCACCAATTTTTAGAATATCATAATGTTCTGCTATATCCATTAACTTATCAAAGGCAAGAAAATTATCCTCACTCGTGTTAGTTTCTAATAAGCTTCTGATGGATAAAACATCCTTTCGATTACCAATAAGCAAAATATGACCAATCTCTTTCACATCTACTTCTATTCCTGGAAATAGCTTTAACCCATCTATCATGTAATAGTTATTCTCATATGGATAATGCGTATCCAGAAAATTATAAATATCTGTATATCTCCTTGTATTGAAATGCTCTGTCATCGCTATTCCTGTTAACCCAGCTTCTCTTGCCTCTTTCATCATTTCTTGAAAATATTCTGGCATAAAATCAGTTTTTTTTGAAATTTTCACATGACTATGTAAATCGATTCTCATTTATAACCCCTCCTACAGATATAAAAAGACGAATGTATATAAAAATAATAGATAAAGCACAGACACCATTAAAAACAAATAATCTCTATATTGAAAATGAAGATGTGCAAGTTTGATTTTCTTTATCTCCGGCCGACTAAATGCATAAAAACTTCCTTTTGTTTCTAATGCTTCTACTGTTGTACGTGCTCTTTTTGCAGTACTAAGTAGTAAGGGATAAAAGGAAAGAACGGCTATCTTTGAAAAATAAATGATAGATCGCCAATAAAGAATTCCATGCTTCTCCGGTGCCTTTCCACGCAAACGAAAGGAAAGAAATACGTGGTGATATTCTTCTAGAAGACTAGGAAGCATACGATAGCCATAGGCAATACTAAAGGATACTTGTCCGGGAACTCCAATTTTCAAAAGTCCATTGCTTAATTTTTCAGGATCCATGGAGCAAAACACTGTGATACTAGCTAAAGAAATAATAGAGAGCTTTAAAGTCAGTGTTAATAGAGGAACAATGACTTGTAAATCCCCACCAAAAAACCAAGAGGCAATCAGTAGATATCCTCCCTGGCCAAGTAAACCGAGACAAAGAATGATAATTACTAAAGGTGTAACCTTGGACATAAAGGTTGTAATGGCCATAAATACAAACAACCCTATTAATATACTCTGATTATGAATAAACCACGGAGCAATTCCGAAATATAAATACCAGATAAATAGCGTCCGAGGATCAAGCTTTGCGAGAAACGTTTCATTATTTCCATAAGCAGTATGAAGCAGCTCAATCTTCACTTGCTCTACAGACAATTTTTCCGTTAATTTTCTAGTATACTCCATTTAACAAGCGCTCCTTTGTATCGATTGATTGCACAAAGTCTGTGACAGTATAAGCTAAGTTTTTCTGCTTCATTCTTCTGCTCAATTCCAGAATTTGCGGAGGCTTGAGACCTGCTTTTTCTAGGAGGGTATGGTTACTAAATACGGATTCACGATTGCCATCATGGATAATCTCTCCTTCATGGAGAACGATAATTCGATTGGCCCATTCTGTGACAAGCTGCATATCATGTGTAGCAATAAGGACTGCTCCCACTTGCGCCTGTAAGGAATCAATTAATTTTGTAATATGCTTACGTGTCGCTATATCAAGATTTGCCGTTGGTTCGTCTAACAAAATAATAGATGGATTCATCGCTACTCCAATCGCAAGGGATGCTCTTCTTTGCTGACCACCACTCATTAATCGACTGTCCTTGTCCTGCAACTCTGTCAATTCAAATTGCTTCAACACTCGATCAACCTGTTCCTCGAATCCAGGAACCTTTCGCGCTTTTAAAAAGAACTCTACATCTCTTCTCACACAGTCTTCAATAAACATCTCTTCTGGATTTTGATAAATATATGTTACGACATCTGCCAGTTTTTCTGGCGAACAATGGCGAGTATTTTGACCTTGAACAAGTATTTCTCCTGTCTCTGGTTTTACAAGTCCTGTTAATAAACGCATAAGCGTAGATTTTCCTGCTCCATTGTTGCCGACAAATGCAATTAAATCATTTTTATAAATATCAATGTTTATGCCTTTCACTACTTGCTTTTTGGAGCGATCAACAAGTTTATGTGAAAAGCTTGCATCTCTTATTTGTATCAACCTTTCACGCTTCGTGAATTCCTTGTCATTTTCTATGTTATTCTTCCTCTCTCTTTGTGAAACGGTCTGAAAAAAAACTTCTGCCTCTTCCACTGTAACTGGCAATACCTCTTTTGAATATCCTAATTGATAGGCTGCTAACGTTACTTGTGGCGGATAAATTTGCCGTTGTAGCAGCTCATTTACTTCTGTTAAAGCTTCTTTTGTTTCCTTATTCCAGACAACTTTCCCCTTATCCATCAGAACTACTTTGTTGCAATAATCCGCAATAAATTCGGTATGATGCTCAATAACAATGATTGTTTTCCCATACTCTTGATTTAATTTTTTTAAAATAGCATAGATTTGTGTAGCATGCTCTGGATCAAGCTGTGCAATTGGTTCATCAATAATAAGAATATCCGGGTCCAACGCCAATGCACCAGCTAAGGCTAACTGATGTTTCTGCCCTCCGCTTAATTGCCAAATAAATTCATCGTCATGATTCTTTAGACCAACTAAATCCAGGGCTTTTTTACCCCTTTCAAGATAATCCGCATACCCGAAGTTAAGAGGGGCAAAGCTCGCGTCCTCCAATACACGCGGACTAACAAGCTGATTTTCAAAATCTTGATAAACATATCCAACATGGGAAGAAAAATCAGTTACTTTATGCTCTGTCGTAACCAGTCCATTAACGGTAACTTTTCCAGAATAATCTCCTACATAATAATGAGGAATAAGGCCATTTATTAATTTACATAGAGTGGATTTCCCACTCCCATTACTACCAATAATGCCAAGGAAATCGCCTTGATGAACCGATAACGAAACATTATCTAATACTGGCTCCTCAACACCTGGATATTGAAAGGAAACTTTCTCTATTTCAATTTGAATGGTCATAACTGAATCCTTTCTTCATTACTTGCATTATTTTTCTTTTTCATTTTCTGCATGATACCTATAGTAATACCAGCTATGCATGCCGCAGCAGCAATGCTTACCCAAATAAACCAATCACCGTATGACTTTAGAAAATCTGCTTCCCACTCGACATTAAATCCTGCTTCTGATAAATATTCAAAGAAAAAGGCGAAACAAGCTAACACAATACCAACAAGAATCAATTTAGGCGTTACAATACTGCCCATAGAGTACTTCATTTTATTATTTCTCGGCTTCATGCCTAATAATGGCTCCATTTTCCCATATAACGTGGCACTAAATATAAGGTTGGCAAGAGAGCAAAAAGGATTCCGGAAAATAATACATCATTTAAGAAAGCAAACCCTTCCACAATCACAACACTTTCCGCTAATCCAGGAACCGCCTCCAGCTCTTCTACACCTATCCATACTTTTCCAATATCAACCATTGAGCTTAATGCTTGATGAATGATGACACCTGTTATTGCAGCAATTCCAACCTGCCTTTTATTCTTTGGATCATTCACAAGGGATCCAGCAATAAACATGGCAAGAGAAAAAGTAATAAATTTTTCTAATTCCCCAAAACCACCAAATTGTCCTAGCATTATCTCACCAAAAACAACTTCTCCTAAAGCAGCTCCAATTGCAGCATATAAAGGGTGAAATAGCATACATAAAGTCAATGGAATAAATGCAAAATACTCAACGGAAAATTCGACAGGACCAAGGTGAAAAGCAGGAATAAGTTCTGTAATCATGTTGGAGAGTCCATATAAGGACATAGATAAAATGAATACCATCATCTTTTGAGACTGTGTTAAAACATACCTATCTTTTAATTGATTCATATTATTTGCCTCCTTTATTTGAATACCTTTATCATAAAGCACAGAATTTAATGGAATATGGTAGACAAGTAAAAGGAACGTAAATTTATTATCGTTTTTTAACATTATGTAAAAAAATTATCAGGAATAATTTGTGAAGAAAAAAATGTGCTATATTAAGGTCAAATAAAGACGGAGGTTAGAGGTTATGTTTAAATGGAATACAAAATCAATGTCGCCAAGCCAATACAAAATTGCAGATTATCTTCAAAAAAACACGCATCAAGTTCTATTATTAACGGAACAGGAAATAGCTGAAGCAGTTAATGTTAGCATTGCATCTGTGTCTAGATTTTGGCGTATAGTCGGCTTTAAAAATTTAAAGGAATTTAAAGGAGAAATTGCTGCCCAGCTAAAGCCATCCCCTGCCAAGAAAATAGCAAAACTAATAAATACGGTCGATAAACAAGCTTTCCCATACCATACACTTAATGCTTCTATCCAACATCTCTATAAAACAATAGAGCAGTTTCGAGAAGATACTTTTAAAAATGCTGTTCACTCGATTATTTCCGCAAGAAAAGTCTATTTATATTGTCCTGGCCCTTCCTTAGGACTTGGAGAATTACTGAAGTATCGAATAGTTAGATATGGATTAAACTTTTCTATCCTTCATAAAGGAGGAAGTGAATTACTAGAAGACTTTATCCATTTTTCCAAAGAGGATGTAATCATTATATTTGGCTTTATCCGTTTGCTTCCAGAAGCACAGGCGCTTATGGATTATCGTAAGCAAATTGGCTATAAAATCATTATCATTACAGACCAGCTTATTTCAGAATTTACGACACAAGCTGATATTGTTTTATTTGCAAGTAGAGGAGATATCCGTGAGTTCCATTCGATGATTGGTCCAACCTATTTAATCGAGAATCTTGTCCTTGCAGTTGGAGCGGAGAATGAAGCAGCAAATCTACAAAGACTTGAGAAAATTAGTGAATTGAGGACTCAATATGATTATTTGCTGCCGAGATAAGCCTGCTATTACCAACATTAAAGCATTGTTATTCGCCGCCATTGCTTTTATTCCCTTTTATCTTTTGGAAAAGACCCCCATAAATCATTGACGCGGATTAGCATTCTTTCGATTTTCTGCTCATCATTTAAATCAGCTTGCCCGGTTATATTTTTTACTTCTTGTGATTTTCCCTCTTTCTGATACTGTAATTGGATGGAAAAATTATATATATTCTCTTTAGAATGTGTTCTTTCATATTCAATATTTTTTACTGCAAGTATATAGTTGTTTTTATGCGATTCTGTCATAAATACTGTTCCATATCTTGAAATGAAATCATTGTATGCTGTTTCACTTGCAAAATAATCTTTATATAAACTCTCTTCATATTCAGTCAAGGCTGTGGATCTTTCTTTTCCTTCCTTCAGCTCTAGTATTACTTTTAATGTATCATCTGGCCCTGTTAAGGCATTATGTAAAACAGCATCTACTGCCTGTATGTATTCATCTGTTTTCTCATCTACTTTTTCTGTACAGCCAATTAATAATAAAATAATAGGAAATAAAGCGATACTGAAAGCTTTATAATGAATTCTTTTCATTTCAACCCCTCCATGCTATTAACATATACGAATAGACAGATTATAAAGTTTCAAATATTTTCCTTTCTACGATTATTTAAGATGGTTAAAATAAAAAAGAGGAGTATTCCTATTGAATTCCCCCTCTCATTACATTAGTTTTTATATTTTCGTAAAACGAAATATCAATTTCTTCTTATTATATAGAAAACGCGTGATTACCTATTCGTTTAACTACTGTTCTTGAGAAAATCCAATCACTTGTTGCAGTGTCTGGATTATAAAAATAGAGAAGCTCTTTGTTCTCTTTTCCATTTTTTAACGCTTCTTCTACTGCTTTACGTGACTCTTTATCTGCTTTTTTTTGGATTGAACCGTTCTGTACAGGTTGAAAGGCATTCTTTTCATAAATGACACTTTCTACTGAATCAGGAAACTGCTTATTTTCCACACGATTTAATACTACATCAGCTACTGCCACTTTACCGGCAAACGGCTCACCCTTCGCTTCTGCATGAACAAGACGGGCCAGTAAATTCTTTTCATTGTTCGTTAGATTTGCTGATTCATCAGAAGCTTTTACATTCTCCTTCTTATCAACAGCAAATTTTCTTGTTGATACATTTTTTGTTTCTTCTGTATTAATTGATGCTGCTATGGCAAAAGATGGAACATATATATAAGAACCAATAACTAAAGTAATGGTAGTTGCTATAAATAATAACTGTTTCATTTTTGTATACCTCCTGTTTTAACAGGCCCATATACAAGGCTAACAGGTTTGCAAGCAAAACTCATTACATAATTGTTGGAAAAGCTGTAAGATTTCACGGGATAATTGGGAGAAATAACTATATATTTACAATTAGATATTACTCGATATGACCATTTGCTCTGTTTTCCCGGATAAAATTGTGTAAATAGGAGAAGTTAAATGATTAGTACAACTTATTAAAAGTTAATTCTTTTCCCAATGGTTCTTCTACCCGCACCTTAAGAATTAATTCTCCTGTAAAAAAGAAAACTGATATCAGAAAAAAGCCGATATCAGTTTTCAATCTTAACTATTTCGAACTAATAATGCACAGCATTCTACATGAACCGTATGTGGGAATAAGTCCACAGGCTGTACTACTTTTAATGTATAGCCGAATGGCTCAAGCTGTTTGATGTCTGTTGCAAACGTATCTGGATTACAAGATACATAAACGATACGTTCTGGCTGAGAGCGTCCGATACGTCTCATTACTTTTCCACCTGCTCCAGACCGTGGTGGATCTAGCAATAGTAATTCTGGTCTGCCAAATGTTTCTAAAACTTGGGCTAATCCAGTTCTTGCATCTTGTGCTAAGAATGTAGCATTATCAATGCCATTATCGCCAGCATTACGTTTGGCTGATTCAATCGAGCTTTCTACAATTTCAATTCCTACAAGCTTGCCAACTCTGCTTGCAAAAGGAAGGGAGAAAGTACCTACACCACAAAAAAGGTCAATCATATTCTCTGATTTTTTTGGTTCTGCCATTTCTACAGCTAAATCAACTAATTTTTGTGCTTGTGTTGGGTTCGTTTGGAAGAATGTATCAAACCAAACTCGGAAACGGTATCCATCCATTTCATCATATATAAAGTCTCTGCCTGCTAATGTATGGCTTTTTTCTGATTGTGTACGATCTGCCCAATCCGTATTTTCTAGCCACATAAGGCTTTTTACTTGTGGGAATTTTTCTGTAATGCGAGCTACTAAAATATCCACTGCATTTTTTAAAGATCCATCTGGAGCTTCTGTTGCAAATAAAGCCAACATCATTTCCCCTGTAGCAAAAGACTGTCTCACCATCAAGTGACGAAGAAGTCCCTCGTGTGTATCTTTGTTATAGCCTTTTAATTCATGTTCTTTTACCCATGTAGCTACTTCAAGTGCTGCTTCCACCATTTCTTTTCCAGCAATAAGGCAAGTTTCTAAAGAAATGATTTTTCTAAAATTCCCTTGCTCATGTAAACCAAGAGAACCATCTGTAGCAAAGGTGAATTCCATTTTATTACGATATCTCCAAGGCTCGTCCATTCCGATAGTATCTTTTACTAGGCTGGGGTCAAATCCTTGCTCCTCAATTACATGTTTCACATGATTTGTTTTTTGTTGTAATTGTCCATTATATTCCCAATGCTGCCAGACACAACCGCCACATTTTTCAAAATGAGGGCATTCTGGTCCAATTCTTTCCGCATGGGCAGCTAATATTTCTTCTGGCATTGCCTTTCTATGCCTTCTTTGTGGCTGATCAACAGTAACTCTTACCTTTTCGCCAGGTAATGTTTGCGGAATTGTTAGCTTTAGTTTCTTCTTGTTTCCTAATTCATTTTCGCGCCAAACAACCGCCTGTCCAGCACCTTTTTCATCCACATTCTTAATATCTACAATCATTGTTTCTTTTTCAATTGTCGTCAAACGTTTTTTCCTCCTTAAACAATTTCACTAATCAAATGTATTTTAAAATGATTTATTTTTCATTGTTAGTTTACCTATTATATTTTTAACATACTTCCCTAGTATAAAGGACAATCATACATATGAAAATAATTTTTATTTTGTAGATATTAGGAAATTTTTTTATACAATCTTTATCCTTACGATTTTATTAAAAATGAAATATTTAACACATACAGCAAAAAACCTCCGGAAGATGGATATATCCATTTCCGAAGGTTCTTTTATTATAATATACCTAAATTTGCAGTCTCCTATCAATTGCTAAATCAGTCTCTAACACATAGAGTTATCTTCTGCCAGCTTCTTTAAACAATCTTCTAAGGAACCAACAACAATAGTCATAGGTATAGCTAACATTAAATTAAGCGGTAAATTAAAATCTTCTATAAACATACCATCTTTATACAGTCCAGTTTTTTTATCTACATCAACTATTAATCTTTCTTTCATTGACTGGCCATTGTCTATATAGCCATAAAGTTTTTTTCCTAATCCATAACCTAACCCACATTCAAAAACTGTTCCCGAATCTGGCTCATTCCCACGAAATGGATTTAAATTTGCAACAATTATATCACACTCTCGAATCAATCCTTCATTCGAATAAAAAATCATAGTTGCCTGTTCTTCCTTTTGCAAATTATCGATTGGTTCATTATCACTTGGATATAAACCTCGGTATCCATACTTTTCACAAAGATTTATCATTCGAGTACGAATTATTAATGAGTCTGGATGAAATACATGAAAGCCAGCCAAATATATTTTTAAAGAAGGTTTGGTTTGATCTTCTTTCCATTTTAAAACGGTAGGAGAAATCGTGTTGTTTATAATCGATTTTTGTGCATCTTCTTTATTTTTAAAAATAAAATTATGAATGAAAGGGTGATGAATATCATCCTCATAGGCAACGTATTTTTTTCCTTTGGGGCTTTCTTTATAAAATTGGACTCCCTCTTCTGTTACACTTCTTTTACACTTACTAACTCCTCCATTGACAACAATATAATATTCTATTTCCTCCATAAATTCCTCTCAATTCCTTCTATATGTGTATAAAATCTATATCCCTGCTTTTATCGCAATTGGTTTCAATGCTTTTTTACTTTCAAACATGATTTTTTCTTCATCTAATGTAAGAACTTCTCGGTTTTTCATTACAATTTTTCCGTCAATAATTGAATCTTCCACATCCCTAGAAGTAGCACATTCTACAATGGTATTTATTAATTTATGTGATGGGCTTATATGCGGTTGATTAATATTTAATAAAACTAAGTCTGCTTTTTTTCCAACTTCAATGGATCCAATTTGCTCCTTTAGCATTAAAGCAGATGCTCCCCCTGCTGTCACCATTTTCAACAAATCTTTTGCTGGAATAACCATTGGATCAAATATTGGCAGTCCCCAATAAACGTTAAGTCCAGAGCGAAGGACTCTCATTTCATCAAATAAACTTAAACTTGAGCCAGCAGCACCGTCTGTTCCCATGCCAATTGGCATATCATTTTGCATAAAGCGAGGAGTTTTTGGAAATCCGTGACTTCCAAAATTACTTCTTGGATTATGAACGATGTTTACTTTTCTTTCCTTTAATAGGTCAATCTCTGATTCAGACAATACAACACTATGTGCTGCTAATAAATTGGGACCGAGGGCACCAAATTGGTCAAATACTTCTGCAGGTCTTTTTTGGTAATTTTGTAAACAATAACTTACTTCATCTCGATGTTCTGATAAATGAATATGTAAACCAGTATTATACTCTTTTGCTTTCTCTGCCATATGTTCAATTAAAGCAGGTGTACTTGTCATTACCTGACGTAAAGCAAACCAAATCTGAATTCTCCCATCGCCTGCTCCATGAAAATCTTGATATAAAGATTCAATTTCTTGTGCTGCTTCAAATGGATTACTCTTCATTGAATCAGGTATAAATGGTCCCTGATCCATAGTAGAACATGTAATTGCTCCTCTTAGTCCAGATTGTACTGCCACCTCTGCAACTTTGTGCATATGTACTCCACCTGATTCAGCAAATGAAGTTGTTCCAGATTTAATCATCTCTAAACAACTAAGTTGAGCGCTAGTAGACACATCCTCTTCATTTAAACTACTTTCAAATGGTACTAAAATTCTCGCCCAAACCATTGGATACTCATCCGCTGTTCTTCCACGAAGAAACTGTTGACAAATGTGGGTATGTGCATCGACTAATCCGGGCATTAATAACTTTCCATCTCCGTATAATGTTTCCTTTGCTTCGTATTTCGCTTCAACAGTTTCTACAGAATCGATCGCTAAAATAATATCTTCATTTATAACTACAGATTGATTTTCTTTTATCTCGAATTCAGGTGTAATCATACTGCAATTTTTTACTATTAAGCTTACTGGTGTTTTCATTGGTTTGTCATCCCCTCGTCTGTTTTTATTTCAGACAATATTTTTATAGAAATCTTCCATAAATCTTTCTGCATCCACTTTAATACTGACCTCTGTTTGTAGAGGATTAGATTCTTCTCGATATAAATCTTCTATTGTTCTTCCAGCTGAGACACCTTCTACTTCCACTTCTAAATGGATAGGAATGGTTTGCACAAAAGAAGGATCTTTGCCGACTGCAATAGCTAAAGGGTCATGTAAGGCGCATCCTTTTAAATAGGGATGTATCTTTTTATAAGCATCAAGATAATACTGTGTAAACTCAGCAAAAAAACAGGATAGTTCTGTTCCTTTTTGTTTCCAATTAGCTACATCCTCTGTAGTTAATAAGGTTTTTCTTGTTACATCTAACCCAACCATCGTAATAGGAATATTCGTCTTATATACATAATTTGCAGCATGAGGATCAATGGCATAATTGGCCTCTGCATATCTATTTACATTTCCCGGCGTAGTTAGAGCTCCCCCCATGGATACAACTTTCCCTACTAGATTTATAATATTAGGATCTTTTTTTATTGCTAATGCCAAATTTGTTAAAGGTCCTGTTACTACTAACGTTAATTCTTCTTTATACTCATAAATTTTTTCTATTAGATAATCAACTGCATGTAACGATGGGCAATCTACTAAATCCTCTGGTTGAACATTACCAAGGGTATTCCCTAATCCATCCATCCCGTGGATTAATCCATTGTATTCTTTTTCTAATACAAGAGGCTTCTCCGCTCCCTTCCATACACCTATATCGTTTCCGAGTAGCTGCACTATTTTCTTTGCATTCCGATATGTGTAGTCGACAGGAGCCATTCCGTAACATACCGTTATCCCTAAAAGCTCAATTTCAGGAGAATGAACGGCATATCCTATTGCTAGCGCATCATCAATTCCTGTATCACAATCCAAAATCATTTTTACCATCTTATCACCATCTTGTTTATTTTTTATGCTTGCCATGAGTTGTAGGAAAAAGGGGTAACTTCCGGTTCTTTCCTTTCCTTATCACTTGTTAAGATCTCTATTAATCTCTTTTTATAAGCTAAATTAATATCTTCCTTCTCCGGTATTACCTTACTGGCCACTTCTAAAAAATGAAGGATATCTTTCCCTTGCTCTCTTCCTCTATTTGTATGCATATCTAGAGCGAAATCAGGAATTACCGGCTTTCTTCCCTGTTCAAACTCGTGAATGACAATATTTTTTAACCAATCAGAAGAACGTTCTTTTGTACATTGGCATAAATATCGAATAGCATGGACAAAAAACATAGGACGATCCCCATCTTTATAAGGAAAATTCTGTCTCATCGTATTTAAAGTATTTATTAAAATAGGTGCATTTACTTCACCAAAACCAATATCTTCTACTGAAATAGCAAGTAGTCTTCTCCACATTTTCTCTTCAAATTCAGGACTTGTAATATACATTTCATATGCTACCGTCACTGCTTCTTCTTCTAAACCCCGCCTAATACTTTTTTGCAGAGCAGATATAATCTCATCTCCCGGTATACCGTTTCTTGTTTCGACTTTACTCCACGGATCATAGCTCATAAATTTTTCCATGAGATACACCAACTTTCTACTGAATTTTCACTTTTATCATTAGGATTACTTTTAAGATATTAAGAAACTATTTAACAGAGCCTTCTGTTAAACCTTGAACGATATACTTCTGAAAAATCATTACAAGGATTAAAATTGGTAGACTCGCAATTACTCCAGCTGGAAGAATCATTTCATATTGAACCCCTTCTTGACCAATTAGTTCACCAATTCGAATAGGAATTGTTTTTAAATTTGTGTTGGTAAATACAGAAGCAAATATAAATTCATTCCAAGCACCAATGAAGACAAATATCCCCGTTGTAACAAGTCCAGGAAGCGATAATGGTAGAACCATTTTGACAATTGCCTCAAGTCTTGTACATCCATCCATTCTAGCTGCTTCTTCTATATCGTTTGGAACTGAAATAATAAAAGCTCTAAACATCCAAATAACATAGGGTAAAGAAAAAGTAACATACGCACAAATAATCCCAATATGTGTGTATAGTAGTCCACTCATTCTCATCAATATAAAAAGGGGAATTAATAAAGCCATTTGTGGTAACATTTGTGTCCCTAATATCATTAAATAGAGCGAATTTCTACCTGGGAATTGCAATCTAGCAAATGCATAGGCTCCAAGTGTCCCAATTACTATACAAATAAGGGTAGTAAAGGAAGCAAAAATAAAGCTATTGGATAGTGAACTGGTAAAAGATTCTGTTTGAAATAACTCCAGATAATATTTAAATGTAACTTCGTGTGGAATCCATGTTGGAGGATTTTGAAACAACTCCACTCTATATTTCATACTGGACAAGATTAGCCATAAAAAAGGAAATAGCAAATATATCATTAAACCAATTGAAGCCCCAATTAGTAATGTCTTTTTTGCATATTTTTTCAAAACGCGTCACCAGCACTTTCCTTGTTTTTTTACTGGAAGAGGATGATAGCATCCTCTTCCCTTTCACTATTATGGGTTTATATTAAGCACTTCAGCTTCCGCATCTGAAAGTGCCTTTTCAGCATTTTTTTCGCCTTTAATTACTTGTATAAATTGTCTAGATACTGTATCTGAGATTAATGTTGCTTGCTTATGTTTAAAAAGACCATGTGGATATTGAATTTGTTCAGAAACATACGCAAAGTGTGGGTACTTCTCAAGGACCTCTGAATCTTCTAAAACATCTAAGTTAGCTGGAATTCTTGCTACTTCTGATAGAGCCATTTTCTTCTCTTGTTCTGCACTTGTAGCAAATTTTATAAATTCAAATGCTTCTTCTTTATGCTTTGAATTAGCTGGAATTCCAATTGCACCAGTTTCCGCTAAACTTGATGTTTTTTCTGTACTACCTGGCATTAACGCTGTTCCTAACTTGCCAATTATTTTCGATTTTTCTTGGTCATTTGCAAACCCTACAATGTCCGGATAACCGATAAACATCGCAGTTTTACCTTGTAAGAACTGATCTTTAGATGATTCATTTTCAAAAGATAGTGGATCCAAGATCTTCGCATCCATATTAATTTCTTCTAATCTCTGTAATGATTTTAGTCCTTCTGGAGTATTAAAAGTTGGCTTATTTGTAGAGTAATCCCAGAACTCTCCACCTTCCGCTCTTAAATTTAATATAAATGGTCTAATTGCATCTTGTTCTCTTAATTGAGTAGACAGAGCATATTCAATATCTGTTTTTTCTTGGATTTGTTTACCCACTTCAATTAACTCATCCCAAGTTTCCGGAACTTTCGTAATTCCAGCTTCTTCAAAAATTTCCTTATTATAATAAAATTGTGTTAACCACAAATAGCGAGGCACCCCGTATATATTTCCATCATAGGAAAGGTTGTCAAAGCTTAATTGGCTAAAGCTATTTTTCATATCATCCGTAATATAGTCATCTAAAGGTTCTAAGAAGCCTTGCGATGCAAATTCATCAGCCCAATCATCACGAACATGAATAATATCATAGTCATCCGAGCCACCACTTAAGGCAGTAAACATCTTGTCATGCAATTGTTCAAATCCGACTACCTCATAGTTCACCTTTATCCCTGTCTCTTCTTCAAATTCAGCAGCTTGATCTTGCCAAAACTGATCCCCTACATACAATATGGTAATCTCTTTCTCTCCTGAACTACTTGCTTTTTCATTTCCACAAGCAGTTATCGTCAATAATAAAATAACCGCTAATAATGCTACCCCAATTTTCTTCATTTCCTTTTCCCCTCCTAGAAATCCTCTTAGTTTTCTTTCCCTAATACACGTAAATAAAATACTGTTATAACCATAGTAATAATAGTAATCAACCAAGCGAGCGCTGAGCCGTAACCTATGTCTAAATAGCGGAAGGACTGATCATATGCGTAGACATTCAAAACCATGGTGCTGTCTACCGGTCCTCCTTTTGTTAGTACACTAATGATGTCAAATACTCTTAAAGTCCACATTGTTTGTGTAACCATAACAACAAATAAAACTGGCTTTATTGTGGGTAAAACAATACTTTTAAACTGTTGGAATGGCCCAGCTCCATCCACTTTTGATGCATCGTATAATTCTTTTGGAACACTTTGAAGTGCTGCTAATATTAATAGTGCTGCAAAAGGTGTGCTCTTCCATATATCCGCTAAAATAATAGCTCCCATT
Organism: Niallia sp. Marseille-Q9988; assembly: GCF_976954375.1. NCBI lineage: Bacteria > Bacillati > Bacillota > Bacilli > Caryophanales > Bacillaceae > Niallia > Niallia sp. Marseille-Q9988. Next base: position 11,791 of record NZ_CDRJSZ010000005.1, on the reverse strand, counting down.
GCTGTTGATTGTTCCGTCAACCACATAACAGGTTTCTCAATAATATGTAGCTCTAGTAAAATATGATTGATAATTCCGTTGCTAGAACTATACATCCACTGCCACATGAGTGCATTAACTACATTAGACAACGCCCAAGGAATCAGAAATAATCGTTTAAATAACCATGCCCCCCATATGCCATGATGAATAAATAGAGCAATAGCAAAAGCGATAATTAACGTTCCTAATACACTGACAATAGTAAACACAATAGTGTTAGATATAATATTCGGAATTCTAGGATCGGAAAAAATTTTTAAATAGTTATTTAATCCAACGAATTCAAAATCGATAAGGCCGGCTTTATACCCTACTTTGTTTAAAGACATGACAAAGGAATAAATGATTGGAAAAACAATCGTTAGTAAAATTAAAAGCAAGGATGGAAATAAATAGATGGAAGCAGTTTTAGTTTCAGATAATCTATCAAATCGTTTTCTCAAACTTAATGATTTCGTATTCTCGGCCTTCTTCTTTAAACTTTCTTTTGATAGCTGGGTTTGCAAAAGATCCCCTCCAACACACTATAAATTTCATAATAATTAAATATTCGTAGATTCATTAAATATATTTTCCTCCTTCATTGAATCGAAAAAGTGCAATTTTTCAACATTGAACCCAATTTGGACAGTGTCTCCAATTTTTAAATGGTTATAGCGTTCTAATCTAATTAATACATCGCCAACATCGGTTTTACAGAAAATCACCGTTTCAGAGCCTAGGTACTCGATTGTCTCAATAATCCCAGTAAGATGCTCATTCTCTTCAGTAGTAAGAAATAAATCCTCCGGACGGATACCAATGATTACAGCTTGTCCGTCATATTCACTTAACTTTTCAGCTTTATCATTCTGGACTCTCCAACTTCTTTTACTTAAAGCTAAGAAAGGAACGTTATCTTTTATTCCTACATTCCCATTAAGTAGATTCATGGGTGGTGTTCCTATAAAACTTGCAACAAAAGTATTTCTTGGGTTCTTATAAATGTTTGCAGGAGTGTCAATTTGTTCTAGTTTGCCTTTATTCATCACAGCAATTTTAGTACCTAATGTCATAGCTTCTACCTGGTCATGTGTTACATAAATCATTGTTGACTGAAGCTGTTGATGTAGTTTGGATATTTCTTTTCTTGTGGATACTCGGAGGCTTGCATCTAAGTTGGATAGTGGTTCATCAAATAGAAAAATATTAGGTTGTTTTACAATTGCTCTTGCTAAAGCAACTCTTTGTCTTTGTCCACCTGATAAATGCTTTGGTTTTCGTTTTAATAGCCCATCTAACCCTAGCATTCTTGCAGTCTGCTGAATCATTTCATTCATATCATCTTTCGGTACTTTTGCTTTCCTTAATCCAAACGCAAGATTTTCATATACATTTTTATGTGGATATAAAGCATAACTTTGAAATACCATACCAATTTTCCTCTCACCTGGTGACATCTCATTTATAATTTCATTATTAAATACTAGTGTCCCATCTGTGATTTTCTCAAGACCAGCTATCATCCTGAGCGTGGTCGTTTTTCCGCAACCTGATGGTCCTACTAAAACTAAAAACTCTCCTTTTTCTATTTCAAGATTCAGATTATCTACAGCTAAGGAATTATCATTGTATTTCTTTGTAATTCCACTTAATATCATCTTAGTCAAGTGACCACCTCAGTTTATTATATATATATAGAATTTTCTGACTATTAAATGTTACAATTCCTAACATGGATTCATTTTAATCAAGATTTTCATATAAGTCATTGTATATGATGTATAATAATAAAGTTCCGTTTTATTCAATATAGATAAAAATTTGCGTTAAAATGTCAAAAAAATACAAAAATTGCACTTGAATACCGAACATTCACGTTAACTTAAGTAACATCATTCATGTTTAAACAAAAATAAAAACGCAAAATTTGAATAATATTTCAAATCTTGCGTTTTACCGATCCATTAACACATCATAACCCTTCAATCTTACCTTTTGATATAACTATCTTTTATTTTTTTATCATTTTTTTCTCCCTAATGGGAATAATAATTTCACAAATACTTTCTCACATAAGTCAAAAACTTATTTATCTACAAGAGCCATTCCCATAACAATCCCTTTTCGGACCCATTTTTCCGAAAATAATGTTATACTAGTTAATGGCTGTAAGATAAATTTTAAAAAAAGTTGGTTATTTAGTTAGCAAAATCGGGTAGTTAGTTTTAAAGAAAAGTCTGGAGGTGTTCGTAGAAATTGATCCAATTTAAAGAAGTTACTAAAACGTTTCAAGATGGATTTAAAGCACTTAAAAATATTTCATTTCAAGTGAATGAAGGTGAATTGCTTGTTCTAATTGGACCAAGTGGTTCTGGTAAAACAACAACAATGAGGATGATCAATCGACTCATTGAACCTTCCAGTGGTTCCATTACCATTGAAGGAAAAGATATTTCCACTGAAGATCCGGTAAAACTCCGCAGAACTATTGGCTATGTCATTCAGCAAATAGGCTTGTTACCCCATATGACGATTAAAGAAAACGTCTCGCTCGTTCCGCGACTTCAAAAATGGAAAAAAGAACAATACATGGATAAAATCAATGATTTAATGAACATGGTTGGGCTTGATCCAGAAATTTTCGGTGATCGCTATCCGTCTGAACTAAGTGGTGGACAGCAACAAAGAATTGGTGTTATCAGGGCACTTGCTGCTGAGCCAAAAATAATCCTGATGGATGAACCATTCAGCGCCTTGGACCCTATCAGTCGAGAGCAGCTTCAGGATGAATTAGTTCGATTACAGCAAGAAATTCAAAAAACGATAGTCTTTGTAACACATGATATGGATGAGGCCTTAAAAATTGCGGATCGCATTTGTATTATGAAAGACGGAGAAGTCGTGCAACTGGATCGACCGGAAAATATTTTGCGTCATCCAGCAAATGAGTTTGTTCGTAATTTTATCGGAGAAGATCGATTACAAGAAAATATTTCTTTACCAAAATTGAAAAAGTTAATGATTACCCCCGTAAGTGCCGGCCAATCACGTGGTCTTGCTGAATCATTGAAATTAATGAGAAGAAAACGGGTAGATAGTCTTGTTGTGTCAGACAATGCTAATACCTTCCTTGGTATTGCTACTGTTTGGGAAGTACAAAAACGATACAATGAAGAGGAATTAACATTAAAAGATATAATGGACACCAATGTAAACACACTCAAACTGGATGAACCGACAGAAAAGGCTTTTCAACTAGTAAATGAATCCAAATATGGTTTTGTGCCAGTAATTGATAAGGATTCAAAAATTGTTGGGATTGTCAATCGTGCAAGCCTTGTTGAGTACATCGCTGATCAAATTGGTGAAGGAGGTTTGAACCATTCCTAATATAATTACAGAGACAATAGATGTCTTTATAAACCGTTGGCCAACAATTTGGAACTTAATTTTAGAGCATATGTACTTATCTCTTCTTTCGATTGCCATTGCAATTGTGATTTCCGTTCCTCTAGGAATTTATTTAACTCGCCATAGAAAAATCGCAGACTCCATCATCGGAGTAGCTGGCGTCTTTCAAACAATACCAAGTCTTGCGCTACTAGTGTTTTTAGTGCCATTCATCGGAACTGGTAAGCTTCCAGCCATTATTGCTTTAACTGTTTATGGCTTATTACCTATTTTGCGCAATACATATTTAGGAATTATCGGAGTAGAACGCTCCGCAATAGAAGCTGGCGTTGGGATGGGCATGACCAATCGCCAAGTGCTGTGGATGGTTGAATTACCACTTTCCCTAAGAGTAATCATGGGAGGAATCCGAACCGCAACTGTCTTAATTATTGGTGTGGCAACGATTGCTGGACTCATTGGCGCAGGCGGTTTAGGAGATTTAATCTTCCGTGGGTTACAAACATATAATACTGGGCTTATACTTGCTGGTGCCATTCCTTCTGCTCTATTGGCGATTATATTTGATTATTTATTGAAAGTATTGGAAGCGGATGTAACGCCTCAAGGTCTACATGGTAGTAAAAAAGGAAATAAAAATAAAAGCCGTATTCGAATATGGATAATAGCAGCCATAATAGTCTTAGTCCCACTGTCAACTGTCATTGCAAATTTCAGCAATGGAAAAGGCGGAGAAGATACCATCACCATCACTGGTAAAAATTTCACCGAACAAGAAATTATGGTTTATGTGATGGGGCATCTGATTGAAGAGCATACCGATTTAAAGGTAAACTATGAATCTTTTCTTGGCGGGACAGCTCCAGCATTTGAAGGAGTTAACACAGGCAATTATGATATGTACATGGAGTATACAGGAACAGGATTATTAAGCATTCTAAAAGAGGACATGGTTAGTGATCCCGATGAAGCCTATGACATTGTAAAAAAGAAATTTAAAGAAGACTATAATTTAGTTTGGCTAGAGCCATTTGGTTTTAACAACACATACACTTTAACACTTCGAAAAGAAGACGCTGAAAAGTATAACATCCAAACTATTTCGGACTTAAAAAAGATGGCTCCGGAACTTACATTAGGCTCTGAACCAGAATTCCTTGAAAGAGAGGATGGTTATCCAGGTCTCATTGATACTTATGGGATAGAATTCAAAGATACCCAAGCAATGGACTCTGGCATTATGTATAGTGCGATTAAAAACGGAGATGTCGATGTAATTGATGCATTTTCAACAGATGGACGTATCCCTGCATTTGATTTAGAGGTTCTAGAAGATGATCAAAACTTCTTCCCTCCTTACTACGCAACACCAGTAATTAGAGCAGAAACATTAGAAAAACATCCAGAATTAGAAGAAGTATTAGGAATGCTTGTCGGAAAAATCGATAATGAAAAAATGCAAGAACTAAATGCACGTGTTGATATTGACAAAGAACAATATGAAGATGTTGCAGTAGACTTTTTGAAAGAGGAAGGTCTTATTGAATAATTAAAATAGTGGTTTGGACATAGCTATCCCCGAACAACCATATGGAAATCCTATGGTTGTTCGGGGTTTTATTAGTTTATAAAAGGTCTGTTTCAAATGGCTGTGATTCACCCTGCTTCGTCTTACCAATTCATTAAATTTTTTTATTTCCACAATAGTATATAGAAAAACAATCTTTTATAAACAAGTGGTATGGAGCGGATAACACTCCTATCCATTATTCAATCATTTCAAGAATTTCTTCGATATCATGGTTCTCCACATAAGATTTACTATCATTTAACATTTCATCTGTAAACTGAATTCCGCTCATAACAATATAAGGTTTATCTACATCACTTACGCGTGAAAGTTGCAGGACTGCATCGCCTTTAAATAATTCAAGTGGCAATATCTGCTGTGTTTCCGTATCATAAATCTGTAATTCTCCACTAGGAATCGTCCCATACATATAACTATTAATATAGATAATATAGCGCTCATCTAACCAAAGAGCTCCACTTGGATAATATTGTTCTCCTGAAGTAGCTTTGACATTGATTATTTCCTTTAGTCCATTTTCTTTAGAATAGACATAAAGCGCCCCACCTTCTTCCCATCCATATTGTGGTGTTAACAAGACTTTTTCACGAGTTGGCGAGTAATCAACAGGTTCCATCTTCCCAAAAGCATTATCATGCTCAAATATTTGTTCTGATCCATCCTCTTTGGTTAAAATCAAGGAAGTTTGTTCGACACTGTAGGATACATTACCATTACCACTATCTGCCTCTTCTGTCTCTTCTGTCTCTTCTGTCTCTTCTGTCTCTTCTGTCTCTTCCTTCTCTTCTGTTTCCTTCCCATTTGATTCTTCTTTAACAATTGTCTCAGACTTTGCCTCAGTTGCCTTTTGGAAAGAATAATTACCAATTAATACAATTCCTGCTCCGATGATTAACACAGTAGCAACACCAATAATAAATCCAATCCATATATTTTTTTTCACGAATAATCCCCCTCTTTCCTCCTAGCATACTTTCCCATATTACCATACCATATTTTGTGTCATTGATTCTTATCATAGGAAATTATTTATGATGTATTCAATAAGGACCATCTCGTATAAAAATATGCATATAATCTATACTACAAAAAGAGAGGAAGGGAATGAACCCCTACCTCTCTTCTCCCATCCTATTAAAATCAGTAACTAATAAACATCTGATGATATTATTTAAAAGATATCCCTCTGCTATCTTTTCTCATTCACCCAAACGATCATTTCACCTGGTTCGCGATTACACCAAGCATAATACGGAATCGCTTTCAATTGTACTTTCGTAGTACTGTCCTCAACTGTACGATACAGCTCGCTATTCCAATTGCTTTGGTCTAGTCGTTCCGCTTCCCCAGTAATACTAACAACTCCTTCAAGCAATTCTGGGTCATATTCTGCTTTTAACTCTGCATCTCTTGGTAAGATAATGCCATGTAAATTTTCTCCATTATCTACTTGCTCTAGACAATAAACCACTGGTCCACGTTGAATAGCAACTTTCCCAACATTATGGCGTACCTGTGGATTCGATTGGATACGTTCTGCTACCATTGGGAGAGATAATTCAATATGGTCATTTTCTTTCCATCTACGATTAATATATACATAACCATTCTTCATTAGTGGAAAATGATCTACTATCTCCCCATTTAGCATCACCACTGTTCCTTTTGCCCAACCAGGAATGCGCAGTGCCATAGTAAAGGTTTCCTCCTTTTCTGGAGAAACAATCATTGAGACATTTCCATCCCACGGATAGTTTGTTTGTTGAACAAGCTTAACTTGGTTTTTTGCGATTTGAATATTTGTCTCACTTCCCATATATAAATGGACAAATAGTTCTTTTTCCTTTTGTGAATAAATGTAATGGCCAATAGATGCAATTAACCTTGCTAAATTCGGAGGGCAGCATGCACAGCCAAACCACTTTTGGCGAACAGATTTGACATGCTTTTTATCCTTTCTTTTATCACTAGCTTCTGGTAAAACTTCTAATGGATTGACATAAAAGAATTTCTTACCGTCTAAATCCATTCCGCTAATGGTACCATTATAAAGAGCCAGTTCCATTACATCAGCATACTTATTATTTGCTTCCAACTGTAACATACGGTTAGCCCAGAAAACTAAAGCAATAGAAGCACATGTCTCTGTATAGGACAAATCATTTGGCAAATCATAGTTGAAGGAGAAAGATTCACCAAACTCCATGGAACCAATGCCTGCAGTCACATACATTTGCTTTTGCGTGACATTATTCCAAAGTTCTTCACATGCTTTTTTCAGGGATTCATCTTTCGTTTTCAATGCAAGATCGGTCATTGCTGTATACATATAAGTAGCTCTAACTGCATGGCCAACTGCTTCTTTTTGTTCTCTTACTGGCTTATGTGCCTGATGATAAGCATAATCGTCGTTAAACCAAAACGGTTTTGTTTCTTTTCGTTTCTCTTTCTCTATATCAAAATAGTGAGGCTGTTTTCCCCGTTCATCAATAAAATATTTACTTAAATTCAGATATTTTTCCTGCCCTGTTACATCATATAGTTTAACTAATGCTAACTCAATTTCTTGGTGTCCTGGATATCCCTTTAACTTATCTTCTTCCGGACCGAAAACGCTATCAATATGATCCGCATATTTACACATAATATCAAGGAATTGCTTCTTACCTGTAGCTTGATAGTATGCTACTGCTGCTTCAATTAAATGTCCAGCACAATATAATTCATGATTATCACGAATATTCGTCCATCTGTTATTAGGCTCTCTAACCGTATAATAAGTATTTAAATATCCATTTTCGTCTTGAGCTCTGCCTAATAAAGCGATTACTTCATCTGCCGTTTTCTCTAGTTCCTCATTTGGCTCATTTTCTAAACTATATGCAACAGCTTCCAGCCATTTAGCAATATCACTGTCTTGAAACACCATTCCATAATATTCGCCAGAAGATTCCCCTGCTGCAATTCGAAAATTCTCAATGGCATGGCTTGGGGAAGTATCTGGTAATCGATCATTCAGTGCATCCCATTGGTAAGGGATGACATGATTCCGTACAACCTCTAAATATCGCCCCCAAAATCGATCATTAATTTTCACTTTATTCGTTGCGATTTCTTCCACTTTCTTCATTCATTTAAACCCCTCTCCTATTATTCTTTTACTATTTTCTTAAATTGCTTTACTCATAGATTATATCTTCTGTGAATTTTGCAAAAATCCTTTTTTACATCTATTATTTATTCACTTGGATATCTACCTTCCAATAATGGAGAAACACTCTCTTCTAATTCTGCCAGTACATCATCTAGAGATTTCGCATCTGTCCAATATTGATCAAGTCCTTGTTCTAATTCTGTATTGATTTGATCCCAATTACCTCTTTTCCGGTATAGTCTAAAGAAGCTACCATCGCAAATAAAACAAATTGTTAAAAATATTTGTTATGTTATTTTTTCTTACTAGAATGCAATATTTATATAACAAATCCGATATACTTAGTGCGATTAAGTACATTTTTTTGTAAGCACTATTTTATTATGATTCAATCCTTTTTTATTACAATCATGTATTTTTTTTGTAAATTTTCGTTATATCGATGCGTTGTTTGATAAAATAATATCTAAATCCGTATATCAGAAGAGGTGATATTTTGTTTAGAAAAATCATGAGGAAAATACAGCAATTTTCGGGCAGCTACAGTAAAAGCCGTCGTCATAAAAGATATAGCAGTAGTGACCGAAGAGGTTATCACAAACACAAAAGCTACAGCAGCTCTGGTTATAGAAAACGCAATCCATACGGTGGGAGCCATTATTATAAGCGCCGGAAGCATAGTAGTAGTTAATACTAAAAAATCTTGTACTCAGATGTACAAGATTTTTTAGTTTATACATTTTTTATTTTTTTAAAGCTTCCCTCACACTTTTTAAATCATTTTCAATTTTATCCCCATTCGTATAAGGTTCAGAAATGCCTAACAATTTTTTAAGAAGCTTTACTGTTGCAGGATGCAACGTTAATTCCTCAAGCCATGTCCGTTTTTTGCTTTTCTTCCCTTTAAACTCGGAATACAATAAAAACAAAAGTATCTGTCCCAAATCATAGTAATCATCTTGACGATAATTACTCATTTCTTTCTCCTCATCTTCCACTTGCTTAGCAAGACCAAAGTCAATTAAATACACTATACCTTCTCTAACAAGAACATTTGGTGGTCTAATATCTAAATGAAAGATTTTGTGTTGATGAAGATAGTTAATAATAGAGAGAAGTTGAGTCATCAGGTCTAGCGCTTCTATTTCTGTGAACTTTTGATTTTGAAAAAATAATAAATCTTCTATATTATCTCCCTCTACATATTCCATCACATAATAATGTAGAGTTCCTATTTTAAATTCCTCGATTAGAGCTGGGACCGCGGGGTGCTCTATTTTTCTCAATAACGCTGCTTCATCCTTAAAACGTTCACACTCGCGCTGTTTTTTCCCTTTGCTTGGCCGCAATTGTTTCACTACATATTTCTTTCCTGAGCGTTTATCTGTGCACAAGTAAATCATCCCATATGCACCAAAGCCAAGACATTTATCGACTTCGTATATGTTTAAGGAGGTTCTATTTTTTAGTGGTTTATCAAAGATCCAACGATTTACATAACTCCATTTCAATATGGTTTATCCCTTCTGTTTAAATGTTCTACATTCCATTTTAACAAAAATAGACCAATCAAAACCACCAGTGTGAACTGGTGGTTTGCTCTGCGGCTAAAAGCCTCTCTTACCGGCCTCGGCCTTAAAGGCCCACTGAAAATGTTTCCCTTCTGCACCACATTCACTCACCAATTCTAAAGAATTTCTTTATTTACTTCCGATTTTTCTCACCCGTGAACGGATCGAATTCTTCGAACAACGTTAGCTGATCAGCCATATAATCTTCTTTCAGCTGATTTCTTATATATTCTTGTATTTGTTTCTTATTTCTCCCCACGGTATCAACGTAGAAACCACGACACCAAAATTTCCGATTCCCATAGCGATATTTCAAATTCGCATGTCGATCAAATATCATCAGGCTACTTTTTCCTTTTAGGTAACCCATGAACTGCGATACACTTAATTTTGGTGGAATACTAACCAACATATGGATATGATCCGGACAGGCATTTGCTTCATGTATAATGACACCTTTTCTTTCACATAGCTCTCTTATGATTTGTCCTATACTCTTTTTGTATTTGCCATAAATAATTTGCCTTCTGTATTTTGGGGCAAAGACTATGTGATACTTACAATTCCATGTTGTATGTGCTAAACTGTTCATGTCCTTCATAAGGGCATACCTCCTTCTTGCGTGAGATAAAGTGGTCGGGAAACCAACTTTATCCTACCATGAAAGGAGGTTTTTTTGTTACCTCGCTATAAGCTCTCCGGAACCCCCGGCATAGCCAGGGGTTTTCGAAACCATCAAAAAAAGCACCAATCTATTAAGACTGGCGCTTCTATTACTATTTATCTAGCAAAACGATGATTTCCAATTGTAACCGTTACTTCTCGTGTTAAAATCCAGTCACTTTTGGCTGTTTTTGGATTAAAGAAATAAAGAGAACCATTTCCTTGGCTGCCTAAAGCAATGGCTTCATTCACCGCTCTTTTTGACTCTGCATCAGCAGCTTTATTTATCTCCCCATTTTGAACTGGAGTAAATGCATAATAGCCATTTGATTTTTCATAAATGACATTACGAATTGTATTTGGAAATTCGTTGCTTTTCACACGATTCAGAACAACAACTGCCACTGCAACCTTCCCAGCATAAGGTTCTCCAACTGCCTCCGCACGTACCAATCGTGCCATTAAATCTTTATCAGCCGGTGAGACTGTTGCATTTGGTAGAATCATATTTTGACCTATAATTAACGGTTTATTATTATTAGCCTTCATTAAATCACTGACAGGAATCCCAAATCCTGTAGCTACTTTCCAATAAGTGTCTCCAGATTGAATCGTCCGATTCGTTGCTGCCTCTGCTTCTTCTATTAATGTAAAAGCTGAAAAAGATAACACAATTCCAGCGGCTACTATTAGCTTCTTTAGTGTCTTCAAATTCTATTACCTCCTAGTAGTTGTTTCTGTGTCTACTACTAAGCTATCAGATGTAATATTTCTATTCATCGTCCAAAAAGTGGTAATAGAGAGATTGCTAGGTGAAAGCTTTGCTAGATAAGGAATGAGATTTTTGATGGAATTGTTAACCAATTGAGTTAGTTAGCTAGGGATTTCCTTAGGAGGGGAATTTAGGTAGGAATGTTACGGTTTGTTATTTGGTAGTAATATTAAGGAAGAATTAAAGAGAAAGGAGTATTATTAACTTGTCATTTATCATATTTTGACCACTATGTTCAGATTAAATATTATTTCTTCTGCATTTTGTTCAATAATGGTTGTAAAGTTTATATCCCACTTCGTTCTGATAAAACGATTTACTTGGCAAGGAAGAACTATTGCTATGTTACCTTTATATCCCACTACGTTCAGATAAAACAAAAAGAAGCAGGTACGCCCCACGGTGCGTTTGCGATCTTTATATCCCACTAGGTTCAGATAAAACAAAGAAAGAAATTTAATTTAAAAGGAGTGTTTATCCTGAAATATTCATAGCACTTTAAAAGATGCACGTTTTTCTAAAATGCAGGTGAGAGTTTTCTATCTTTTTATAAGATTGAACATTTTCTAACCTTTAAAATCTAATTAATTTATTTCCCATTGGAA